>DATEEF010000138.1:0-37043 GCA_035281265.1 Steroidobacteraceae bacterium
GTTCGCGCTCGTCGCGCTGACGCTGCTGTCGGTGGCGCGGCTCGCGCGCATGCGCTTCGCGGCCGCGAAGGCGGGCAGGGTCGATCCGCGCTTCTACAAGGTGTTCAAGGGCGATGGCGAGCCGCCGGAGCTCGCCGCCACCTCGCGCAACGTCGCCAACCTGTACGAAATGCCGACGCTCTTCTACGCGGGGACGGCCATCGCGTTCGCCGCCGGCGAGTCCGGCGTGCTGCTCGTCGGGCTCGGCTGGGCCTACGTCGCCCTGCGGGCGCTCCACAGCGCGATCCACGTGACCAACAACAGGGTGATGTGGCGATTCCGCGCCTTCTTCGCGAGCTGGGTCGTGCTGCTCGCCTACTGGGCGGTCCTCGGCGCCGCCATTGCGCGGGCACCGGCGACGGGCTAGCCCGGTTCGCGCGTTTCCGCAGAAGACTCCCGCGATGTGGAAGGCCTTCGTCTTCGGCGTGATCGTGGCGGGGGCGATCGGGCCGATCGCGCTGCTGATCTTCGGCACCGGCGCGCGGCAGGGCCTCGCGGCCGGCGCGTTCGCGGGCCTCGGCGCGGCGCTGGCCGACCTGCTTTACGCGCTCGCCGCGTTCCTCGCGGGCGCGCTCGTGCTCCCGTACCTCGCGGATTACGAGCGCGTCATCGAGACCGCCTGCGCGCTGCTCCTCGTCGCGCTCGGCGCGTGGATGCTCCTCGGGCAGCTCCGTCCCGGCGCGGCACCCGCAGTCCCGAAGGCCGCGGCGCATGCCTTCCTGCCGACATTCCTGCTCACGGTGGTGAACCCGATGACCTTCGTCATGTTCGCGGGCGTCGTGCCGCAGCTGCCGGTCGCCGGCTCGGTGGCGACGGCCGCCGGCCTCGCGCTCGCGCTCGCGGCGGGCAGCGCGGCGATCAACGTGGCCATCGGCGGTTGCGGCGCGGTCCTCGGCCGCGCGCTGCCGGGCGAGCGGGGGCGGCGGGCGGTGTCGGCCGTGGCTGCGGCGGGAATCCTTGCGTTCGGGATTTGGGGGCTGGTCGGGGCGTACTAAGAGGGGACAGTCCCCTTTTTCCTCCGGGCAGGAAGGACAGTCCCCTCAGGCTTCGAAGAACCCCATCTTCACGCCAGCGAGCGTCACGACGTCGTTGTCGTGGAGCCTGCGTGCCTGCGGGCCAATCGGCTGGCCGTTTACGAGCGGGAAGTCGCCGGGCTTGGAGCTTTCGACGTGCACGACGTAGTAACCGTCCGCGCGCCGGCTGATCGCCGCCACCTGCACGCCGGGCCGACCTAGAGTCGTCAACGTCTTGGCCAGCTCGAGCTCGCGGCCGGCGAACTGGCCCGAGAGGACCTGCAGCTTGGCCGGGCGCGCGGGGGCGCCCTTGTCCTGTGCCGCATAGGCGGACGCGGACGGCGACGGCGCCGGGGTCGTGGGGGGCGGGGACGGCGCGACCGAGTCGGTGGCGGCCTTGAGCCGTGCCTCGTTCACCTGGCCAGGCTGGATCACGAGCGTGCGCTCGAACTCGTCCTGCTCGGTGCTCTCGACCTGGCTGTCGACGAAACGCAGGTGATGGTGGCCGATCGTGATCACGTCGCCGTGCGTCAGGGCGTGCTTCTTGATGAGCTTGCCGTTGACGTAGGTGCCGTTGGTGCTGTTGAGGTCCTCGAGGAAGGAGTCGTTCAGGATGTTGATGATCAGGCCGTGATGCCCGCTGACGGCCGCATTGTCGATGCGCACGTCGTTGTCCGGCAGCCGTCCGACCGTGTACCGCTCCTTGGTCATGTTGTATTCGGCCAGCACCTGGCCGTCGAGACTCAAGATAAGGCGCGCCATCGTCTCCCTCGCTGCCTGTTATCCGAACCAGGCCAATATTCTGTCAAGTATGCCCCGCCGGGCGGGGAAAAGTTCAGCCACCTGGGCCAGCACGACCGAGACGTTGTCCCGGCCGCCGCTGTCGTTGGCGAGCTGCACGAGCTGCCTCGCGACGGTGTCAAGATTACCGCCGAACGTACTGATTGTTAAGTGAATGTCCTCGTCCTCCACCATGTCGGTGAGGCCGTCCGAGCAGAGCACGAGACAGTCCCCGGCCTCTACGGGAAGCTCGTGCACCTCGACCTCGACGGTCGCCTCGACGCCGAGCGCCCGGGTCACGTAATTCTTGTTGGTCGCCCGCTGCGCTTCCTCGGCGGAGTAGAAACCGCGGTCGACCAGCTCCTGCAGAAGCGAGTGATCCATCGTGAGCTGCTCGAAGGTGTCCTTGCGCAAGCGGTACAGGCGCGAGTCGCCGACATGGGCGACGGAGATGCGGTTGTCGTGGAGCAGGGCGGCGACCACCGTGGTGCCCATGCCCTCGCATTGCGTCTGCGTCTTCGAGGTCTGGTGGATGATCTTGTTGGCGCGTGCGATGGCGTCGCGCAGGATGATGCTCGGGCGATGCAGGCCGGTCGCCTTGTCGCTGCCTTCGAGTTCCTGGGCGACGAAGGCCTCGCGCACCAGGTTCGTGATCGTCTTGACGGCGATGCCGCTCGCGACCTCGCCCGCGTTGTATCCGCCCATGCCGTCAGCGAGGACGTAAAGGCCGATGTCGTGGTCGAGCGCGATCGAATCCTCGTTGTGCTCGCGCACCTTGCCCGTGTCGGTGAGACCGACGGCGAGGACCCGGTTCCTGAGCGAGACGTAGCGGCCCATCAGCGCAGCGCCGGATCGATGTCGCGCGCGCAGTCGCGAAGCGCCTGCGCCATCTCTGCGCCGTTCCGGTAACGCGCCTCGGGCTCCTTTTCCAGCGCGCGGTCGATGATCGCCCCGAGCGCCGGCGGCATGTCCGGCCGCACGACCCGGAGCGGAGGGTGCGGCTCGGCGGATATCTTCTGCATGAGCCCCGGGATCGAGTCGGAGCGGAACGGCAGCATGCCGGTCAGGAGCTGGAACAGCGAGACGCCGAGCGAAAAGAGGTCCGACTGCGGCGTGACCGGCCGCGCGTCGAGCTGCTCGGGCGCCATGTACGACGGCGAGCCGAGGATGACGCCGGTGCGGGTCGCGCGGCTGTTCTCGAGGCGCGCGACGCCGAAGTCCATGACCCGCACGCGCCGGTTCTTCTGGTCGAAGACGATGTTGGCTGGCTTGATGTCGCGGTGGATCACGCCGCGCTGGTGCGCGAAGTAGAGCGCGTCGGCAACGCGGGCACACATCTCGCACACGAGCCGCGGCGGCAGCATGCGGCCCTCGGTCGCGTGGGTCGCGAGGTTGACGCCCTCGACGTATTCCATCGCGAGGTAGACCTGTCCCTCGTGTTCGCCGGCCTCGCGGATCTCGACGATGTCCGGGTGCGCGAGCGAGCCGGCCGCCTCGGCTTCCCGCAGGAGCCGCAGCTTGGCCTCATCCAGCAGGTCGTCGGGCCAGTCCTCGGCGAGCGAGAGGAGCTTCAGCGCGACGATGGCGCCGGTGCGCTCGTCGGCCGCGCGATAGACCGTGGCGGTCGCGCCGCGGCCGAGCTGCTGCTGCAGGCGGAAGTGGTGGAACAGCTGGCCGGGGCGAAAGCTCGCGCCGCGCGAGCCGCGGTTGGGCGCGGACTGCGCGGCCGGTGGCGGCTTTTCAACGACGGAGCGGGAGAGCGGCTTGCCGATGCGGGGGCTGGCTTCCCCGGATTTCTTGCCGGAACCGCCGGCAAGGCCGCGCAGCCAACCGCCGCGACTGGAATCGTCCGCCATGCCTTGACCGGTCCGTTGCCGCCCAGATTCCCGGATCATAAACGGGCCCCGTGCGGGCCGGTACTGGCACTGGCCGGATTTTCAAAAGCTTATGGCCGAAACCGCGACCTGCGCCGCACTCCCGCACGGACCGGCCGGCGTCCTGACGCGTGCTAGCATCGCCGCTTCCCGGCTCCGGATCGCTTCCATGGCCAAGCCCCGCACGGTGTTCGTCTGCGCCTCCTGCGGTGCCGATGCGCCACGATGGAGCGGGCAGTGCCCCGCCTGCGGCGAATGGAACACGCTGGCGCCGTTCACCGAGGCGCGCGCGCGCGCATCGCGGCAGCGGGACTCGCGCAGCCACGAGCGCCCGGCCGCGATCGCGCAGCTCGTGGGCGAGCCCGAGGCCCGCATGGCGACCGGCTTCGCGGAGTTCGATCGCGTGCTCGGCGGCGGCCTCGTCCCGGGATCGGTGACACTGATCGGCGGCGAGCCCGGCATCGGCAAATCGACGCTTCTCCTGCAGTGCGCAGCCGCGCTGGCCCGCGCGCAGCCCGTCCTGTATGCGACCGGCGAGGAATCGGTCCGGCAGGTGGCGGAGCGCGCGCGGCGCGTCGGCGTCGACACCGGAAACCTCAGGCTCGTCGCGGAAACGGCCGTCGAGCGGATCCTGGATGGCGCGGGCGGATCCGGCGCGAAAGTCCTCGTGATCGACTCGATCCAGACGATGTCCGTCGCCGAAGTCGACGCGGCGCCGGGCGCCGTGACGCAGCTGCGCGAGTCGACAGCGAGCCTGGTGCGGCATGCGAAGTCGACGGGAACGTCGGTCCTGCTCATCGGGCACGTGACCCGCGAGGGCTCCATCGCGGGGCCCCGGGTTCTCGAGCACATGGTCGACACCGTGCTCTATTTCGAGAGCGACTCGGGCAGCCGATTCCGGGTGATCCGCGCCGTCAAGAACCGTTTCGGCGCCGCGAACGAGATCGGCGTGTTCGCGATGGAGGAACGCGGCCTGCGCGAGGTGCGCAATCCCTCCGCGATCTTCCTCGCCCGCGGGCAGGATCCCGTGCCTGGCTCCGCCGTGACGGTCGCACGCGAGGGCACGCGGCAGATGCTGATCGAGGTGCAGGGCCTCGTCGACGCGAGCCAGCTCGCGAATCCGCGTCGCGTCGCGGTCGGCTTCGAGTCGAATCGCGTGGCATTGCTGCTCGCGGTGCTGCACCGGCACGCCGGTATCGCGCTGCAGGCGCAGGACGTGTTCGTGAACGTCGTCGGTGGCGTGCGCCTGGTCGAGACCGCCGCCGACCTCGCGGTCGTCGCCGCACTCCTGTCGAGCCTCCGGGGCACGGCGTTGCCGCAGGACCTGGTCGTTTTCGGCGAGATCGGGCTCACCGGCGAGATCCGGCCCGTGCCGTACGGCGAGGAACGCCTGCGCGAGGCGGCGAAGCACGGCTTCCGCCGCGCCATCGTGCCGTCCGCGAACCTGCCGCGGCAGCCGCCCGAGGGCATCGCCATCAGGGGCGCGGCCAAGATCGCCGATGCGATAGACGCGCTCGGCTGAGCTCAGCCGCCGGGGCGGATGCGAAGCCGCGCTGTGCGCACGGCGTTCCCCGCGACCTGCAGGACCTCGATGGAGACCGGGCCGAAACGCAGCAAGGCGCCGGGCTCCGGGATCGATTCGAGCCGCTCCACGATCAGGCCGGACAGCGTGCGCGGGCCGTCGACGGGAAGGTTTGCGCCGAGGCGCCGGTTGAGCTCGCGCAGCGACAGGCTCCCCGGCACGACGTGGCTGCCGTCGCCGCGCGCGTCGATGCGCCCGAGCGGCAGCTCGGCCTGCGTCGTGAACTCGCCCACGACCTCCTCGAGGATGTCCTCGAGCGTGACGAGTCCCTTCAGGTCGCCGTACTCGTCGACGACGAACGCGATGCGGCGCCGCAGGCGCCGGAACCGCAGGAGCTGTTCGTAGAGCGTGGTGCCCTCGGGCGTGAAGAGCGCCTCGCGGCGCGTCGCGATCTCCTTCAGGCGCTCGCGCGACAGGCGGCCCGAGGCGAGCTCGTTCGCGACCAGGCGCATGTGCACGATGCCGTGGACGCGGTCGAGGTCGCCGTCGAAGAGCGGCATGCGCGTATGCGCGGTCTGGCGCAAGCGGCCGCTGATCTCTTCCCAGTCGGACGCGATGTCGATGCCGTCTATCTCGCTGCGCGGCACCATGACGTCCTCGACGCGGCGCTGCTCGAGCCCCAGCAGCGCTTCGACCATGCCCTGGCGCTCCGCGGATTCCGCGACCAGGGCGTCGGCCAGGTCGAGGGCCGCATCGCCCTCGTCGCGCACGGCCGCGTCCTCGCGCTGCGGCAGCGCGAGGAAGCAGGGAGCCACGAGCCAGGCGACGGGCGCGGCGGCCGCGCGACGCAGGGAACCGTCGCGCCGCAGCCAGCCGAGCGCCCCGAGCAGGACCAGGATCGCGAGGCCCGCGGCCACGAGCAGCACGAGCCCGAAACGCGCGTCGGGTGGTGCGAGGGCCACGCAGGCCGCGAGCGCCGAGATCACGACGATGCGCAGCAGCACCGCGGCGACGCGCGTCCTGCGCGGCTCGTCGGCCATGCGACGCGAGAGGCGGGCGATCCACGGCTCCGCCAGCGACGCGGGCGCGGCGCGACGCGTGCGCAGCGCCGGCATGGCCGCCTCGATCAGGCCGGCGAGCGCGAGCAGGGCCAGCACGGCCGCGAGGTGCATGGCTCAGCCCCAGTGCCGGCCGAGCACGATCTCCAGCACGAACTTGCTGCCGAAGTAGGCGACGGCGAGGACGACGAAGCCGGCGATCGTGTAGCGCGCCGCCTTGCGTCCGCGCCATCCGAAGCGCCAGCGTCCGGCGAGCAGGCAGGCGAAGATCGCCCAGGCAACGATCGCGAGCACCGTCTTGTGCACGAGGTGCTGGGCGAAGAGATCGGTGACGAACAGCAGGCCCGCGAGTATCGCGACCGTGAGCGCTGCGGTGCCGATGCCGATCACGGAGAAGAGCGCGTGCTCGAGGCTCTCGACGGGCGGGAGCGTCGCCCGCCACCCGCCCGAGCGGCCCGCGCGCAGCGCGGCGTCCTGCGCGGCGAGCATCGCGACGAGGACTGCCGCGACGGCGAACATGCCTGCGGATCCCATGGCGAGGACGACGTGCACGGCGAGGGGCCAGCCCCCGGTCGCGATCTCGTGCGGCGCCGGCAGGCTACCGGTGCCCGCCGCGAGCAGGGCGGCGATGCCGAGGCACACGGCCGCCACCGTGCGGAAGCGCGGCGCGAACACGGCGAGCGTTCCGCCCGCGCCGATCGCGAGGCCCATCATCGATGCGCTGTCGGCGATACCCAGAGAAAGCCCGCCCTCGGGACGCAAGGTGTCCGCGAGCCACGCACCGTGCGCGACGAGCGCCGCCGCCGCCAGGTAGAGCACGGGCTCCTGGAACGCCGCGCGCGGCGCTTCGCGCCGCGCAGCGTGCAGGGCTGCGGCCGCGGCCACGAGATAGAGCAGGACGACGAGGAATCCGCTCAACGAGGAAAGCTCCCGGATGCGCGGATTCATTGTACAGGCGCGGCGCGCCGGCTTCCGGCCGCCCTATAATCCGCGGAATTCGTCGCGGACAAGCCGCGCGACGGAGGATCCGGATGTTCGACATGCTCGCCGGCAGGCTCGGCAAGGCCGTGGATGCGCTGCGCGGCCGCGGCAGGCTGACCGAGGACAACATCGCCGACACGCTGCGGCAGGTGCGGATGGCGCTCCTGGAGGCGGACGTCGCCGTACCCGTCGTCAAGGCCTTCACCGACGCGGCGCGCGCACGCGCGGTCGGCACCGAGGTCATGAAGAGCCTCACGCCGGGCCAGGCGTTCATCGGCGTGATCCACGAGGAGCTGACGCGCGTCATGGGGGATGCGGGGCGCGGCCTCAACCTGCACGCGGCGCCGCCGGTCGTCGTGCTGCTGGCGGGCCTGCAGGGCGCCGGCAAGACCACGACCGCCGCGAAGCTCGCACGCCACCTCGCCGAGAAGCACCGGCGCAAGGTGCTGCTCGCGAGCACCGACGTTTATCGCCCGGCCGCGATGACGCAGCTCGAGCGGCTCGCGGCCCAGGTCGGCGCCGACTACTTCCCGGCCGGCACGGGCGACAAGCCCGTCGCGATCGCCGAGGCGGCGCTCGACCACGCGCGCCGCCACCAGCACGACGTCGTGATCGTCGACACCGCGGGCCGGCTGCACGTCGACGAGGCGATGATGCGCGAGGTGCAGGCGATCGACTCCGCGGTCGCCGCGACGGAGCGCCTGTTCGTCGTGGACAGCATGGCGGGCCAGGATGCCGTACAGGCCGCGAAGAGTTTCAACGCGGCGCTCGACCTCACCGGCGTCGTCCTCACGAAGGCGGACGGCGACGCCCGCGGCGGCGCGGCGCTGTCCGTCCGGCAGGTGACCGGCAAGCCGATCCTGTTCATCGGCGTCGGCGAGAAGACCGACGCTCTCGAACCGTTCCATCCGGAGCGCGTCGCTTCGCGCATCCTCGGCATGGGCGACGTGGTCTCGCTGATCGAGCAGGTGCGCGACACCGCCGACCAGGAAAAGGCCGCGAAGCTCGCCGACAAGCTGACCCGGGGCAAGGGCTTCGATTTCACCGACCTGCGCGAGCAGCTTGCGGAGTTCGGCCGCATGGGCGGGCTCCAGGCGCTGGCGTCCAAGCTGCCGACCCAGGCCCTGCCGCCCGGGGCGCTCGCCCAGGTGGACGAGCGGGTGATCCGGCGCCAGCTCGGGATCATCGACGCCATGACCCCCGGCGAGCGCCGGCGGCCGGCGATCATCGCGGCATCCCGCAAGCGCCGGATCGCGGCAGGGGCGGGGGTGCACGTCCAGGAGGTGAACCGCCTGCTCAAGCAGTTCATGCAGATGGAAAAAGTCATGAAGAAGATGAAGGGCGGGGGGCTCAAGAAGCTGATGCGGAGCCTGTCCGGCCAGTTCCCCGGCGGGTTCGGTCCGCGCTAGGCGCCCCGCCGGCAGCCGGGCTAAGCCTTTCATTCGCCGAGTGATTTGAGTAGAATGCGCGGCTCTTTGACGGGGCCTGAAGTCCCCGGGGACTGACGCAGCGAGGCTGCGAGGAATTCAATCGATGGTCACGATCCGACTGACGCGCCGCGGCGGCAGGAACTCGCCCTTCTATCACGTCGTCGTCACCGACAGCCGCAAGCGGCAGGGTGGGACGGTGCTCGAGCAGGTGGGGTTCTTCAATCCGGTCGCGCGCGGCAAGGACAGGAGGCTCGAGCTCGACCTGAGCCGCATCACGTACTGGACCGGCACCGGCGCGACGATGTCGGATCGCGTGCGCACGCTCGTCGCCGCAGCGAGGAAGCAGGCGGCGGCCTGACCGGCGGCCGCTCGCGCGATTCCGGTGACACGGATCGTGCTCGGTCGCATCGCCGGGCCGTTCGGGGTGCGAGGCTGGCTCAAGGTCGCCTCGTACACCGATCCTCCCGCACAGATTTTCGAGTTTCCGCGCTGGCAGGCCGAGGGGCCGCGCGGCGCGAGACTCGAGCTCCGCGTGATCGAGAGCCGGCCGCACGGCAAGGGTTTCGTGGCGCGGTTCGAGGGCTTCGACGACCGCGATGCGGCGGTCGCGCTCGGCAAGCCCGAGCTGTGGGTCGAGCGGGCCGAGTTGCCGGCGCTGCCGGCGGGCGAGCACTACCGCGGGGACCTCGTCGGCTACGAGGTGGTGAATCTCGCGGGCGAGCCGCTCGGGCGCGTGGACGGATTTCTCGACCTTCCGGCGAATGCCGTGATGGTCGTGGCCGGGGATCGCGAGCGCTGGCTGCCGGTGGGACCGGGTCAGTTGCTGCGGGTGGATGCCGGGCGGCGGCGAATCACCGTCGACTGGGATCCGGAGTTCTGAACGATGCGGATCGAGGTCGTCACGCTCTTTCCGCCGTTGGTCGAAGCGGGCCTCTCGGCGGGCGTGCTCGGGCGCGCGGTGTCGAAGGGTCGCGTACAGGTCGGGCTCGAGAATCCGCGCAGCCACGCCCAGGACACGCACCGGACCGTGGACGATCGGCCCTTCGGCGGCGGCCCCGGCATGGTGCTGAAGGCCGAGCCGCTCTCACGCGCCGTCGCGGCGGTGAAGGCGAGGCTGCCGACGGGGACGCCGGTGATCGGCCTGTCTGCGCAAGGACGGCCGTTCGACCAGGCCGAGGCGCGAAGGCTCGCGGGCCTCGCGGGTTTCGCCCTGGTAGCGGGACGCTACGAGGGGATCGACCAGCGCGCTACCGACGCCCTGGTCGACGAGGAATTGTCGATCGGCGACTATGTGCTGTCGGGTGGCGAGTTACCGGCCCTCATCGTCATCGATGCGGTCGTGCGGCTCCTGCCGGGCGTGCTGGGCGATGAAGCCTCCGCCGGGCAGGATTCGTTCGGCGAGGGGTTGCTGGACTGGCCGCACTACACGCGGCCGGAAGTGTGGGACGGCCGGCCGGTGCCGCAGGTGCTGCTCGGCGGCAACCACGCGGCGATCCGGCGCTGGCGGCTGATGCAGGCGCTCGGGCGCACCTGGCAGCGGCGGCCCGACCTCCTCGCGAGGCGCGGGCTGACGCCGGAGGAGCGGTCGCTGCTCGAGGAATTTTGCCGTTCGGCGGGCGTCGAGCCGCCGGGCGGTGCGGGTTGACGGCGTACGGATGCACATTGGGGTCAGAGTCATGAACAAGCTGCTGCAGGAACTGGAATCGCGCTCCTTGAAGCGCAAGCTGCCCGACTTCGCGCCCGGCGACACCGTCGTCGTACAGGTGAAGGTGCGCGAGGGCGACCGCGAGCGCGTGCAGGCGTACGAGGGCATCGTCATCGCCTGCCGCAATCGCGGACTCAACAGCTCGTTCACGGTGCGCAAGGTGTCGCACGGCGAGGGCGTCGAGCGCGTCTTCCAGACGCACAGCCCGGCCATCGCGGACATCGAGGTGAAGCGCCGCGGCAAGGTCCGCCGCGCCAAGCTCTATTACCTGCGCGATCGCTCCGGCAAGTCCGCGCGCATCGAGGAAAAGCTCGGTAGCTGAGGGCTGACGCCGTGCTGCACGCGCTATGGTCCGTCGCCAAGGGGATCTGGTACGCCCTCGACGGACTGCGCAAGGTCCTGCACCTGATCCTGCTGCTCGCGCTGTTCGGGCTGCTCCTCGCGGCCGGCCAGTCGGAGCTGCCTTACGTTCCGCACAAGGCGGCTCTCGTCCTCTCGCCGCAGGGACAGCTGGTCGAGGAGCTCTCCGGCGATCCGCTGGACCGCGCGCTCGCACGGGCGAGCGGCGAGTTCGTCGGCGAGACGCGGGTGCGCGACCTCATCGACGTGATCGACGAGGCACGCGACGACGACCGCATCCAGGCGCTGGTCCTCGACCTCGAGAAACTGGAGGGCGCCGGGCTGCCGATGCTGCAGGACCTCGCCCAGTCCGTCCGCTGGTTCCGCGAAAGCGGGAAGAAGGTCTACGCATACGCCCAGTCCTACTCGCAGCGGCAGTACTACCTGGCGGCCCAGGCCGACGAGGTCTACCTCGATCCGATGGGCTTCATCCTGATCGAGGGCTACGGCTATTACCGCACGTACTACCGCGGCACCCTCGACAAGCTTGCGGTCGACATCAACGTGTTCCGCGCCGGCAGCCACAAGTCGGCTCCGGAAGTCTTCACGCGAACCGACATGTCGCCGGAAGACCGCGCGGACGCCGAAGTCTGGGTCGGCGCTCTTTGGGACGCCTACAAGGCCGACGTCGGCGCCGCGCGCGGCCTCGACCCCGCGCTCATCCAGGCCTTTGCGGACGAGGCGGCGGAAGGGATCCGCGCGACGGGCGGCGACGTGGCGCAGTACGCGCTGGCACGCGGCCTCGTCGACGGCCTGAAGACACGCCAGGAGTTCGAGGCGCTCATCGCCGAAGTCGCCGGCGAGGACGAGGAAACCGGATTCTCGGCCGTCGACTGGGACGGCTACCTGCCGTACGTGCGTTCCGAGGAAACCCTGCAGGGCGGCGATTCGTCCATTGCCGTCGTCGTCGCCTCGGGCGAGATCCTGGACGGCCGTCGCGCCCCCGGCCTCGTGGGCGGCGACTCGCTGGCCCGGCTGCTGCGGGACGCGAGGAACGACGACGACATTGCCGCGGTCGTGCTGCGGATCGACAGCCCCGGCGGCAGCATCATGGCTTCGGAAGTCATCCGCCGCGAGGTCGCGGCGCTCAGGGCCGCCGGCAAGCCGGTCGTCGCCTCGATGAGCACGGTCGCGGCCTCGGGCGGCTACTACATCGCGATGGACGCGGACCGCATCCTGGCGGCGCCGACCACGATCACCGGATCCATCGGCGTCTTCGCGGTGATACCGACTTTCCAGCGTACGCTCGACAAGATCGGCATCGTGAGCGACGGCTTCGGCACGACGCGCCTTTCCGGGCAGACCGACCTCGACCGCGGCCTCGGGCCCGACGCGAAGGAAATCCTGCAGGCGTCGGTCGAGCGCCATTACCGCACGTTCGTCGAGGGCGTGGCTGCCGCGCGCAAGCGCAGGCCCGACGAGATCGACAGCCTCGCGCAGGGCCGGGTGTGGACCGGCGCGGACGCCAAGGCAGCCGGCATCGTCGACGAGCTCGGCGGCATCGACGAGGCGATCGCGGCGGCGGCGGGGCTCGCCAAACTCGAGGAAGGGGACTACGGCGTCGAATGGATGGAGCAGGAACGGACCTGGCGCGACGAGCTCGCGCTGCACCTGCGGGGAGCCGCGGCCTGGGTCGTGGACGCCACCGCGCCGCATCGCGAGTCGCTGCCGTACGTCGGCATCACGCTCGAGCGCGCGCGCGCGCTGCTCGCGCTCGCGGCGGAGGGGCGGCCGGTGTATCTCTGTGAGTGCAGAGTGGAGTGACTAGGAGGGGAATTGAAGGGGACGCACCCCTTCATATTCGTTGCCACGTTCGCGGAAATGTAAAGTTCCGGTCTCGCGAATATGAAGGGGTGCGTCCCCTTCAATTTGCCCAATCGAGGATCACCTTGCCCGACTGGCCGCCGCTCATGGTCTCGAACGCGCGGGCATAGTCGGAAGCGGGAAAGCGGTGCGTGATCACGCCGCTGACGTCGAGACCGCTCTGCAGCATCGCCGCCATCTTGTACCAGGTCTCGAACATCTCGCGGCCGTAGATGCCCTTGATCACGAGCCCCTTGAAGATGACCTGGTTCCAGTCGATCGCGACCTCGGCGGGCGGGATGCCGAGCAGGGCGATGCTGCCGCCGTGGTGCGTCACGCGCAGCATGTCGCGGAACGCCGAGGCGTTCCCGGACATCTCCAGCCCGACGTCGAAGCCTTCCTCCATGCCGAGCTCGCGCATGGCCTCGTCGATGCTCTCGCTCTTCACGTTGAGCGCGCGCGTCGCGCCCATGCGCCGCGCGAGGTCCAGCCGATAATCGTTGACGTCGGTAACCACGACGTGGCGCGCGCCGATGAAGCGCGCGATCGCGACGGCCATGATGCCGATGGGCCCCGCGCCGGTGATCAGCACGTCCTCGCCGACCAGGTTGAACGACAGGGCGGCGTGCGTCGCATTGCCGAGCGGGTCGAGGATGGAGGCGATCTCGTCGGTGATGCCCGCCGGCAGGCGGAACACGTTGACGGCCGGCAGCACCATGTACTCGGCGAAGCAGCCGGGGCGGTTGACGCCGACCCCCTGGGTATTGCGGCACAGGTGGCGGCGGCCGGCGCGGCAATTCCGGCAGTAGCCGCAGGTGATGTGGCCCTCGCCGGAGACGCGGTCGCCCACCGCGAGGCCGCGCACCTCGCTGCCGAGGGCGACGATCTCGCCGCAGTACTCGTGGCCGACCTGCATCGGCACCGGGATCGTGCGCGCGGCCCAGTCGTCCCACTGCCAGATGTGGATGTCGGTGCCGCAGATCGCGGTCTTGCGCATGCGGATCAGCACGTCGTTCGGCCCCGGCTCGGGCTTCGGCAGCTCGCCGAGCCAGATGCCGGGCTCGCGCCGCGACTTGATCAATGCCTGCATGGAGGCCTCACTTGCCGATGACGCCGAGCTCGCGGCCGGCCGTCTCGAAGGCGGATGCCGCCGCCTCGAGCATCCCGCGCGTGTGGCTCGCGCACATCTGCGTGCGGATGCGCGCCTTGCCCATCGGCACGACGGGGTAGGAGAAGCCGATCGCGTACACGCCGAGCTCGAGCAGCCGGTCGGCCATGCGCACGGCGAGCGCCGCATCGCCGATCATCACCGGGATGATGGGGTGCTCGCCGGGAACGAGAGCGAAGCCCGCGCCCGCGAGCCGCGCGCGGAACCACGCGGCGTTCGCGGCCAGGCGCTTGCGCGGTTCCGCCGAGGATTCGAGCAGGTCGAGCACCGCGAGCGTCGTGGCCGCGACGACCGGCGCAACGGTGTTGGAGAAGAGATAGGGACGGGAGCGCTGGCGCAGCCAGGCGACGATGGGCGACCGGCCCGAGACGTAGCCGCCGCTCGCGCCGCCCAGCGCCTTGCCGAGCGTCCCCGTGAGCACGTCCACCCGGCCCATGACGCCGCAGTGCTCGTGCGTGCCCTTGCCGCCCGCGCCCATGAAGCCCGTCGAGTGCGAATCGTCGACGATCACCGTAGCGCGGTAGCGCTCGGCGAGTTCGCAGATGCCACGCAGCGGCGCGATCGTGCCGTCCATCGAGAACACGCCGTCGGTCACGACGAGCCGCGCGCGCGCATCGGCCGCTTCGCGCAGCCGGGCCTCGAGCTGCGCGAGGTCGGCGTTGTCGTAGCGCAGCCGCCTCGCCTTTGAGAGGCGGATGCCGTCGATGATGCTGGCGTGGTTGAGCGCGTCGGAGATGATCGCGTCCTCCTCGCCGGTGAGCGTCTCGAACAGGCCGCCGTTCGCGTCGAAGCAGGAGGAGTAGAGGATCGTGTCCTCGGTCCCGAGGAACGCCGAGAGCCGCCGCTCGAGCTCGCGGTGCACCGTCTGCGTCCCGCAGATGAAGCGGACCGAGGCCATGCCGTAGCCGTAGCGGTCGAGCGCGGCGTGGGCGGCGGCCAGGATGTCCGCGTGATGCGCGAGGCCCAGGTAGTTGTTGGCGCAGAAGTTCAGGACCTCGCGCCCGTCCTCGAGGCGGATAACGGGATCCTGCGGCGAGGCGATCACGCGCTCGCGCTTGAAGAGTCCCGCGCCGGCGAGCTCCTGCGTCTGTGCCTCCAGCCTGTCGAGCAGGGACTGGTCCATGCGTCCGTCCACCGTGGCCAGCCGCGGATTATACCGGCCGGAGGCAGCGCGCCTCGTATAATCGCCGCCCGGAGGACGCATGAGTCGAGCCGAGCGCGCCGGGCCATCGGGCGCGATCCCATCCAACCCGGCCGCGGCGGTCGTCGCCTCGCGCGAGGCGCGGCTCTTCATCGCGCTCACCGGGCTTTTCGTCACGAATGCCCTGATCGCCGAGTTCGTCGGCGTCAAGATTTTCGCGCTCGAGGATACGCTCGGGCTCGCGCCTTTCGACTGGCGCCTGTTCGGCCAGACGGGTTCGCTGTCGTTCACCGCGGGCGTCATGCTCTGGCCCGTCGTCTTCATCATGACCGACGTCATCAACGAGCACTTCGGCGTGCGGGGCGTGCGCCTCATCTCCTGGCTCGCGGTCGTATTCATCATCTACGCGTTCATGTTCGCCTACCTCGCGATCGCCCTCGCCCCGGCGGGCTGGTGGGTGACCGTGGGCACGGAGCACGGCGTCCCCGACATGCAGGCCGCGTTCGCGAGCATCTTCGGCCAGGGCCTGTGGACCATCGGCGGCTCGGTGACGGCCTTTCTCGTCGGCCAGCTGGTGGACGTCGCGATCTTCCAGCGCATCCGCGCGGCAACGGGCGAGCGCCTCGTCTGGCTGCGGGCGACCGGCTCGACGGCAGTATCGCAGCTGGTGGACAGCTTCATCGTCCTCTACATCGCCTTCGTGATCGGCCCGCAGCACTGGCCGATCCCGCTATTCCTCGCCGTCGGCACGGTGAACTACGCCTACAAGATGGCGATGGCTGTCGCGCTCATCCCGCTCCTGTACCTCGGGCGGCGCTGGATACGCGCCTGGCTCGCGCGGCCCGTGGCGCAGGCAAGCTGATGCCGCGACCGCGCACGCCGGAAGTCGCGGTGGACCTCGTGATCGAGCTCGAGGACCGCCCCGGGCGGCCCGTCGTCCTGATCCGTCGCGGCCGGCCGCCATCCGGGCACGCGCTGCCGGGCGGCTTCGTGGACGTCGGCGAGACGGTCGAGCAGGCAGCGGTTCGCGAAGCGCGCGAGGAGACCGGGCTCGACGTGCGCCTTGGCCCGCTCATCGGCGTGTACTCGGACCCGGCACGCGACCCGCGCGGCCACACGGTGACCATCGCGTACGTCGCGACCGCGCGCGGCGAGCCCGTCGCCGGCGACGACGCGGCGGGCATCCTCGTGGCCGACCCGGCCGCGCCGCCGCCGCTCGCGTTCGATCACGGGCGCATCCTCGGCGACTACCTGGAGCGCCGCCGGGCCGGCGGCGGCGGGCACAGCTAGAATCGGTACATGAACGATTCCACCTTGCCCAGATTCATCCGGGCAGACGACGAGTTCGAGTCGGCCGCGGGCCGAGCGATCAACGCCCGTTACCTGGCCGACGAGAAGACGGTCGTCTGCGAGCTCCTCGCGCTGGCGCGGTTGCCCGACGCGGAGCGCGAATCGATCCGGCGCGACGCGGTGTCCCTCGTGGTCGCGGCGCGCGCACGGCGCGAAGGCAAGACCGGCATCGAGTCCTTCCTGCAGCAGTACGGGCTCGCGTCGCAGGAAGGCGTCGTGCTCATGTGCCTTGCCGAGGCGCTGCTGCGGATTCCCGACGCCGAAACTGCCGACAGGCTGATCGCCGACAAGATCGCGATCGGCCAGTGGTCGGACTACCTCGGCGAGGCGGACTCGCTGTTCGTCAACGCCTCCACCTGGGGTTTGATGCTGACGGGCAAGCTCGTGAAGGAATCCGAGCTCGAGGTGCGCGATCCGGTTTCGTTCCTGCGCCGGCTCGTCGCGCGGCTCGGCGAGCCGGTCGTGCGGACCGCGTTCCGGCATGCGATGCGGATCATGGGCCGCCAGTTCGTGATGGGGCGCGACATCGGCGAGGCGCTCGCGCGCGCGGATTCGGAGGAGGGCGCGCGCTACCGGCACACCTACGACATGCTGGGCGAGTCCGCCCTCACGGAGCGGGACGCCGAGCGCTACCAGGAGGCCTATCGCGCGGCGATCGAGGCCGTGGGCCGGTCGGTGCGCCCCGGCAGCCCGCCCGCAGGCTGGCCGAGCGTCTCGGTCAAGCTGTCGGCGCTGCACCCGCGCTACGAATACGGGCGGGCGCGGCAGGTGCACGCGGAACTC
Source organism: Steroidobacteraceae bacterium (assembly GCA_035281265.1). Lineage (GTDB taxonomy): Bacteria > Pseudomonadota > Gammaproteobacteria > Steroidobacterales > Steroidobacteraceae > SCUD01. Next base: position 17,047 of record DATEEF010000138.1, read on the forward strand.
GGCCCGCGGATCGAGGCGCTCGCGCTCGCGGCGAAGAGCGCGGGGATCGCGCTCACAGTGGACGCCGAGGAGGCGGAACGGCTCGAGATCTCGCTCGAGCTCCTCGACCGGCTGCTCGTGACGCCCGCGCTCGCCGGCTGGGACGGGCTCGGGCTCGCTGTCCAGGCCTACTCGAAGCGCACGCCCGACGTGCTGCGCTTCCTGCAGCGCCGCGCCGACGAGACGTCGCGCGTGCTGAACCTGCGCCTGGTCAAGGGCGCTTACTGGGACAGCGAGATCAAGCGCGCGCAGGAGCGCGGTTTGCCCGGCTACCCGGTATATACGCGCAAGCCCAATACCGATGTCGCCTACCTCGCCTGCGCCCGCATGCTGCTCGAGGGCACGCGCCGCATCTACCCGCAATTCGCCACGCACAACGCGCACACCGCGGCGTCGATCATCCACCTCGCGAAGGCGAACGGCCGCGAGTTCGAGTTCCAGCGCCTGCACGGCATGGGTGAGGAGCTGTACAGCGAGCTGACCGACCCGGCAGGACGCGCATTGCCCTGCCGCGTCTATGCACCGGTCGGATCGCACGAGGAGCTGCTGCCTTACCTGGTCCGCCGCTTGCTGGAGAACGGCGCGAATACGTCCTTCGTCAACCGCATCGTCGACGAGTCGCTGCCGGTCGACGAGGTCGTTGGCGACCCGGTGGCCGACGTCGAGCACGCTGCCTGCGGCCCCCATCCGAGGATCCCGCCGCCGCGCGACCTGTTCGGGCCGGAGCGGCGGAACTCCGCGGGCGTCAACCTGCCCGACGGCGGCGCGCAGCGCCGGCTCGCCGCCGGATGCCGCGATGCGTTGTCGCAGTCATTGCGCTCACGCCCGATCGTCGACGGCGAGGAGCAGGACGGCGAGACCCGCGAGTGCCGGTCTCCGTCCGACCTGTCCCGCGTGTTCGGTACCGCCGCCGACGCCGATGCGGCCCTCGCGAAGCGCGCCGTCGACTCCGCCGCGACGGCGCAGCCGGAGTGGGACCGCGTGCCCGCGACGACCCGCGCGCGCATGCTGCGCGACGCCGCCGACCGGCTCGAGCGCGAGACTGCCCGCTTCGTCGGAATCTGCGTCGCGGAAGCCGGCAAGACCGTGCCCGACTCGATCGCCGAGGTGCGCGAGGCGGTGGACTTCCTGCGCTACTACGCCGCGCGCGCGGAAGCCGACTTCGGCAGGCCGCTCGCGCTGCCGGGTCCGACCGGGGAATCGAACCGGCTCGCGTTGCGCGGCCGCGGCGTGTTCGCCTGCATCAGCCCCTGGAACTTTCCGCTCGCGATCTTCACCGGCCAGGTGAGCGCCGCGCTTGCCGCCGGCAACAGCGTGATCGCAAAGCCGGCCGAGCAGACGCCGATCGTCGCGGCCGAGATGGTCCGCCTCCTGCACGCGTCCGGGATTCCCGGCGACGTGCTGCACTTCGTCCCCGGCCGCGGCTCGCGCATCGGCCCGGTGCTCACCGGCGATCCGCGCATCGCGGGCGTCGCGTTCACCGGGTCGACGGACACCGCCCGGCTCATCAACCGCTCGCTCGCCGCGCACGACGGCCCGCTGCCGGCGCTGATCGCCGAGACCGGCGGCCAGAACGCGATGCTCGTCGACAGCTCGGCGCTGCCTGAGCAGGTGGTCAACGATGCCGTCACCTCGGCGTTCAACGCGGCCGGCCAGCGCTGCTCGGCGCTGCGCGTGCTGTTCGTCCAGGAGGACATCGCGCCGCGGGTGCTCGAGCTGCTCGCGGGCGTCATGGACACGCTCGCGATCGGCGATCCGGCACTGCTCTCGACCGACCTCGGGCCGGTCATCGACGAGGACGCGCGATCGACGCTCGAGGCCCACGCGCGCGCCATCGTCGCGGGAAGCCCCTGGCATCATCGCGCGCGGCTGCCCGCGGGGCTGCCGCGCGGCCACTTCTTCGCGCCGCTCGCCGTCGAGATCGACGGCATCGCGCGGCTCGAGCGCGAGGTGTTCGGCCCGGTCCTGCACGTGGTGCGCTTCCCGGGTTCGGGCCTCGATGCGGTGGTGGACCAGATCAATGCGAGCGGCTACGGGCTGACGCTCGGCGTCCACACGCGCATCGACAGCGTCGCGCGGCGCGTCGCGGCCCGCGCGCGCGTCGGCAACGTCTACGTGAACCGGAACATGATCGGCGCCGTGGTCGGCGTGCAGCCGTTTGGCGGCTGCGGCCTCTCGGGAACCGGGCCGAAGGCCGGCGGCCCGCACTACCTGCCGCGCTTCGCCACCGAGCAGACCGTCACCATCAACACCGCCGCCGTCGGCGGCAACGCCACGCTCCTGTCGCTCGGCGAGACCTGACGCGGCGCCGGACGAGCCCGGCAGGGACAGCCTTTCGGGATCGTGCGCGCCATGGACGGCGCGCCCGAAGCCTACAGGGATGTATTCATGGCGGTCCCGAAAGGGTGTCCCTGCCGGGCTCGTCGGTCATCGCGTCACATCATCCCGGTCTGCAGGCGCGCGGCCTCCGACATCATCGTGTGGTTCCACGGCGGGTCGAAGACGAGCTCGACGTCGACGTTGCGGATCGTGGGGATCAGCTTCAGCTTGTCGCGCACGTCGGCGACGAGCACCTCGCCCATGCCGCAGCCGGGCGCGGTGAGCGTCATGCGCACCGCGACGTCGCGCGTGCCGTCGCCGTTGCCCGTGATGCTGCAGTCGTAAACGAGGCCGAGGTCCACGATGTTGATCGGGATCTCCGGATCGAAGCAGGTCCGCATCTGGTCCCACACGACCTTGCTCACGTCCTCGTCGGTCGCGCCGACCGGCAGCGCCGGCGGCTGGACCGGCTCCTTCCCGATGGCGTCGCCGTCCGCACCGGCGATGCGGAACAGGTTGCCCTCGACGTAGATCGTGTAGCTGCCGCCGAGCGCCTGCGTGATGGTGCCGACGGTGCCCGGGCGCAGCTTGACCTCGACGCCCGCGGGCACGATGACCGCACGCACGTCGCGGTTGACGACGACCGGTTCCTGCGCGGCTCGGCGCATCGTCATTCCGTCGTGACGGGCTCGCGCCCGCCCGCGAGCGCCGCGTTCAGCGTGTGCCAGGCGAGGCTCGCGCACTTGACCCGCGCGGGGAACGCGCGCACGCCCGCGAGCGCCGCGAGCTTGCCGAGCCGGGCGCTGTCGACGGGGGCACCGGTCAGCATGCCGTGCACCGCGCCGAAAAGCTCGGCGGCTTCGGCCCGCGTCCGGCCCTTGACGGCCTCGCTCATCAGCGAGGCGGAGGCCGTCGATATCGCGCAGCCACTGCCCTCGAAGCGCAGGTCGCGGATCACGTCGCCAGCGACGTCCAGCTCGAGCCGCAGCCTGTCGCCGCACAGCGGGTTGTCGCCGTCGGCGTGGTGCGTGGCCGCCGGCAGCTTGCCGCGGTTGCGCGGGCTGCGGTTGTGGTCGACGATCACGTCGCGGTAGAGCTCGGCGAGGTCCATCAGCGCAGCATCCGGATGGCGTCGTCGACGGCGGTGCACAGCGCGTCGACCTCCGCACGCGTGTTGTAGAGGCCGAAGGACGCACGCGTCGTCGCCGGCACCCCGAAGAATTCCATGACCGGCATCGCGCAGTGGTGCCCGGTGCGCACGGCGACGCCGCGGGAGTCGAGCACCGTGCCGAGGTCGTGCGGATGGATGCCCGCGACCGTGAAGGAAACGAGGCTCGACTTCTCGGGCGCCGTGCCGACGAGCGTGAGCCCGTCGATCGCCGAAAGACGCGCGGTCGCGTGATCGAGCAGGTCCTGCTCGTGGGCCGCGATGCGCCCCGCGCCGACTCGGCCGAGGTAGTCGATGGCCGCGGCGAGCCCGACGGCGCCGCCGACATTCGGCGTGCCGGCCTCGAAGCGGTGCGGCAGGTGGTTCCAGGTCGAGCCAGCGAACGAGACCGAGAGGATCATGTCCCCGCCACCCTGCCAGGGCGGCATCGCGGCGAGGACCGCCTCCCGGGCGTAAAGCGCGCCGATCCCGGTGGGTCCGTACATCTTGTGCGCGGAAAACGCGTAGAAGTCGCAGCCTATCGCCTGCACGTCCACCGGCAGGTGCGGCACCGCCTGGGCGCCGTCGACGACGGTCGCGATGCCGCGCTCGCGGGCGGCAGCGACGAAGTCGGCAACCGGCAGCACGGTGCCGAGCGCGTTCGAGACGTGGGCGAGGGCGGCGATGCGGGTGCGCGGGCCGAGCAGGCCGAGGTAGGCGTCGTAGTCGACCGCGCCGCGGCGGTCGATGGGCACGACGCGCAGCGTCGCGCCGGCGTCGGCCGCCAGGAGCTGCCAGGGCACGATGTTGGAGTGATGCTCGAGCTGCGTGACGACGATCTCGTCGCCCGCGGCGAGCCGTTTCCGGCCGTAGGACTGCGCGACCAGGTTGATGGCCTCGGTCGTCCCGCGGACGAAGACGATCTCCGCCGTCGAGCGCGCATTGACGAAGCGGCGCACCTTCTCGCGCGCCCCTTCGTACAGTGCCGTCGCCTCCTGCGACAGCGTGTGCACGCCACGGTGCACGTTGGCATGGTGCGCGCGCGCGTAATCGGCGACGGCGTCGATCACGGGAGCGGGCTGCTGTGACGAGGCCGCGTTGTCGAGGTAGACGAGCGGATGGCCGTTGACCTTCCGGGCGAGCACCGGGAAGTCGGCCCGCAGGCGGGCGACGTCCAGCGGGACGGCGGATTCGCGGGCGGCGGCCATCAGCCGGTCCCCCGGACGAGGTCGCGGTCCGGCAGCGCGCCGGCGACGAGCGCCTCGGCCGCGTCGCGTACGGCGGCGACCGGTACGCGGGCGATGACGTCGCGGCAGAACGCGAACGTCAGCACCGCACGCGCTGCCGCCTCGTCCAGCCCGCGCGAGCGCAGGTAGAACAGCTGAGCCTCGTCCAGGCTGCCCGTGGTCGCGCCGTGCCGGCACTGGACCTCGTCGATGCCGATCTCGAGCTGAGGCCGCGCATTGATCTCCGCGAGCGGCGACAACAGCAGGTTGCGGCTCGACTGGCTGGCGTTGGATCCACGAGCCGTCGGCTCCACGGCGATGTGGCCGTTGAACGCGCCGCGCCCGCGCGCGGTCGCGATGCCGCGGTATTCCTGGGTCGTTTCGGTGGCGGCGCCGCGATGCCTCACGCGCGTCAGCAGGTCGACCTGCCGCTCGCCGTCGGCGAGGAACAGGCCGTCGAGCCGGCAGGCCGCGCGCGCGCCGTCGAGGGCGAGGCCGAGGTTCGAGCGCAGTAGACGCCCGCCGAGCGCCAGCAGGTGCTGCTCGTAGCGGCTGCGCGCCGCGGCGCGCACGACGCAGGTCTCGACCTGCGCGGCCGACGCGCCGTGCTGGTGGAGCCTCACGTGGTCCAGCGTGGCGCCTTCGCCGATCGAGATCTCGGCGGCGAGGTTTCCCAGCACCTCGGCGTCCCCGAGCGCGACGAAGTGTTCGACCAGCGTCATGCGCGAGCCGGGTCCCGCCTCCACGACGACGCGCGCGTGGTGTACTCCCGGTGCCGCGGCGCTCGCGACGTGGACGAGGTACAGCGGCACCGCGGGTTGGCGGCCCGCGGCGAGCCGGATCGCGACCCCGCCGCCCGTGAAGGCATCCGCCAGCAGGGCGTAGCGGTCGTCCGGGTCATCGCCGGGCTCGCGCATCAGCGCCATCGCGGCCTCCGGATCGTGCTCGATCAGGCTCGCGAGGTCGGTCACCTCGATACCGTCCGCTGCGCCCGCAGACAGGGCCGCATCGAAGCGGCCATCCACGAGCACCACCCGCAGAGCGCCGTCGAGACCGAGCAGCCGCGCAGGCACGGCGGCGGCCTCGACCCGCCCCGCGGGCTCGGCCTCGAAGGCGTAATCGCCGACGCGCGCGTGGTCCAGGTATTTCCAGTTCTCGTCGCGGCGGTCGGGGAGTCCCCGCGCGACGAGGCGGCCGAGCGCTTCCCTGCGGCGTCGCGCCCAGGCGGCGCCGCCGGCGAGCGATGGCGCGCGGCGCGCGTGGGATGCCGTGATGCGGTCGAGCACGGGCACTGCGCTCATGCCGCCGCCGTTCCCGGTTTCAGCCAGTCGTACCCGCGGCGCTCGAGCTCGAGCGCGAGATCCCGCCCGCCGCTGCGGACTATGCGTCCGCCGGCCAGCACGTGCACGCGGTCGGGCACGACGTGCTCGAGCAGGCGCTGGTAGTGGGTCACGAGCACGATCGCGCGATCGGGCGAGCGCAGGGCGTTGACGCCCTCCGCCACCACCTTCAGCGCGTCGATGTCGAGCCCCGAGTCGGTCTCGTCGAGGAGCGCGAGCGTCGGCTCGAGCAGGCTCATCTGCAGGATCTCGTTGCGCTTCTTCTCGCCTCCGGAGAATCCCTCGTTGACGCCGCGATTCAGCAGCGTCTCGTCCATGCGCATGGCCGCGAGCCTCGAGCGCACGAGGTTCAGGAAGTCGAAGGCGTCGAGCTCGGGCAGCCCCTGGTGCTTGCGCCGCGCGTTCAGGGCCGCCTTGAGCAGGTAGACGTTGTTGACGCCAGGGATCTCGACCGGGTACTGGAAGGCGAGGAAGAGCCCTTCGCGGGCGCGCAGCTCGGGGGCCATGGCGAGCAGGTCCTGGCCGAGGTAGGTCGCGCTGCCCGAGGCCACCTCGAATCCCGGCCGGCCCGCGAGCACACCGGTCAGCGTGCTCTTTCCCGAGCCGTTCGGCCCCATGATCGCGTGCACCTCGCCCGCGCCCACGACGAGCGAGAGACCGTCGAGGATCCGGCGCTCGCCGGCCCGCACCGTGAGGTCGCGGACCTCGAGGATCGTCTTCGCGTTCCCGCTCATCCCACCGCCCCCTCGAGACTCACCGCGAGCAGGTTCTGGGCCTCGACCGCGAACTCCATCGGCAGCTCGCGGAAGACCTGCTTGCAGAAACCGTTGACGATCATGTTGACCGCGTCCTCCGCCGATATGCCGCGCTGCAGGCAGTAGAACAGCTGGTCGTCCGAGATCTTGGAGGTCGTCGCCTCGTGCTCGACGACCGCCGTCGGGTTGCGCACCTCCAGGTAGGGGAAGGTATGCGCGCCGCAGTGCGGCCCCATCAGCAGCGAGTCGCACTGGGTGTGGTTGCGCGCGCCGTCCGCGCCGGGCAGCACCTTGACGAGCCCGCGGTACGCGTTCTGGCCGTGGCCCGCGGAGATTCCCTTCGAGACGATCGTCGAGCGCGTGTTGCGGCCCATGTGGATCATCTTCGTGCCGGTGTCGGCCTGCTGCCGGTGGTTGGCGAGCGCGACCGAGTGGAACTCGCCGACCGAGCCGTCGCCCCGCAGGATGCAGCTCGGGTACTTCCAGGTGATCGCGGATCCCGTCTCGACCTGCGTCCACGAGATCTTCGAGTTGCGCCCGCGGCAGTCGCCGCGCTTGGTGACGAAGTTGTAGATGCCGCCGACGCCGTTTTCGTCGCCGGGGTACCAGTTCTGCACGGTCGAGTACTTGATCTCGGCATCGTCGAGCGCGATCAGCTCGACGACCGCCGCGTGCAGCTGGTTCTCGTCGCGCATCGGCGCGGTGCAGCCCTCGAGGTAGCTCACGTGCGAGCCTTCCTCGGCGACGATGAGGGTGCGCTCGAACTGGCCGGTCTTCGACGCGTTGATGCGGAAGTAGGTCGAGAGCTCCATCGGGCAGCGTACGCCCCTCGGCACGAACACGAACGAGCCGTCGGTGAACACGGCCGAGTTGAGCGCGGCGTAGTAGTTGTCGCCGACCGGCACGACGCTGCCGAGGTACTCCTCGACGAGTTGCGGGTGGTTGCGCACGGCCTCGGAGAAGGGGCAGAAGATCACGCCTGCCTCCGCGAGCCGCTCGCGGAAGGTCGTCGCCACGGACACGCTGTCGAACACGGCGTCCACCGCGACGCCCGCGAGCCTCGCGCGCTCGTGCAGCGGGATGCCGAGCTTGTCGTAGGTCTCCAGCAGCTTCGGGTCCACCTCGGCGAGCGACTTCGGGCCCTCCGTGCGCTGCTTCGGGGCCGAGTAGTACGAGATCGCCTGGAAGTCGATGGGCGGGTAGTGGACGTGGGCCCAGGTCGGCTCGCGCATGCGCATCCAACGGCGGTACGCCTTGAGGCGCCACTCGAGCATGAAGGCGGGCTCATTCTTCTTCGACGAGATCTGGCGTATCACGTCCTCGTCCAGCCCCGGCGCGACGGTGTCGCTCGCGATGTCCGTCACGAAGCCGTGGCGGTACTTCCGCGCGACCAGGGATTCGAGCTCGGGCTGCTTCGCGGACATGCCTCAGCCTCGCGCCGGCGTGCGGACCGGGGACTGCGGGCGGGCGAAATCCGGGGCGGCAAAGGTCGCATCGCGCCGCACGAGCGCCTCGAGGCTGACGTCGGCGAGCGCGCGGCGGATCGCCCGGCTGATCCGCTGCCAGCCATGTCCGACGAGGCAGGTCGTCTCGATCCCGCAGTTGCCGGCCCCACCGGCGCACTCCGTCAGCGCGACGGGCCCCTCGACCGCGTCGATGATCTCCGCCGCGCTGATGGCTGCCGCGGGACGGTTGAGCTGGTAGCCCCCGCGGGCACCGCGCACCGAGCGCACGAGGCCCGCGTGCTGCAGCTCCTTGAGCAGCTTGCTGACCGTCGGCAGGCCGATGTGCGTGCGCTCGGCGATGTCCGCGGCGCTCGCGAGTCCGCCACCGGCGAGGCTCGCCAGGATCACGGTCGCGTAGTCCGTCAGGCGGCTGATGCGCAGCATGGGGTGCCTCCGGGGCGGCTCCGTTAAACAGGACAATTTTAGTACTATTAACCCCCCGACGGTAGGGGGTGGGAGCGCTCTGGTATCCTTCGCGCCCTGAAAATCCGGAGGGCTGATATCCCATGGACATCAAGGAACTGGACAGCAACGCGCGGGCAATGGTCGCAACCGGCAAGGGCATCCTGGCGGCCGACGAATCGACCGGCACGATCAAGAAGCGCTTCGACAAGATCGGCCTGGAATCGAGCTTCGAGTCGCGCCGTGCCTATCGCGAGCTGCTGTTCACCGCGCCCGAAGCCGAGAAGTACATCTCGGGCGTGATTCTCTACGACGAGACGCTCCGCCAGCAGACGGCCACCGGCCAGCCGTTCCCGCAGCTGCTCGCCTCGCGCGGCATCCTGCCGGGCATCAAGGTGGACGCGGGCGCCAAGCCGCTCGCCGGCTTCCCCGGCGAGACCGTGACCGAGGGCCTCGACGGCCTGCGCGAGCGGCTGACTGAATACCGCGGCCTCGGCGCGCGCTTCGCCAAGTGGCGTGCGGTCATCGACATCGGGGCCGGCATCCCGACCGCCACCTGCATCGCCGCCAACGCCGAGGCGCTCGCGCGCTACGCGGCGCTTTGCCAGGAGGCTTCGATCGTGCCGATCGTCGAGCCCGAGGTGCTGATGGACGGCGACCATTCCATCGGGCGCTGCGAGGACGTGACCGACGCGACGCTCGAGGCCGTGTTCGATGCGCTCTTCCTGCATCGCGTGCGCCTCGAGGGCATGGTGCTGAAGCCGAACATGGTCATCGCGGGCAAGAAGTCCGCGCAGCAGGCGTCGGCGGAGCAGGTGGCGGAGGCCACCGTGCGCTGCCTGCTGCGGCGCGTCCCCGCCGCGGTTCCCGGCATCGCCTTCCTGTCGGGCGGCCAGAGCGAGTCCGAGGCGACGCTGCACCTGTCGCTCATGAACCGCTCGCGCAAGCTGCCCTGGGAGCTGTCGTTCAGCTATGGCCGCGCGCTCCAGCAGAGCACGCTCGATGCCTGGAAAGGCAAGGCCGCGAACGTCGCCTCCGCGCAGAAGGCATTCCTCAAGCGGGCGAAGCTGAACGGCCTCGCGCGCGACGGCCGCTACGAAGCTGCGATGGAGCAGGCCGCGGCCTGACGGCCGTCGCCGGGCGCGAGATTGCCAGGCCGGGACGGCAGCACCGACGCGATCGTCCGTGTCCGCGGGCTGCACTACGCCGCCGGCGGTCGCGACATCTTCGCCGGGGTGGACCTCGACTTTCCGCGCGGCGCCGTGACCGCGGTCATGGGCCCGAGCGGCAGCGGGAAGACGACGCTGCTGCGGCTGATCACCGGACAGGTTCGTCCCGACCGCGGACTCGTCGAATTCGACGGGCAGGAGGTCTCGAAGCTCTCCCGGCCGGCGCTATACCGCATGCGCCGGCGCATGGGCATGCTGTTCCAGAACGGCGCGCTGCTGACGGACCTCGACACCTACGAGAACATCGCGTTCCCGCTCCGTGAGCACGCGCGGCTGCCCGAGCGGCTGGTGCGCCACCTCGTGCTGACGAAGCTGCAGGCGGTCGGGCTGCGGGGCGCGGCCCGGCTGATGCCTGCGGAGCTTTCGGGCGGCATGGCGCGCCGCGTCGCGCTCGCGCGAGCCATCGTCATGGATCCCGAGCTCCTCGTGTACGACGAGCCCTTCGTGGGGCTCGACCCCATCTCCATGGGCGTCGTGCTTCGACTCATCCGGCGCCTGAACGACACGCTCGGCGTCACCAGCATCGTCGTCTCGCACGACGTGCGCGAGATCACCGCGGTCGCCGATCACTGCCACCTGCTCTCGAACGGCCGCATCATCGCGAGCGGCCCGCCCGCCGCCGTCGCGGACAGCGGCCACGAGGACGTGAGGCAGTTCATGCACGGCCTGCCGGACGGCCCGGTCCCGTTCCATTACCCGGCTCCGGATTACGCCGAGCAGGCGCGGGAGATCGCCTGAATGGCGCTCGGCCTGTTCCGCGAGCTCGGCGACAGCGTCCAGGATTCGCTGCGCGCGCTCGGCCGCTACGCGATCTTCGGCGCCCGCCTCGCGTCCGAGACTCCGCGCGCGCTGCTGCGCTTCCGCCTGGTCGTCGAGCAGGTGCACAACGCGGGCGCGCTGTCGCTCGTGATCATCATGCTGTCGGGACTGTTCGTCGGCATGGTCCTCGGCCTGCAGGGCTTCGACCTGCTCGAGCGCTTCGGGTCGGAGGAGTCCCTCGGCAGCGCGGCGGCACTCGGCCTGCTCAAGGAGCTGGGCCCGGTGATCACGGCGCTCCTGTTCGCCGGGCGCGCGGGCACGGCGCTCGCGTCCGAGCTCGGCCTGATGCGCGCGACGGACCAGATTTCCGCGATCGAGATGATGGCCGTGGACCCGGTGCGGCGCGTCGTGATGCCGCGCTTCCTCGGGGGCATCATCGCGATGCCGCTGCTCGCCGCGATCTTCAGCATGATCGGCCTCTTCGGCGCGCAGCTCGTCGGCGTGCAGCTGATGGGCGTCGACCAGGGGCAGTTCTGGTCGCAGATGCGCGGCGCGGTCGAGATCGGCGACGTCATGGAAGGCATCCTCAAGAGCGCCGTGTTCGGCGTCGCATGCAGCCTGGTCGCGGTCTACGAGGGCTATCATTCGGTGCCGACCGCCGAGGGCGTGGGACGCGCGACGACGCGGACGGTCGTGATTTCCTCGGTCAGCGTGCTCCTGCTGGACTACATGCTGACCGCGGTGATGCTGTAAGGAGACGTCCGACATGAAACAGACGCGTGCGATCGAACTCGGGACCGGGCTGTTCGTGCTGCTCGGATTCGCCGCGCTCTTCTTCCTGGTCACGCAGATCACGAGCCGGGAGTTCGGCCTCGGCGAGGGCGGCTACCGCCTCACGGCGTCGTTCGACCAGGTCGGCGGCCTCAAGCCCGGCGCGCCGGTTTCGATGTCGGGCGTCACGATAGGGCGCGTGGAGTCCATCGCCTATGACTTCGGCGAATACCGCGCGCGCGTCGTGCTGCGCATCGAGCCGTCGTACGACCGCATCCCGGACGACAGCGACGCGAGCATCCTCACCGCCGGCCTGCTCGGGGGCCAGTATGTCGGTGTCGGTCCCGGCGCGTCGGAAACCTTTTTCAAGGACGGTGATCGAATACAGTTCACGCAGTCGGCCATCGTGCTCGAGAATTTGATCAGCAAGTTCCTGTTTTCGAAGGCCGCGGAACAACAACCGGCGGAGGGATCCGCCCAGGAATCGACTCCATGACGCGACGATTCGCACTTGTCCTCGCCGCGCTGCTGCTTCCGGCAGCCCTGTCGCCGGCCGCGCGCGCGGCGGACAGCGCACCCGGGCCCGCACCGCAGGAGCTGATCGAGAAGACCGCGCGCGAGCTGCTCGCGGCGCTCGACGCGAACCGCGACCAGGCGCGCAAGGATCCGGCGCGCGTGAGGCAGCTCGTGGACGAGATCCTGCTGCCGCATTTCGACACCGACTATTCGGCCCGGCTGGTGCTCGGCAAGCACTGGCGCAATGCGACCCCGGAGCAGCAGAAGCGCTTCGTCGAGGCCTTCTACAAGTCGCTGCTGAAGAACTACGGCTCGGCGCTCGCGGAGTTCACGGGCGACCGGCTGAAGGTGCTGCCGTTCCGCGGCGACCTCACGACGGGGCAGGCCGTCGTGCGCACCGAGGTCAAGCGCAGCAATGGCCAGCTCGTGCCGGTCAACTACACGCTGCGGGCGACGCCGTCGGGCTGGAAGGCCTGGGACGTGACGATCGAGGGCATCTCCTACGTCCGCAACTTCCGCAACGACGTCGGCGCGGAAGTGGACCAGACCGGGCTCGACGCGGTGATCCAGCGGCTCGAGAAGGAGAACCAGGGTGGCGCGACCGCGGCAAAGGGCTGACGGCGCCGTTGCCGGCGCGCTGACCGCCGCCGGTGGCGGCCGCTTCGAGCTGTCCGGCGACGTCGGTTTCGCCGACGCCGCGCGGCTCCTCGCCGAGGGCGATGCCGCATTCCGCGGCGAGGCAGCGGTCGAGGTGGACCTCGCGCGGGTCGCGCGCGTGGACAGCGCGGGACTCGCGCTGCTGCTCGAGTGGTCGCTGTCGGCCCGCGACGCGGGGCGCAGGATCGCCTACCGGAACGTACCCGGTTCCGTCGCCTCGCTCGCGGGCATGAGCGACGTGGCCGGGCTGCTCGAGGCCTCGGCGGGCGGCTGACCGTCGTCCGGCGGCGCGGCAGCCGGCGCTTCCCGGGCGGGCGGCTCCTCGGCGGGATCCTCCAGTTCTTCCAGTTCCTCGAGCGGGATGTCGTCCTCGACCTCGCCGTCCTTCACCTGGTACTCCCGCCGCTGCAGCCAGGCATTGCGGATGAAGGCGTAGCGGTCGTAGGCGGCATCGAAGGACGCGTCGAAGACGAGCAACTCGGAACGTCGGTTGATCAGCGACACGACGGCGAGCGTCCACTCGATGTTGTTGTCGATGTGCAGCGCGACGCGCAAATCCGTCTGGCCGTCGACGTACAGTGACGGCCCGTCGCGCACGGTCGAGGGCCCCAGGAACGGCAGCACGACGTACGGTCCCGGCGGCACGCCCCAGCGGCCCAGCGTCTGGCCAAAATCCTCGTCGTTCTTCGGGATGCCGAAATGCGATGCCGGGTCGAGGAGCCCCCCGAGGCCCAACGTCGAGTTCACCGCGAAGCGGCCGAGGTCTACCAGCGTGTCCTTGACCTTGAGCTGCAGCAGGTCGTTCACGATGGTCGTCGGGAACGCGAGGTGCGTGAGGAAGTTGTCGATGCCCTTGCGCACCACCTCGGGCACGTGGTCGCGATAGCCGGTCGCGACCGGCCTCAGCACGGCGCGGTCGACCGAGTCGTTGAAGCGGTACGTGGCGCGGTTCATGCGCTCCAACGGGTCGCCGGGCGTGCCCATGTCGGTCGTGGCGCAACCGGCGAGCAGCGAGAGGGCGAGGGCGCCGGCGGCGGCGCGGAACGGAACGGGCATCGTCAATTCCCTTGCTTGGGGCGCGACCGCGATTCTATCCGGCGGCCGCGGGATCGGGCTCGGAGCCCTGCGGCTCGGCGACTTCCTTCGCGCGCTTGCCCTTCGGCAGGTATTCCTGCAGCTCGCGGATGCGGGCGTCGAAGCGCTCGCGCTGCACGGTGTTGATGCCGGGCACGGCCTGCGCGAGCCGCAGCTGGTTGATCGCGAGCGCGAGGTCGCCGCTGATCACGTGGTACTCGGACATGTAGTAGTACGAGTCCGCGACGTCGCCGGCGGCGTTGGCCGCGATCGCCGTGAAGCGGGCCTGCTCGGCGGTCGGCGGCACGTTGTTGAAGAGGTCGAGCAGCACCACGTGCGCGCGCTTCGCCTCGCCCGCGCGCAGCAGCGTTTCCGCATACCGCACCGTCACCGGGACGCTGCGCGGGAAGAGCCGCATCGCGGCCTCGAGCGTCTCGCGCGAATCGTCCACGCGCCCCGCCGCGAGCTCGGCCTGCCCCAGCGCGGTGTGGTACAGCGTGACGTCCGGCCGCCGGTCGCGAAGCGCCTCGAGCATCGGGATCGCCTGCGCGGCCTCGCCGGCCCGGACCAGGGCGAGCGCGCGGCCGTACTGCTCGGCATCGGTCGACGGGTAGTCCGCGCTCTTCGCAGCGCCGAACAGGTCCAGCGCGGAGGATTCGACCGACAGCGCCTCGAGCTGGAGGCGGTCGCGGATCAGCGCGTAGCTCGTGCTGTCGGGGGTGCGCGGGCGGTTCATGCGGCTCGCGCGGTCCCGGGTCTCCGCGATGCGCTCGCTCGTGACCGGGTGCGTACGCAGCATGTCCGGGACGTTGCGTCCTGCGAGACCCGTGCGTTGCTGCATCGTGCCGAAGAAATCCGGCATTGCGACCGGGTCGAAATTGGCGGCCGCCAGGATGCCGATGCCGACCCGGTCGGCCTCGGCCTCGTTCGCGCGCGTGTAGTTGATCTGGCTCTGGGCGGCGAGTCCCTGCGCCGCGGTGACGCCGCCCATGACGGCGTCGCCCGGCAGGCCGGTGGTCGCCCCGATCAGGATCGCCGCCAGCATGCCGGCGAGCGAAGCCATGTTCGCGCGGCTGGCCGCCTGCAGGGAGCGCGCGATGTGGCGCTGGGTCACGTGCGCGATCTCGTGCGCGAGGACGCCTGCGAGTTCCGCCTCGCTGCGGGTCGCCGTCACGAGGCCGGCATTGACGCCGATGAAGCCACCGGGGAGTGCGAATGCGTTGATGGTGGAGTCCCGCACGGCGAAGAACGTGAAGCGGTGCGCGCCCTCGTGCGCCTGGCTCGCCAGGCGCATGCCGAGCGACTGCAGGTACTCGTTGATCTCCGGGTCCTCGACGATCTGTCCCGCCGCACGCAGCTGGCGGACGATCATGAGGCCGATCTTGTACTCATCGGCGAGCGACAGCGTCGTGCTCGCGGGGGTGCCGATGTCGGGCAGCTCGCTGCCCGTCGTCTGCGCCGCGGCCGCGGTCGGGCCGGCGGCGAGAAGCAGGATCAGCATGGTCGTCGGCACTCGCATCGGGCGATTCCTGGCGGGAATCCCGGTTCGACCGCGGCGGGCAGGCATGGTTCGCCGCGCCCGCTCAGAGCACTTCGGAGGCGAAGTCCGCGAGCCGCGAGCGCTCGCCGCGCACCAGGGTCACGTGACCGGCGTGCTGCCAGCCGCGGAAGCGGTTGACCACGTAGGTGAGGCCCGACGTCGTCTCGGTCAGGTACGGCGTGTCGATCTGGGCGATGTTGCCGAGGCACACGAGCTTCGTGCCGGGCCCGGCGCGCGTCACCAGCGCACGCATCTGCTTCGAGGTGAGGTTCTGCGCCTCGTCGAGGATCAGGTAGCGGTTGAGGAAGGTGCGTCCCCGCATGAAGTTGAGCGAGCGGATCTTGATCCGGTGGCGCAGCAGGTCCTGCGTCGCGGCGCGGCCCCAGCTGCCGCCCTCCTGGCCCTGCGTCAGCACCTCGAGGTTGTCCATGAGCGCGCCCATCCACGGCTCCATCTTCTCTTCCTCGGTGCCGGGCAGGAAGCCGATGTCCTCGCCGAGCGGGATCGTCACGCGCGTCATGATGATCTCGCTGAACCGGTTGGTGTCGAGCGTCTGCGCGAGCCCGGCCGCCAGCGTTAGCAGCGTCTTGCCGGTGCCGGCGGGCCCGAGGATCGTCACGAAGTCGATGTCGGGGTCGAGCAGCAGGTTGAGCGCCAGGTTCTGCTCGCGGTTGCGCGCCGTGATGCCCCACACCGCGTGACGCTCGCTGCGGAAGTCCTGCGTGACCTCGAGCGTCGCGACCTCGGCCTCGATCTTGCGCACGACAGCCTCGAAGCCGTCGTCCTTCGGGTCGTAGACGAACTGGTTCGGGTGCCAGTCGTTCACGAGCGGGCCGCGCACCCGGTAATAGGTCCTCGCCTGCTCGTGCCAGGACTCGACGTTGTTGCCGTGCGTGTCCCAGAAGTCCGCCGGCAACGGCGTCACGCCGGTGAACAGCAGGTCCGCGTCCTCGATCGTGCGGTCGTTGTAGTAGTCCTCCGCGTGCACGCCGAGGATCGCCGCCTTGATGCGCAGGTTGATGTCCTTGGAGACGAGCGTCACTCGCGTCGCCGGCATCTCCATCTGCAGCGCGAGCGTGTAGCCGAGTAGCGCGTTGTCGATGCCGTGGCCGTGCCCGGGCAGCGTGTCCGGCAGGCCCGCCGCCAGCCGCTTGGTCTGGAAGAAGAGCCGCCCCGACGGCGGCTTCTTGCCGTGGTTGCCGGACCGGCCCGATGGCAGCTCGAGGCCCTTGTCGATCTGCTCCTTCGTCGCGTTGGCCATGAGCTCGTCGAGGAACCGGCTCACCTGCCGCACGTTGCGCGCGGACTCGGACAGGCCCTTCTTGCCGGCGTCGAGCTCCTCGAGCACGCCCATCGGCAGGTATATGTCATGTTCCTCGAAGCGGAACACCGCGGCCGGGTCGTGCATGAGCACGTTCGTGTCGAGCACGAACGCGCGGCGGGTGCCCTTGGCGGGCCGGTTCTTGATCATCGGCTCAGAGTCCCCTGGCCGCTTCGAGCACCTCGGCGGCATGGCCCTTGACGCGCACCTTGCGCCACTCGCGCCGGATCACGCCTTTCGGGTCGATCAGGAACGTGCTGCGCTCGACGCCCATCATCTTGCGGCCGTACATGTTCTTCTGCTTCCAGGCCCCGAACAGCGAGGCGAGGGCATGGCCCTCGTCGGCGCCGAGCTCGAACGGGAACCCCATCTTCTCCCTGAACTTCCGGTGCGACTCGAGCGTGTCGGTGGACACGCCGAGGATGCGCGTGCGCGCGCGGCGGAAGTGCGGTGCGAGGTCGCGGAAGTCGCTGCCCTCCAGCGTGCACCCCGGCGTGTTGTCGCGCGGGTAGAAATACAGCACGAGGTTGTCCGCGCCCTGGTCGCCGAGGCGGAACTCGCCGGCGGTCGTCGGGATCGAGAACTTCGGCGCCTTCGCGCCCGGCTTCGCGGCGGGCATCGGCTCAGTTCTTGACCGGTTCGAGGATCGCGTCGAGGTTCATCTGGTCGCAGAAATCCATGAACTCCTCGCGCAGCGCGCCGACGTGGATGCGGGACGGGACGTTGACGACCATGTAGACGGAGAACATCTGCGCGCCCGTGTGCGCGGCCGCGTAGTTGCGGGTCGACAGCTCGCCGATGTCGATGCCCCGGGCCGCGAAGAACCCGGACAGGCCGGAGACGATGCCGGCCTGGTCGATGCAGACGACGTCGACGGAGTAAGGAACCATGTCCTCGCGCGCCGGCCGCTGCACCGTGCGGCGCACCTGGATGGTGATGCCGGAGGATTCACCCAGCTTCGCGAGGTCGGTCTCGATGCGCGCGATCGAGTGCCAGTTGCCCGCGACGAGCATCAGCATCGCGAAGTCCGAGCCGAGCGCGGTCATGCGACTCTCGCTGATGCTGCCGCCGCAATCGGCCACGACCTTCGACAGGTCGTGCACCAGGCCGATGCGATCGTCGCCGATTGCAGAGATTGCGATGAACTGTTTCATGCGGGAAATGCAGGCTTTTGCGGAGTGTACCGGGATCGGCGGGGCGATGATACGATGCCGGCTCCGATGCCGGCCGCTCGGCCGGGGGGTGACATGTTCCGCGGCAGCCTCGTTGCGCTCGTGACGCCGATGACGGAGTCCGGCGACGTCGACCAGGTCGCGTTCGCGCGCCTGCTGGACTGGCACGCGAGCGAGGGCAGCGATGGCGTCGTCGTCGGCGGCACGACCGGCGAGTCCGCGACGCTGACCACCGCGGAGTCGGCGGAGCTCCTGCAGACTGCGGTGCAGCGCCTCGGCGGGCGGCTGCCCGTCATCGCCGGCACCGGCGGCGCGTCGACCGCTCAGGCCGTCGAGCGCACGCGCACCGCCTGCGAGCTGGGCGCGGACGGCGTGCTCGTGGTGACGCCCTACTACAACCGGCCGCCGCAGGAAGGCCTGTACCGGCATTTCAGCGTGATCGCGGACGCCGCGAGCGTGCCGCTCGTCCTCTACAACGTGCCCTCGCGCACGTCCTGCGACCTCCTGCCGGAGACGGTCGAGCGGCTCTCCGCCCACCCGCAGATCGTCGGCATCAAGGATGCGACCGGCAGCGTCGACCGCGGCCGCGAGATCCTCGAGCGCTGCGGCGACGACTTCGTGCTGTTGTCGGGCGACGACGCCAGCTGCCGCGAGCTGATCGCTGCGGGGGCGCAGGGCGTCATCACGGTCACCGGCAACGTCGCGCCGCGCCTCATGCACGAGATGGTGGAAGCGGCGCTCGTCGACGACCAGGCAGGCGCCCGGGAACTCGACGAGCGCCTCGCGGGTCTTCACACTGCGCTGTTCGTGGAGTCGAACCCGATACCCGTCAAGTGGGCGCTCGGACGGCTCGGGCTGATCGGGCCGGGCATCCGCCTGCCGCTCGTCGGCCTGAGCGAGCCACGGCAGGCGACGGTTCTCGCGGCGATGCGCCGCGCTGGAGTGATCGAATGAGTTTTCGCGCGACGCATTTCGCCGCCATCGCCGCCGCTGCGGCGCTATCCGGATGCGGCTGGCTCCCGGACGCTTATAGCGGCTGCGACGAGGCCCGTCCCTACCAGTCGGCGAAGGACGCGGGACCGCTGCGCGTGCCGGCGGGAGCTGACCTGCCGGACACGCGCAATGCGCTCAAGATTCCCGAGCTCAAGAACCCCGAGCTGCCGCGCGAGCCCGGCAGCTGCCTCGAGCATCCGCCGCCGTACGGTGGCGAAAGCGCGAAGCCGGCGCCGGGCTGACCCCGCGGTTGCCGCTCCCGTCTGCCTCCGGTAGGCTTCGCCGCCCGGGAGAGGTGGCCGAGCGGTCGAAGGCGCTGGACTGGAATTCCAGTAATACCCACAAGGTATTCGTGGGTTCGAATCCCACCCTCTCCGCCAACGAAGAAGGGCCCCTCCCTTTTCCCGAAGGACCGAAGGAAAAGGGAGGGGCCCTTCTTCGTTGGCGGGCAAGGGTGTGTGGACGAACGCACCCGGGTTCGACGAGGCGCGCGCAGCGCGCCGGAACTTGCGCGCTCGCTCGGCTATCCGCTCCGGCAAGCCCGCCGGTAATGGGTGGCGGCGCAGGTGGTCAGTTACGGTCGCCGGGGCTGCGTGCGCTGCCGCCGGCGGCGATCGACTCGTAGGCGCGTGCGAACGCGACCAGGAAGACCGCCGGCAGGCCGGCGTCGCCGGACTGGACGGTGGCGCGGAACAGCTCGAGGTATCGGTTCCACAGCCGTGCCTGCAGTTCGGCGCCGGCGACGCCGTGGGTGCGCCGGCCGAGGTGCTGCTCGAGCGCTTCCGGGTCGAGCTTCTCGACCACGGCTGCGATCGCTTCGCGCAGCGCGCCCGTGATCGCGAACTCGTGCTGGCGCGCGCGGGCGAACTGGGCGCGGATCTCGTCCACTGGACGCGCATCTCCCGGGCCGCGACCCGCGAGCATCAGCTCGAGGATCTGCTCGACCGAAGCGATGCGTGCGAATGCCCCGGTGGCGTCGCGACGCCGCGCGCCCGAGGAAATGCCGAACTCGCTCGCGAAGTCCGCGCGCGTGCGCGCGAGCTCCGCGAAGCCGACGAGCGCCTCGCGCAGCAGCTGCCCGGCCTGCTGGAGCGCGATGCCGCGCACTTCCGTGGGCAGGGACAGCGGGTCGATGCCCGCGCCCTTGCAGAGTGCGACGAGTCCCGGCCACAGGTCCTGATCGTCGCGCATGCGCAGGGCGGCCGCGGCCTGCGCCTGCGGCGCCGGCGGCA
>DATEEF010000139.1:0-6533 GCA_035281265.1 Steroidobacteraceae bacterium
GTCCGCGAGTCGTGATTCCCACGCTTGCTTCAGGTACAGAAGCATCACGACTCCGAATTCGGCGGCGACGCCCGCCAGTGCGATGAAGCCTACCGCGGTCGCGATCGAAAACTCATGGCCGAGCAAGAAGATGATCCAGAATCCCCCGATCACCGCGAACGGCAGCGTTGCGAGAATCAGGAGCGCTTCGTCTACTCGGCGGAACGTCATGTACAGGAGCACGAAAATCACGAGCAATGTCACCGGCACCACGATCCGCATCCTGGCCTGGGCGCGCTCGAGATACTCGAACTGTCCGGACCAGGACAAAGAGTAGCCGGCTGGCAGCTCCACTTCCCGCGCGACGCGTTCACTCATCTCCTCGACGGCAGACTGCAGGTCGCGGCCGCGCAGGTCCACGTACACCCAGCCCGAAAGGCGTGCGTTCTCGCTGCGGAGCATCGGCGGCCCGCTCGTGACGGACAGCCGTGCGACGGTGCCGAGCGTGATCTGGGCGCCGTCCGGCGTCACGACCGGAAGGGCGCGCAAGTCCGACAGGGAATCGCGCAGCTCCCGCGGATAGCGGACGCTGATGGGGAAGCGTTGTAGGCCCTCGACGGTCTCCGCGATCGATTCCCCGCCCACCGCGGCCGTGACGATGCTCTGCACGTTCCCGATGTTGAGGCCGTAACGGGCGGCGGCATCGCGGTCGATGTCGACTTCCACGTAACGGCCGCCGGTCAGGCGCTCCGCAATCGCTGAAGTGACGCCCGGCACCTCGCGCACGATGGCTTCGACGCGCGCTGCGATGCGGTCGATAACGGTCGGGTCAGGGCCGCCGATCTTGACGCCCACCGGGCTCTTGATGCCGGTCGCGAGCATGTCGATGCGGTTGCGGATCGGCGGAACCCAGACGTTGGCGAGTCCCGGAATGTCGAGGCGGCGGTCGAGCTCCTCAGTGAGGCGCTCCGTCGTCATGCCAGGCCGCCACTGGTCGCGCGGCCGCAAGCGGACCGTCGTCTCGAACATCTCGAGCGGGGCCGGGTCGGTCGCCGTTTCGGCGCGGCCCATCTTGCCGAAGACGCGTTCGACTTCGGGAACGGTCTTGATCAGGCGGTCCGTCTGCTGGAGGAGCTGCGCAGCCTTGCCCGCGGAAAGGCCGGGCAGGGCGGATGGCATGTACAGCAGGTCGCCTTCGTCCAGCGGCGGCAGGAACTCGCCGCCGAGCCGCAGCATCGGAATCGCAGTGAGCGCGAGAAGCGCGAAGCTGGCGGCGAGGGTCCGCCCGGGCGCGCCCAGCACGCGATCGAGCAAGGGGCGGTAAGCGCGCACCAGCCAGCGGTTCACGGGGTTGCGCTCTTCGCGCGGAATGCGGCCCCGGATCAGGTAGCCCATCAGCACGGGAACCAGCGTGACGGCGAGCCCCGCCGACGCCGCCATCGCATAGGTCTTGGTGTAGGCGAGCGGCGCGAACAGCCGCCCTTCCTGCGCCTGGAGCGTGAAGATCGGGATGAAGGACAGCGTGATGATGATGAGGCTGAAGAAGAGCGCAGGTCCCACCTGCACGCTCGCGCGCCCGACGAGCGCCCAGTGCTCGGCCCCGGCGAGCTCCTGGCCGGGATTCTCCTCCTGCCAGCGTTCGATCTGCTTGTGGAAGTTCTCGATCATCACGATCGCCGCATCCACCATGGCTCCGATCGCGATCGCGATGCCGCCGAGGGACATGATGTTGGCGTTGACGCCCTGGTAGTGCATGACGATGAAGGCGACCAGCACGCCGAGCGGCAGCGAGACGATCGCGACCAGCGAGGATCGCAGGTGGAACAGGAAGGCGAAGCAAACCACGGCGACGACGATGAACTCCTCGACGAGCTTGCTAGCGAGATTGCGCACAGAGCGCTCGATGAGCGCTGATCGGTCGTAGGTCTCGACGATCTCGACGCCGGGCGGCAGGCCGGACTCCAGCTCTGCGAGCTTGCGCTTCACGGCCCGGATCGTCTCGAGAGCGTTCTTTCCCCAGCGCATCACGACGACGCCGCCGGCGACCTCGCCCTCGCCGTCGAGCTCCGCGATGCCGCGGCGCAGCTCCGGCCCCATCTGGATGTGCGCGACGTCCCCGAGCCGGACCGGCACGCCGCCGGCGCCGGCCCTGAGGGGGATCTTGCGGAAATCGTCGAGGCTCCGGAGATACCCGGTCGCCCGCACGGCGTACTCCGCTTCTCCCAGCTCCAGCATCGAGCCGCCCGCTTCGCTGTTCGCCGCGCGGATCGCGTCGATGACATCGCCGTGCGCGATGCGGTAGGCGCGCATCCGGTCCGGCAGCAGGACCACCTGGTACTGGCGGACCTGACCGCCGAGGCTCGCGACCTCCGCGACGTCGGGGACGGTCTTCAGCTCGTACCTTAGGAACCAGTCCTGGAGCGCGCGCAGCTGCGACAGGTCGTGGCGGCCGCTGCGGTCGACCAGCGCATATTCATAGATCCAGCCGACGCCTGTGGCATCCGGGCCGAGCGAGGGCCGCACGTCGCGAGGCAGCCGGCCCTGCGCCTGGTTCAGGTACTCGAGCACGCGCGAGCGGGCCCAATAGAGATCGGTGCCGTCGTCGAAGAGGACGTAGACGAAGGAGTCGCCGAAGAACGAGTAGCCGCGCACCGCCTTTGCGCCGGGCACCGACATCATGGTCGTCGTGAGCGGATAGGTGACCTGGTCCTCGACGATGCGCGGGGCCTGGCCGGGATAAGAGGTGCGGATGATCACCTGCACGTCCGAGAGGTCGGGAAGCGCATCGAGGGGCGCGCGCGCGACCGCCCAGGCGCCCCAGGCGGCGAACAGCACCGTCGCGAGCAGCACGAGGAACCGGTTAGCGAGCGACCAGCGGATGAGGCGCGCAATCATGGCGCCTTCTCCGCCGCATGCGGATGCGTCTCGAGGCGCCTGACCGCCGCGCCGAGGCTCGCCTCCGAGTCGATGAGGAACTGTCCCGAAAGCACGATCGACTGTCCCTCGGCGAGTCCCGACAGGATGGCCGTCCGGCCGCCGGCTTCGGCGCCCGTCGTCACCTGCGCGACGTCGAAGCCCCCGTCCGGTCGCGCGACGATCACGACGCTGCGCTCGCCCGTCACGATGACCGCCTCGCTCGGCACGACCAGCCGCGGCTCACCCGCCTGGCCCGCGAACTCGAGTGACACGAACATGCCCGGCGTGAGCTTGCGGTCGGGATTGTCGATCGCGATGCGCACCGGCAGCGTCCGGGTGTCAGGGTTGACCTCGGGCAGGAGCGCCGCGACCCGGCCCTCGAACGTCACGCCCGGCCATGCCACCGCGGTCACGGCGACGGCTGATCCCGGCGGGATGGCCGCGACCTGTGCCTCCGGAACCTCGGCATTCACCCAGACGCTGTCGAGTCCGTTGATGCGAAAGAGCGGCGCGCCCGCCATGAAGGCGGTTCCCTCGCGCACGGCGAGCTCGGTCACGACGCCGGCGACGGGCGCGAGCACCGTGATCGTGGCGTCCGCCTTGCGCGTCTGCTCGATGCGCCGGATCGCCGGCTCGGGAACGCCGAGCACGATGAGGCGCTCGCGCGCGGCATCGCGGATCGGTGTAGCACGCTCGGATTCGGCGTCGAGCAGGGCGAGGTATTCCTCCTGCGCGGCCCGCCATTCCGGCGCGAGTATCTCGGCAAGCGGGCTTCCGCGCCGCACGCGCTCGAGCGGCGCCTTCACGTAAAGGCGCGTGACGTTGCCCTGGACGCGCGCCTGGACGACCTCGAGCAGCCGCTCGTCGTATGCGACGGCGCCGACGGCCACGAGCCGCGGGGAAATCGCGGCCTTCTCGACCTTGCCGACGCGGATGCCGAGGTTCTGCGCGACGGACGGGTCGATCCGGACGGCCGCCGCACCCGCCTCGTCGGCGTACCGCGGCAGGAGCGGCATGTCCATGTAGGGAGACCGGCCGGGCTTGTCGAACTTGACGTCCGGCTTCATCGGGTCGTACCAGTAGAGGACCTGCCGCTCGGCCCGCGCGGACGGCGTGCGACCGGTGTCGCGGATTGCGGAGTCGGGGGCCCGCCGCGCCGCGAGCCAGTATCCGAGCGCGCCGCCGAGCAGCGCGGCGATGAGCGCGATGGCGATCGTTCTGCGGTTCATGGGATGTCCTTCAGCCCGGCAGCTGCCGGGGCTCGAGGTAGCGGAGAAACGCCCACGCGCGCCCGCGGGCGTCGGCCAGTTCGGCGCGCTCCAGGAGCAGCTCGAGTTCGTCCTCGAAGGCGTCCACGGCAAAGCGCAAATCGGCGCCTCCGGAACGGTAGGCGGCGAGCGCCGCTCGCGAGCGCTCGCGTGCGAGCGGCAACAGCTCCCCGTCGTATTGCGCGAGCTGCACTCCCGACTGCTCCCATTCGATCAGCATCTGGCGCAGCTCCGTCGTGTGCGCGCGGAGCCCGGCTTCCCGCTCGGCCTCCAAGCGGCGAAGGTCGGCGCTGCGTGCCGCGATGACCGGGTTCTGGCGATACCTCGCGAAGAGCGGCAGGTCGACGGTGAATTCGAGCGAAGCCATGTCCTCGAATGCCGGGCCGCGATTTCCGTACGAAAGCGCCGCGCTCCAGTCGGGGTTCCTTTCCGCGTAGGCGAGCTCGAGATCGCTTCTGGCGGCGACGAGGCGCGCGGCGTAGGGAAGTATCGCTCCGTGGCTCTCGGCATCCGCCAGGAGCGCCGCGGCCGGCGCCGGCAGCGCCTCGAATGCAGGCAATGGACCGAGGGGCCGTTCCGCGTCGGCGCCGATCCAGCGGGCGAGCTCCGCGCGCGCCTGGCGCGCCTTTCCCTGCAGGTCGACGATGCGCGTCTCGAGCCGGGCGGCAGCGGCCGCGGCTGCGAGGGCTTCAGCGGTCGACGCCTTGCCCGCCGCGACGCCGGCGCGAGCCGACGTCGCGCCGAACTCGAGCTCCGGCCGCAGCCGGGCGAGCTGTTGCAGCGTCGACTCCGACGTCGCGCTGCTGATCCAGGCGCGCGCGGTCTCCCGCGCCACGGCAAGGCTCGACTCCGCCAGCTCGGCGTCCGCGAGCCCGACGTCGGCCGATGCGCGCTCGCGTTCTGCCCGCCGCTTCTTTCGGCTAGGGAATTCCTGCATCAGGCCGACGTTGCGCATCGTCATGAAATCGGCCGTCGTGGACCAGGCGTCCGGCCCCTCCACCGGCAAGTTGTCGACGCCGACGATCAGGGCAGGATCCGGCAGGCGACCTGCACTGATCTGGAGCTCCCGCATTGCAGCGGCGCCTTCGGCGACTGCGGTCACCTGCGGCGCATGGTCGAGCGCGAGCCCGACCGCTTCGTCGAACGATAAAGTCGCCTCGTCCGCTGCGTGGGTCAGCGGGCTGGCGACGAGCAGAAGCAGGCAAACGAGCCGACGCATGTGATCTCTCCCGGGATTTGAATGGCCGCCTGCGGATGCCGGGCGCTCGAGCGCCGGGGCTGCCGCAGCAAACGGGGACCGGCCGCTCGGGCCGATCGGGCGGGAGCGTGCGCTACAAGCGCAGGCGCTGGGTGCGCAGGTACGTCAGCGAGGCGTCGAGCGCGCAGGATGCCGGTGGCAGGAACGGCTCCTCGCTCCAAACGACGGCTTGTGCCGGCGCGTCGATCAGGAACGGAGGAATCGAAGGCTCATCCCAGCCTGGATGATCGACGTCGGCCGGGTCGACGCGCGGGCAGGCATAGGATGTCGCCTGTGCGGGCGCCGGCGCTTCCACGCAGCAGGCCGCCCGGGCGCCAGGATCGTTCGGGCAGGGGATAGTTCCGCCGTCCGGGCAGCAGTCCGCCGCGGCCGAGGCGCAGGCAAGCGCCGGTGCGCCCATCACGGTGAGCCATCCGGCGAGCAGTAGGGAAGCTACACGTGACACGCGGAATGCTCCGTATTGCGCCCTCAGTTTAAGCCCCATCGGCGAATTTTCATGATGACCTGGATCAACTCGCGGTCGGACTGCGTACGGCTTGACTCTGGACTTTGGTCCAGAGTTTAGACTGGGGGCCACCGGAGGTACGGCATGGCCACCAGCGTCGGCATCGGGCAACTGGCGAAGCAATCGGGCGTGCCGATCGACACGGTGCGGCATTACGAGAGGATCGGCCTGCTCAAGCCCACGACGCGGCTCGCGTCGGGTTACCGCCGCTACGGCGAGGCGGAACAGAAACGCCTGCGGTTCATTCGTCGGGGCAAGGCGCTCGGCTTCACGCTCGAGGAGATCCAGGCCCTGCTGTCCCTGAGCTCGAGCCGAAACATCGGCGAGGTCCGCAGGGCGGCCAGTGAGCGACTGGCGGACGTCGAGCGCCGCATCGCCGAGCTCGCGCGCATCCGGGACAGCCTGCGCACGCTGATACAGGCCTGTCCCGGTCACGGTCGCGCCGAGGAATGCCCGATCCTCAACGCCCTCAGCCAGGATTCCGAGCCATGAACGACCCGCATGCCCAACATGGTCACCATCACGTCCACGCGCCGGCTGCCGTGGCTTCGAGCGCCGCCGTGACGCCGGCGCCGGTCGCGAAGGGCACGCGCTACACCTGCCCGAT
>DATEEF010000140.1:0-14934 GCA_035281265.1 Steroidobacteraceae bacterium
CACCCGGTAGCGAGGAACGATGGCAAAGAAGGTACAGGGCTACATCAAGCTGCAGATTCCCGCGGGCGGGGCGAACCCGAGCCCGCCGGTCGGGCCCGCGCTCGGCCAGCAGGGCGTGAACATCATGGAGTTCTGCAAGCAATTCAACGCCGCGACGCAGAAGGAGGAGAAGGGCCTGCCGATCCCCGTGGTCATCACGGTGTACAGCGACCGCTCCTTCACCTTCGTGCTGAAGACGCCGCCGGCCGCCGTGCTCGTGCGCAAGGCGATCGGCATCGAGAAGGGCTCCGGCACGCCGAACACCAAGAAGGTCGGCAAGATCACCCGCAAGCAGCTCGAGGCGATCGCGAAGCAGAAGATGCCGGACCTGACCGCGGCGGACCTCGACGCGGCCGTGCGCACCATCGCGGGCAGCGCCCGCAGCATGGGCGTCGACGTGGAGGGCACCTGACATGGCCACCGTCTTCAAGCGCCAGAAGCCCTGGGCCGACAAGGTGAAGCCCGGCCATGCCTACGGCCTCGACGAGGCGCTGGCGCTGGTCAAGGAATTCGCGAACGCGAAGTTCGACGAGACCGTCGACGTCGCGATCAACCTCGGCATCGACCCGGCGAAGTCGGACCAGCAGGTCCGCGGCTCGACGGTGATGCCGAACGGCACCGGCAAGAAGGTCCGCGTCGCGGTCTTCACGCAGGGCAAGAACGCCGACGCCGCCCGCGAGGCCGGCGCCGATATCGTCGGCATGGAGGACCTCGCCGAGAAGGTGAAGGCCGGCCAGCTCGATTTCGACGTGGTCGTGGCGAGCCCGGACGCGATGCGCGTCGTGGGCCAGCTCGGCCAGATCCTCGGCCCGCGCGGCCTGATGCCGAACCCGAAGGTCGGTACGGTCACGCCGGACGTCGCCGGCGCGGTGAAGAACGCGAAGGCGGGCCAGGTGCGCTACCGCGTGGACAAGGCGGGCATCGTCCACTGCACGATCGGCAAGGCGAGCTTCACGCCCGCCGCGCTGAAGGAAAACCTGCTCGCGCTGATCGCGGACGTGCAGAAGCACAAGCCGGCCACGTCGAAGGGCGTGTATCTGCAGCGCGTGTCGCTGTCCTCGACGATGGGCCCGGGCGTCGGCGTCGACCGCGCCTCGCTCGGAGTTTGAAGGGGTCGTTTGAAGGGGTCAGACCCCTTCATATTCGCGAAGGGGTCTGACCCCTTCAGATGATTTCGAAAGTCCGGGTTGCGAGCCCGGGCCATCGAAGACCGCAGGCGGGGCGACGGCCCCTTAATGGTCACCTGCGCAGATGGTGGAACCCGAACCGGCATTCGCCGGCTGGTCCCACCGCAAGGAGGGTTGGATGGGACTGAGACTGGAAGACAAGCAGGCAATCGTGACCGAGGTGCAGGCCGTTGCGCAGACCGCGCATTCGGTCGTCGCGGCGGAATATCGTGGCCTGACGGTCTCGCAGCTGACGGGCCTGCGCGCGAAGGCGCGCCAGGCCGGCGTCTACATGCGGGTCGTCAAGAACACGCTGGTGCGCCGCGCGGTCACGGGCACGCCTTACGAGTGCATCGCGGGCAACCTCAAGGGGCCGCTGATCCTCGCGTTCTCCAAGGAAGACCCGGGCGCCGCCGCCCGGGTCGTCAAGGAGTTCGCGAAGGGCAACGAGAAGCTGGTCCCGACCCTGGTCGCGCTGGGCGGGCGGGTCTATCCCGCCGCCGAGATCGACAAGGTCGCGAGCCTCCCGACGAAGGCGCAAGCCCTCTCGATGCTCCTCGGCGTGCTCATGGCGCCGGTCACGAAGTTCGTGCGCACGCTGGCCGAGCCGACGGCGAAGCTGGTCCGCACGGTTGACGCGGTCAAGGCCACGAAGGCCGCCTGACCGGCATTGGTTCAGGGTTCGAACGACACCATATATATATCTGGAGAGATGACGATGGCTGCTAGCAAGGAACAGATCCTCGAGGCGATCTCGAACATGACGATCATGGAAGTGGTCGACCTCGTGAAGATGATGGAAGACAAGTTCGGCGTCACCGCCGCGGCCCCGGTCGCAATCGCCGCCGCCGCCGGTGGCGGCGCCGCGGCGCCCGCCACGGAAGAGAAGACCGAGTTCACGGTCATCCTGAAGGCGTACCCGGCCGACAAGAAGGTCGGCGTCATCAAGGTGATCCGGGAAATCACGGGCCTCGGGCTCAAGGAAGCCAAGGACCTCGTGGAAGGCGCCCCCTCGACCGTCAAGGAAGGCGTGTCGAAGGCGGACTCGGAGAAGTTCAAGAAGCAGCTCGAGGACGGCGGCGCGCAGGTCGAGGTCAAGTAACGACCTCCATGCGAGGGCATTGCCCCGCTGGCCGCGGCTTCGGAACGAGGCAGGCCGCCTCCCGGAAGGGAGGCGGTCGCGCCCGCGTCCGCGTTTGAGATTGGCTGACCCAGTTACCAGGTGATGAAGATGGCCTACACGTTCACCGAGAAGAAGCGGATCCGCAAGAGCTTCGGCAAGCGCCAGGGAATCCTGGACGTCCCGCCGCTGCTCGCGATCCAGACGGAGTCGTACGCGCAGTTCCTGCAGCTCGACGAGTCGCGGGCGCTGCACGCGGAGCTGTCCGCGCACTCGGGCGGGCAGGTCGCCGGCGGCCGCCTGCTCTCCGAGGAGCAGGAGCGGGCGATCATCGACAGGCACCTGAAGCGGGCCGGGCTGCACGCGGCGTTCCAGAGCGTGTTCCCGATCAAGAGCTACTCGGGCCACGCGACGCTCGAGTACGTGTACTACTACCTCGGCGAGCCGGTGTTCGACGTCAAGGAATGCCAGATGCGCGGCCTTACCTATGCCGCGCCGATCCGCGTCCGGCTGCGCCTGCGCGTGATGGACAAGGAGTCCCCGGGCGCCTCGCGCGTCAAGCGCGCGATCGAGCAGGAGGTCTACCTCGGCGAGCTGCCGCTCATGACCGAGAACGGCACCTTCATCGTCAACGGCACCGAGCGCGTCATCGTCTCCCAGCTGCACCGCAGCCCCGGCGTGATCTTCGACCACGACAAGGGCAAGACGCACAGCTCGGGCAAGCTGCTGTTCCAGGCGCGCGTGATCCCGTACCGCGGCTCCTGGCTCGACTTCGAGTTCGACGCCAAGGACTGCGTGTTCGCGCGCATCGACCGGCGCCGCAAGCTCCCGGTCACGATCCTGCTGCGCGCGCTCGGCTACTCGAATGCCGACATCCTGCGCCTGTTCTTCGACCGCAACACGGTGCACCTGACGAAGAAGGGCCCCGAGCTCGAGCTCGTGCCCGAGCGCCTGCGCGGCGAGACCGCGATGTTCGAGATCGCCGCGAACGGCAAGGTCATCGTCGAGGAAGGACGCCGCATCACGGCGCGCCACGTGCGCCAGCTCGAGGAAGCGGGCGTCAAGCGCCTCGCCGTGCCCGTCGAGTACCTCGAGGGCAAGATCCTCGCCCACGACGTCGCCGACCCGCAGACCGGCGAGGTGCTCGCCTCGGCCAACGACGTCCTGACCACGGCGCTGGTGCAGCGCTTCGTCGACGCCGGAGTCGCCGAGATCGGCACGCTGTACGTCAACGACCTCGACCGCGGCCCCTACGTCTCGGACACGCTGCGCATCGACGCGACCACGACCCGCCTCGAGGCGCTGATCGAGATCTACCGGATGATGCGCCCGGGCGAGCCGCCGACCAAGGACGCGGCCGAGAACCTGTTCCACAACCTGTTCTTCAACGGCGAGCGCTACGACCTGTCGGCCGTGGGCCGCATGAAGTTCAACCGCCGCGTGAACCGCGCGGTGCCCGAGGGCATGACCGAGGCCGAAGTGGAGCGCTGGCTCGAGGAGCCGGGCATCCTGTTCGACGGCCGCTACTTTGCGACCGTCTCCGACCAGCGCAAGGACGAGAATGGCAAGGCCCTCGTCGCCAAGTACGGCGCGGACCTGTCCGACGTCGTCGACGTGCTGCGCACGCTGATCGCGATCAAGAACGGCGACGGCAAGGTCGACGACATCGACCACCTCGGCAACCGGCGCGTCCGCTGCGTCGGCGAGATGGCGGAAGTCGCCTTCCGCATCGGCCTCGTGCGCGTCGAGCGCGCGGTCAAGGAGCGCCTGACGCTGGCCGAGAACGAGGAGATCAACCCGCAGGACATGATCAACGCCAAGCCCGTGGCCGCCGCGGTCAAGGAGTTCTTCGGTTCCTCGCAGCTCTCGCAGTTCATGGACCAGAACAACCCGCTATCCGAGATCACCCACAAGCGCCGCGTGTCGGCGCTCGGCGAGGGCGGCCTCAAGCGCGAGCGGGCGGGGTTCGAAGTCCGTGACGTCCACCCGACGCACTACGGCCGCGTGTGCCCGATCGAGACGCCGGAAGGCCCGAACATCGGCCTGATCAACTCGCTCGCGGTCTACGCCCGCACCAACAAGTACGGCTTCCTGGAGACGCCGTACCGGCGCGTGCGCGACAGGCGCGTGACCGGCGACGTCGACTTCCTGTCGGCCATCGAGGAGAGCGAGTTCGTGATCGCGCAGGCGAACGCGCCGCTCGACGACAAGGGCCGCTTCACCGACGAGCTCGTCTCCTGCCGCTACCAGAACGAGTTCACGCTGATGCCGTCCGAGCGCATCGAGTACATGGACGTGTCGCCGCGCCAGATCGTCTCGGTCGCGGCCGCGCTGATCCCGTTCCTCGAGCATGACGACGCGAACCGCGCCCTGATGGGCTCCAACATGCAGCGCCAGGCGGTCCCGACGCTGCGCTCGTCCACGCCGCTGGTCGGCACCGGGATCGAGCGCACGGTGGCGATCGACTCCGGCGTCGCCGTCGTCGCGCGCCGCGGCGGCGCGGTCGACTCGGTCGACGCGTCGCGTGTCGTGGTGCGCGTCAACGAGGGCGAGGTCACGGCCGGCGAGCCGGGCGTCGACATCTACAACCTGACCAAGTACACGCGCTCGAACCAGAACACCTGCATCAACCAGCAGCCGCTGGTGCGCGTGGGCGACTCGATCGCGAGGGGCGACGTGCTGGCCGACGGCCCGTCCACGCACCTGGGCGAGCTCGCGCTCGGCCAGAACATGCTGGTCGCGTTCATGCCGTGGAACGGCTACAACTTCGAGGACTCGATCCTGATCTCGGAGCGGGTGGTCGAGGAGGACCGCTTCACGACGATCCACATCGAGGAGCTGACCTGCGTCGCCCGCGACACCAAGCTCGGGCCCGAGGAGATCACCGCCGACATCCCGAACGTCGGCGACACCGCGCTCGCCAAGCTCGACGAGGCCGGCATCGTGTTCATCGGCGCCGAGGTCAAGGCCGGCGACATCCTGGTCGGCAAGGTCACGCCGAAGGGCGAGACCCAGCTGACGCCGGAGGAGAAGCTGTTGCGCGCGATCTTCGGCGAGAAGGCCTCGGACGTGAAGGACACGTCCCTGCGCGTCCCGCCGGGCATGGACGGCACCGTGATCGACGTGCGCGTCTTCACGCGCGACGGCGTCGAGAAGGACAGCCGCGCGCTCGCGATCCAGAAGTCCGAGATCGAGAAGGTCCGCAAGGACCTGAACGACCAGCGCCGCATCCTCGAGGACGACCTGTTCGCGAGGCTGCGCGCCGCGCTGCTCGGCGGCACCGCCGCCGGCGGCCCGCACCGCCTGAAGGCGGGCTCGGCCGTGACCGCGGAATTCCTCGACGAGCTGCCGCGCGAGGAGTGGTTCGAGATCCGCATGCGCGACGAGGCGCCGTCCGCCGCGCTCGAGAGCGCGCGCAAGCGCCTCGCCGAGCAGCACAAGGAGTTCGACCGCCGCTTCGAGGCCAAGAAAGCCAAGATCACGGCGGGCGACGACCTCGCCCCCGGCGTGCTCAAGATGGTGAAGGTCTACCTCGCCGTGAAGCGCCGCATCCAGCCGGGCGACAAGATGGCCGGCCGGCACGGCAACAAGGGCGTGGTGTCGACGATCGTCCCGGTCGAGGACATGCCGTACCTCGCGGACGGCACCCCGATCGACATCGTGCTGAACCCGCTCGGCGTGCCCTCGCGCATGAACATCGGCCAGATCCTCGAGACGCACCTCGGCTGGGCCGCGCGCGGGCTCGGCAACAAGATCTGCAAGATGCTCGAGGCGCATGAGGCCATGACGGACCTGCGCAAGCTGCTGGAGCGCATCTACAACGCGACCGGCGGCCAGAAGGAGGACATCTCGTCCTTCTCCGACGCCGAGGTGCAGGAACTCGCGCGCAACCTGACGGCCGGCGTGCCGATGGCGACGCCGGTGTTCGACGGCGCGAGCGAGGCCGAGATCAAGGGCCTGCTCGAGCTCGCGGACCTGCCGGTGTCCGGGCAGACCATGCTGACCGACGGCCGCACCGGCGAGGCCTTCGACCGGCCGGTGACCGTCGGCTACATGTACATGCTGAAGCTGAACCACCTGGTCGACGACAAGATGCACGCCCGCTCCACGGGCCCGTACAGCCTCGTCACCCAGCAGCCGCTCGGCGGCAAGGCGCAGTTCGGCGGCCAGCGCTTCGGCGAGATGGAAGTGTGGGCGCTCGAGGCCTACGGCGCCTCGTACACGCTGCAGGAGATGCTGACCGTCAAGTCCGACGACGTGAACGGCCGCACCAAGATGTACAAGAACATCGTGGACGGCAACCACTCGATGGACGCGGGCATGCCGGAGTCGTTCAACGTCCTGGTCAAGGAAATCCGCTCGCTCGGCATCAACATCGAGCTCGAGCAGGAAGGGTGATCGAATGAAAGACCTCCTCAAGTTCTTCAAGCCCCAGGCGCAGGTCGAGAACTTCGACTCGATCCGCATCGCGCTCACGTCGCCGGAGATGATCAAGTCCTGGTCGTACGGCGAGGTGCGCAAGCCCGAGACGATCAACTACCGTACGTTCAAACCGGAGCGCGACGGCCTGTTCTGCGCGAAGATCTTCGGGCCCGTGAAGGACTACGAGTGCCTCTGCGGCAAGTACAAGCGCCTGAAGCACCGCGGCGTCGTCTGCGAGAAGTGCGGCGTCGAGGTGACGCAGTCGAAGGTCCGGCGCGAGCGCATGGGCCACATCGAGCTGGCGAGCCCGGTCGCGCACATCTGGTTCCTGAAGTCGCTGCCGTCGCGCATCGGCCTGATGGTCGACATGACGCTGCGCGACCTCGAGCGCGTCCTCTACTTCGAGGCCTTCGTGGTCGTGGACCCCGGCATGACGCCGCTCGAGCGCGGCCAGCTGCTCTCGAACGAGATGTACCTCGAGGCGATCGAGAAGTACGGCGACGAGTTCGACGCGCGCATGGGCGCCGAGGCCATCCTCGAGCTGCTGAAGACGATCGACCTCGCGACCGAGGTGGGCAAGGTGCGCGGCGAGATCGAGGGCACGACCTCCGAGACCAAGATCAAGCGCCTCACCAAGCGCCTGAAGCTGCTCGAGTCGTTCATCGAGTCCGGAAACAACCCGCAGTGGATGGTGCTGACCATGCTGCCGGTGCTGCCGCCGGACCTGCGCCCGCTGGTGCCGCTCGACGGCGGCCGCTTCGCGACGTCGGACCTCAACGACCTGTACCGCCGCGTCATCAACCGCAACAACCGCCTGCGCCGGCTGCTCGAGCTGAACGCGCCGGACATCATCGTGCGCAACGAGAAGCGCATGCTGCAGGAGTCGGTCGACGCGCTGCTCGACAACGGCCGCCGCGGCCGCGCCATCACGGGCACCAACAAGCGCCCGCTGAAGTCGCTCGCCGACATGATCAAGGGCAAGCAGGGACGGTTCCGCCAGAACCTGCTCGGCAAGCGCGTGGACTACTCGGGCCGCTCGGTCATCGTGGTCGGCCCGACGCTGCGACTGCACCAGTGCGGGCTGCCGAAGAAGATGGCGCTCGAGCTGTTCAAGCCGTTCATCTTCCACAAGCTCCAGCTCCGCGGCCTCGCGACGACGATCAAGGCCGCCAAGCGCCTGGTCGAGCGCGAGGGCCCGGAAGTCTGGGACATCCTCGAGGAAGTGATCCGCGAGCACCCGGTGCTGCTGAACCGCGCACCGACGCTGCATCGACTCGGCATCCAGGCGTTCGAGCCGGTGCTGATCGAGGGCAAGGCGATCCAGCTGCACCCGCTCGTCTGCACGGCGTTCAACGCCGACTTCGACGGCGACCAGATGGCCGTGCACGTGCCGCTGTCGCTCGAGGCCCAGCTCGAGGCGCGCGCGCTGATGCTGTCCTCGAACAACATCCTGTCGCCCGCCAACGGCGACCCGATCATCGTGCCGTCGCAGGACGTCGTGCTCGGCCTCTACTACCTGACGCGCGAGCGCGCCGGGGCCAAGGGCGAGGGCATGACTTTCGCGGACGTGCGCGAGGTGCACCGCGCCCACGAGACGCGCGAGGCCGACCTGCACGCCTCCGTGAGGGTCCGCATCGTCGAATGGACCCGCACCGAGGGCGGGGCGCTGCGCGAGAAGCGCCGCCTCGTGAAGACCACCGTCGGCCGCGCGCTCCTGTCGGAGCTGCTGCCGCGCGGGCTGTCCTTCGACCTCGTCAACCAGGACATGACGAAGAAGCGCGTGCAGGCGGTCATCAACTCCTGCTACCGCGCGCTCGGCCTCAAGGAGACCGTGATCTTCGCCGACCGGCTGATGTACACCGGCTTCTCGTACGCGACCCGCGCGGCGATCTCGATCGGCGTGGACGACATGATGGTCCCGCCGCAGAAGACCAAGATCCTCGCCACCGCCGAGAAGGAAGTGAAGGAGATCCAGGACCAGTACGAGTCCGGCCTCGTCACGAACGGCGAGCGCTACAACAAGGTCGTCGACATCTGGTCGCGCACGAACGACCAGATCGGCAAGGCGATGATGGACCAGCTGCGCCACGAGGAGGCCGTGAACCGCAAGGGACAGAAGGTGCAGCAGGGCTCGTTCAACTCCATCTTCATGATGGCCGACTCCGGCGCGCGCGGCTCCGCGGCGCAGATCCGCCAGCTGGCCGGCATGCGCGGCCTGATGGCGAAGCCGGACGGCTCGATCATCGAGACGCCGATCACGGCGAACTTCCGCGAGGGCCTGAACGTCCTGCAGTACTTCATCTCGACCCACGGCGCCCGCAAGGGCCTCGCGGACACCGCGCTGAAGACCGCGAACTCCGGCTACCTGACGCGCCGGCTCGTGGACGTCGCCCAGGACCTGGTGGTGACGCTGAAGGACTGCGGCACGGCGAAGGGACTCGAGGTGACGCCGATCGTCGAGGGCGGCGACGTGGTCGAGGGCCTCGGCGAGCGCGTGCTCGGCCGCGTGGCCGCGACCGACATCGTGAAGCCCGGCACGGACGACGTGCTGATCGACGCCGGCACGCTCATCGACGAGCAGTGGGTGCAGGAGCTCGAGAGCCACGGCGTCGACCAGATCACCGTGCGCTCCCCGATCACCTGCGACGTGCGCTACGGCGTCTGCTCCATGTGCTACGGGCGCGACCTGGCGCGCGGCCGCCTGATCTCGATCGGCGAGGCCGTCGGCGTCATCGCCGCGCAGTCGATCGGCGAGCCGGGCACGCAGCTGACGATGCGCACCTTCCATATCGGCGGCGCGGCCTCCCGCGCGGCGGCGATCTCGCTAGTCGAGATCAAGGGCAAGGGCACGCTGCGCTTCCACAACGTCAAGTCGGTGCGCCATGAAAAAGGGCACCTCGTCACGACGTCCCGCTCCGGCGAGATCGGCGTGATCGACGAGTTCGGACGCGAGCGCGAGCGCTACAAGATCCCCTACGGCGCGACCATCGTCGCGGACGAGGGCAAGGCGGTGGCGCCGGGCCAGATCGTCGCGAACTGGGATCCGCACACCCATCCGGTCGTGACCGAGGTCGCGGGCTTCCTGAAGTTCAACGACTTCGTCGACGGCGTGACCGTGCAGTCGCAGGTGGACGAGGTCACCGGCCTGTCCTCGGTCGAGGTGCTCGACCCGAAGCAGCGCGCCGCCGCGGGCAGGGACCTGCGCCCGGTGCTGAAGCTCGTCAACGCGAAGGGCAAGGAAGTCACGTTCGCGAACACCGACATCCCCGCGGTCTACACGCTGCCGGCGGGCGCGCTCGTGTCGCTCGAGGACGGCGCCAAGGTGTCCGTGGGCGACGTCATCGCGCGCATCCCGCAGGAGTCCTCGAAGACCCGCGACATCACGGGCGGCCTGCCGCGCGTGGCGGACCTGTTCGAGGCCAGGAAGCCCAAGGAACCCGCGATCCTCGCCGAGGTGACGGGCACCGTCAGCTTCGGCCGCGAGACCAAGGGCAAGCGCCGTCTCGTCATCACCGGCGAGAGCAGCGAGCGCTACGAGGAGCTGATCCCGAAGTGGCGCCAGCTCAACGTGTTCGAAGGCGAGCACGTGGAGCGCGGCGAAGTGATCGCGGAAGGCGAGCCGAACCCGCACGACATCCTGCGCCTGCAGGGCGTCGCGGCGCTCGCCAACTACCTCACGCGCGAGATCCAGGACGTGTACCGGCTGCAGGGCGTGAAGATCAACGACAAGCACATAGAGGTCATCGTCCGGCAGATGCTGCGCAAGGTCGAGGTCAAGGAGTCGGGCGACTCGACGCTGCTGCGCGGCGAGCAGCTCGAGCGTGCCCGCATCCTCGAGCTCAACGACCGGCTCGAGCGCGAGAAGAAGCAGCCGGCCGTGTTCGAGCCGATGCTGCTCGGCATCACCAAGGCCTCGCTGCAGACCGACTCGTTCATCTCGGCGGCCTCCTTCCAGGAGACGACGCGCGTGCTGACCGATGCGGCCGTCCGCGGCATCAAGGACGACCTGCGCGGCCTCAAGGAGAACGTCATCGTCGGCCGGCTCATCCCGGCGGGCACCGGCTTCTCCTTCCACGCCCAGCGCCGCAAGCGCGGCGAGGGCGAGGCGCACCGCGGCTTCCTCGACTCGAGCGCCGAGGTCGTGGCCGAGGAGCCGGCCGTGCAGGAAGCGGTCGGGGAGTAATCACCGGCGGCCCGGCACGTTTCCGCGGAAACGTGCCGGGCCGGCGTCGCCTTCCAGCCTTCTCCGTCGCGTCAGCGGAACGGGCCCATGATCGAAGCGATCGATGCGCTCATGCGTCCCTACCACGGCGCGGTCCCGGGCGCTGCGGTCCTCGTCGCGCGTGATGCCGAACCGGTTGCGCGCCTCGCTTACGGCCTTGCCGATCTCGAGCTCGCGGCGGCAGTCACGCCGGCGACGAACTTCCGACTCGCCTCGATCACGAAGCAGTTCACCGCGGCCGCAATCCTGCTGCTCGCGGAGGAGAAGCGGCTCGGTATCGGCGATCGCGCCCGCCACTGGCTGCCGGCGCTGCCGCCGGCCGCGGACGCGGTCACGATCCGGCAGCTGCTGACGCACAGCTCCGGCCTCATCGACTACGAGGACCTCGTCGCCGCGGCGACGACGCGGCAGCTCGTCGATGCCGACGTGCTCGCGTTGCTCGAGCGCGAGGATCGGACGTATTTCCCGC
Source organism: Steroidobacteraceae bacterium (assembly GCA_035281265.1). Taxonomy (GTDB): domain Bacteria; phylum Pseudomonadota; class Gammaproteobacteria; order Steroidobacterales; family Steroidobacteraceae; genus SCUD01. The sequence continues at coordinate 11,439 of DATEEF010000140.1, forward strand.
CTGGTTCCTCGTACCGCTACAGCAACGGCGGCTATGCGCTGCTCGCGCTGATCGCGGAGCGAGCCTCGGGCCGCTCGTTCGCGGACTTCCTGCGCGACCGCATCTTCGGGCCGCTCGGCATGGCTGGCACGGCCGCTTACCGAAAGGGCATCGGCGAAATCAGCCGGCGGGCCTATGGCTACAGCGCGAACGGCGAACGCTGGCTGCGGACGGATCAAAGCCCCACCAGCGCCGTACTCGGCGACGGCGGCGTCTATTCGTCGATCGACGAGCTGGCGAAATGGGATGCCGCGCTCTACGACGACCGCCTGCTTTCCGACGACTCGCGACGGCAGATGTTCGCCCCGGCAGCTGCGACCGGCGATCCCGCGACCCGGTACGGCTTCGGCTGGCGCATAACCGGCGATTCGCAATGGCACTCCGGCGAGACGATCGGATTCCGCAACGTCCTCGTCCGCTTCCCGGACCGCCGGCTGACCGTCGTCGTCCTCACCAATCGCAACGATCCGGAGCCTCGCGCGCTGGCGCTGGCGATCGCGGAACTCGCCTCGCGTTGAGCGTGCGCCATCCTTCAGCGCCCGCGGCCGCTCAAGGCGGCGCGGGCGGCCGCCTGGCCGCTCTGCAAGGCACCCGCGACGGTTCCGGCTTCGCGCCGGAAGTCGGTCGCTTCGCCTGCGAAATACAGCGTGTGCTGCAACGGGCGCGCCAGCGCACGCCGCGCAGTCCCGCCCCCGGTGCGGACATAGCTGTACGCGCCGCGTGCGAACGGGTCCTGCTGCCAGTCGTGCAGCACCGCCGACTCGAGCCGCATCCTGCGCGCGATGCGCGCGCCAAGAGCCGAGCGCAGGCTGGCTAGCGCGACCTCCAGCACCTCATCGCGGTCCGCGCCGGCGAGGCGCGCAGCCCGCGGCCCGCCGGCCCAGGCGACCAGCAGGGGCACCCGCACGGGCAGTGCAGTCCAGAAAGTCGGGAACGGCGCATCGGGCACGTGGAAGAAGGCGGCGTCCCGGCAGCTGCCGCGCGCCGCGCGTTCCCAGAAAGCTTCGCCGAAGCGCATTACCGCCTTGAGGACGGGGCCGGATCCGAGCTGCCGTAACGGCTTGTCCTTGCCGGCGAGCGGCGGATCGAATCGCACCGCTCCCGGTGCACCCGGCGGAAGCTGCAGCACGCCGAGCGGCAGGGTGACGATGGCCCGCTTCGCGCGCACCCGAAACGCTTCCCCGAGCCGCACGCCTTCCACTTCTATCGCGCCGGCTTCCCAGCGGACCTCGCGAACGACGGAATGCAACTGCAGGCGGGCACCTCGCTGCTCGAGCATTGCAGCCAGCGGCGCCAGCAGCGCGCCATATCCGCCGAGCGGCCGGAATTGCGGTGCGTCGAGCGCCTCGCCGCCGACCCACTCATCGACGATCGACCGCGCACTCACCTGCACGGGATCCGCTGCATCGAACCCCTCGACGAGCGCGATGGCCAGTGCCCGCGCATCCCGCGGCAGTCGTGCCGGGGGAATGCGCGCGAGGAATTCCTCGAAGCCGAGGTCGCGGGCCCGGAGCCGCCCGCGATTGCTGCGCAGCGCAGATTCCACCCGCTTGAATATCGTGCCGCGTACCGAGACGCGTCCGCTGCGGCATGTCCAATGGGGGCCCTGCGTGTCCACGGCCGGGACGCCGAAGCGGCGCAGCAGCGCGAAGGTCGCGTCCGGCTCGCCATGGATGAACTCCGCGCCGAGCTCGATCGGCACGGGAATCCCGGGCTCGCTGCGCGTCCAGATTCGCCCGCCGATGCGGTCGCGGGCTTCCAGTACGAGTACGGACCTGCCGGCGGCAGCGAGTTCCGCCGCGGCGGCAAGGCCGGCGGCGCCGGCGCCGATCACCAGGAAGTCGTCGCGCTTGTCCTGCATTGCCGCGGCCTGGGAAACGCCTCTGCTCAAGGGCTCCCGGCAGCATCGGCGCGCATTTCGCAGCCGGCAAGCCGGCCAATGCCGACATTCGTCGTCGCGCCTTCCTTGGGGCTTTCATATTATCCATATAAAACAATAGTTTAGCTTCAGTCCGTCGCGCAGTCGGGGCCGGGTGCAGCGCGGCTTGACGCTCTCCGGGCAGGGTCACTAAAATCGCGGGCCTTTTCGGCCCCCGCCCCCTGATCGCGGGAGGGGTGTAGAAACCAAATACACGAATCCGGGCCGCCACTGGGCGGCCCGGCGTTTCATGCGTCCGGGAACCCGGGCGCCGCGGGGATCGAAGGACGGTATGTCGACGACGAACCAGCTGATCCGTGGCGGCCGCGTGGCGGCCACCTACAAGTCCAAGGTGCCGGCGCTGCAGCGCTCGCCGCAGCGCCGCGGCGTCTGCACGCGTGTCTACACGACGACGCCGAAGAAGCCGAACTCGGCGCTGCGCAAGGTCTGCCGCGTGCGCCTGACGAACGGCTACGAGGTGACGAGCTACATCGGCGGCGAGGGCCACAACCTGCAGGAGCACTCGGTCGTCATGATCCGCGGCGGCCGCGTGAAGGACCTCCCGGGCGTGCGCTACCACACGGTCCGCGGCACGCTCGACTGCGCCGGCGTCGGCGACCGCAAGCAGGGCCGCTCGAAGTACGGCGCCAAGCGCCCGAAGAAGTAACGGAGAGAGAACGCAATGTCCCGTCGCACATCGGCACCGACGCGCGTCGTGCTTCCCGACCCGAAGTTCGGGAGCGAGATGCTCGCCAAGTTCATGAACATGGTCATGAAGAGCGGCAAGAAGTCGGCCGCCGAGCACATCATGTACGGCGCGATCGAGCGCATCACCGAGAAGACCAACCGCCAGGGCGACGCCGCCCTCGAGGTGCTCTCGGCCGCGCTCGACAATGTCAAGCCCGCGGTCGAGGTGAAGTCCCGTCGCGTCGGCGGCGCGACCTACCAGGTGCCGGTCGAGGTGCGGCCGGCGCGCCGGCAGACGCTCGCCATGCGCTGGCTGATCGAGGCCGCGCGCGCGCGCAGCGAGAAGTCCATGGCGCACCGCCTGGCCCACGAGCTGATGGACGCCGCGGAGAACCGCGGCACGGCCGTGCGCAAGCGCGAGGACACGCACCGCATGGCGGAGGCCAACAAGGCCTTCGCGCACTACCGCTGGTAAAGAGACGGCCATGCCCCGCAACACGCCCATCGAACGCTACCGGAACATCGGCATTTCCGCGCACATCGACGCCGGAAAGACGACGACGACCGAGCGCGTGCTGTTCTACACAGGCGTCTCGCACAAGATCGGCGAGGTCCACGACGGCGCGGCCGTGATGGACTACATGGAGCAGGAGCAGGAGCGCGGCATCACGATCACGGCCGCGGCGACGACCTGCTTCTGGAAGGGGATGGACAACCACTATCCCGAGCACCGCATCAACATCATCGACACGCCCGGCCACGTCGACTTCACGATCGAGGTCGAGCGCAGCCTGCGCGTGCTCGACTCCGCGGTCGCGGTCTACTGCGCCGTGTCCGGCGTGCAGCCGCAGT
>DATEEF010000141.1:0-3965 GCA_035281265.1 Steroidobacteraceae bacterium
CGCCCCCCAGGCGTTACCTGGCGCCGTACCATGCGGAGCCCGGACTTTCCTCCACGCCCTTGCGGGCGCAGCGGTTGCCTGGCCGACTCCCGTTTACACCTTAGAACGGCGCGACCCGCACCTCAAGTCGCGCTGTCGTCACCGCGGTTCAGCGCGAGCGCGCGCGCGTAGGCGTCGGCGCGCCGCACGCCAGCGAGGCTCGCGGCGGCGGCCGCCGCCGCCGACGGCGGGAGGTGCCGCAGCAGCACCGCGAGCATGTTGTCGAGCTCCGCGGCACCGGGCTCGGCGGGAGGCGCGCCTTCCACGATGACCACCGACTCCCCGCGTGCCATGTCGGCATCCGATCCCGCGCGCGCGGCGAGCTCGCCCAGCGTGCCGCGATAGAAGGTCTCGAACCTCTTGGTGAGCTCGCGCGCGACGCAGGCGCGCCGGCCCGGACCGCAGGCCGCGGCGAGGTCGGCGAGGCATTCCGCGATGCGGTGCGGCGCCTCGTACAGCACGAGCGTGCGCGGCTCCGCCGCGAGTTCCGCGAGTCGCCGGCGGCGCGCCTCGGCGCGCGCCGGCAGGAAGCCCTCGAAGCAGAAGCGGTCGCAGGGAAGCCCCGAGGCAGAGAGCGCCGCGATCGCCGCCGAGGGTCCCGGCACCGGCGCGACCGCGATGCCCGCCTCCACCGCCGCGGCGACGAGCAGGTAACCGGGGTCGCTCACGAGCGGCGTGCCGGCGTCCGACACGAGCGCGACGCTTTCGCCGCCTTGCAGCCGGCCGACGAGTTCGGCGACGCGCGCACGCTCGTTGTGCTCGTGCAGCGAAACGAGCGGCCGCTCGAGGCCGAGCTCGCGCAGCAGGCGGCCGCTGTGGCGCGTGTCCTCGGCGGCGACGACGGAGGCAGCGGCGAGAATCTCGCGCGCACGCGCAGAAACGTCGCCCAGGTTGCCGATCGGCGTCGCGACCACGTAGAGCACGCCCGACACTGCTGTGGAAGCTATAAGATGTCCTCCCCGACCGCCGCCGGCGGTCGGATGATCCTCGCCAAGGGCCGCTGTTGATGCAAGCGATTCGCAGGAATGCCAGGACGGCCGCCGCAGCTGCCCTCGCCATGCTTCTCGCCGGCTGCCAGACCGGGCTTCCTTCGCTCGGTGGCGCGGATGCGACTGCCGAGCGCGCGGCGCGGCTTGCCCGCCAGGGCGACCACGCGGGCGCCGCACAGGGCTACGAGAACGCCGCGCGCGGCGCGGCGCCGGATGCCGCCAACGGCTACTGGCTCGCCGCCGCGCGCGAATGGCTGCTTGGCAGCCGCGTCGACGCGGCCGAGGCCGCGCTCGCGAACGTCGCGGCGCCGGTGACGCCCGTCGACACGCGCGAGCAGCGGCGGCTGGAGGCGGAGGTCGCGCTCGCACGCGGCGACACCGCACGCGCGGCCGAGCTCCTGCGCAGCATACAGGGCGATGACGCCGCGACGCTCGCAACCCGCGCACGCGTGCAGTTCGGCAGCCTCAAGGTCGCCGACGGCGTCGCCAGCCTCGTCGCGCGCGACAAGCTGCTGACGAGCGCCGCGGACCGCCAGGCGAACCAGCGGATGATCGTCGACGGGATACAGGCGGCGCTCGCGCGCGGCGCGGACGCGCGGCCGCCCGCCGGCGCGGATCCCGTGGTGGCGGGCTGGCTCGAGCTCGGCCGCATCCTCGCCGACGCGAAGTCGGGCGCGCTGGGCAGCCAGCGCCGGCTCCAGGCCTGGCGCGAACGCTATCCGCAGCATCCGGCGAGCGATGCGCTGTGGAAGGGCGCCGAAGATCGCCCGGTGGCGGCGGGCGACCAGCCACGCCAGGTCGCGCTCCTGCTGCCGCTGTCCGGGCGCGCCGGAATCGCGGGCGGCGCGGTGCGCGACGGCTTCCTCGGCGCCTACTACGACGATGGCCGCGCGTCGCGTCCGCGCATCCGCATCTACGACGTAGCCGAGCGCGACGCGCCCTCGGCCTACCTGCAGGCGCTCGGGGACGGCAGCGATTTCGTCGTCGGCCCGCTGACACGCGAGGAAGTGGCGGCACTCGCGACGCTGGCGGACGGCCGCGCGACGACGCTCGCGCTCAATTTCCTGCCGGACACCGTGCAGGTGCCCGACCGCTTCTACCAGTTCGCGCTGTCCCCCGAGGACGAGGCACGCCTCGCGGCGCGGCGCATCGCGGCGGACGGCCGCGCGAGCGGGGTCACGCTCGCACCGCAGTCCGACTGGGGCCGGCGCGTGACAGCGGCCTTCGTCGAGGAATTCACCGCGAACGGCGGACTGGTCGTCGACCACGCGGAATACCTGCCGTCCACCGCCGACTTCAACGAGATCATCCGCCGCCTGCTGCGCACGACCGGCCAGCGCGGCAGCCTGCCGCGGCCGGATGCGCAGTTCATCTTCGTCGCCGCGCAGCCGGTGCACGGCCGGCTGATCCGCACGCAGCTGCGCTTCAACTACGCGAGTGCACTGCCGATGTATGCGACCTCCGACGTCTTCGATCCCGCCGGGCCCGGCAATGTCGACCTCGACGGCGTGATCTTTCCCGACATGCCGTGGGTGCTCGACCCGCTCGGCGGATCTTCCGACGCGCGCGGCGCCGCGGAGCGCGCGTTTCCTGGCCGCGGCGGCCAGCTCTCCCGCCTCTACGCCTTCGGCTACGACGCCTACCGCCTGATGCACGAGCTGCCTCGCATGCGCAGCGGCAGCCTCGGGCCGCTGTCCGGCGTCACCGGGCGGCTCGCGGTGGATGGCGCGGGGCGCGTGCGGCGCGAGCTCGACTGGGCACAGGTCGTCGGCGGGCGCATCTCCCCCTGGCCTGCGCCCGCGCCGCTCCCTCCCCCGGGCACGTGAGCACCGCGCCGCATCTCGCGCTCGGCCGCGCGGCCGAGGCGGCTGCCGCGTCCTTTCTGGAGCGCCGCGGCTACCGCATCCTGCAGAAGAATTTCAGGGCGAAGGGCGGCGAACTGGACCTCGTCGCGGACGATGGCGGCGTCCTCGCGATCGTCGAGGTCCGATACCGCTCCAGCGACCGCTACGGCGGCGCCGCGGCGAGCATCACGCACGTCAAGCGTTCGCGCCTGATCCGCGCAGCGCGTGCACTCCTCGTGACCCACAGGCAGTTGGCAAGGCTTCCCGCGCGATTCGACATCGTCGAAGTCAGCGGTGCGGCTGGCGACCTGCACTGCGAGCTCATCCGCGGCGCGTTCAGCACCTGATCACGCTCTGTCGCACCTGCGCAACCTTCGGGCGCGATCGTCGGTGGGAACTGCGCCGGCCGGCGCATAGTGAGCGGGCCAAGACCCGCGGGAGCCTGTCATGCTGCATTTATCGCGTCGGCACGTCGCGGCCTTTGCAATCCTGGCGCTGGCGGCGCTCCCTGGCCCGGCCGCCGAGCGGCCCTACGAAGAGGGCTTCGTCACGTCGCCCGACGGCGTGCGCCTCTACTACCGGAAGGCCGGCCGCGGGCCGAGGACCGTGATCCTGCCGGGCCGCCTGTTCGCCTGGGACGACCTCGCCTGGATCGCGCGCGATCAGACGCTCATCGCCTACGACATGCGCAACCGCGGCCGCTCGGATCTCGTGGCTGACGACGCGCGCATCGGCTTCGAGGAGGACGTTGCCGACCTCGAAGCGGTGCGCCGCCATTTCGGTGTGAAACGCATGGCACTCGTGGGCTACTCCTACCTTGGCAAGATTGTCGTGCTCTACGCGCTCGAACGCCCGCAGCGTGTCGAGCGAATCGTGCAGCTCGGCCCCGTGGGCCCGGCATTCGGTACCGAGTACAGGCCGGAGTACGTCTTCGCGCAGGACCCCGTGGACCCCGCCGAGCTCGCGACGCTGCGCGAATCGCGCAGCGAACGCAACTACCACCTGACCCACCCGCGCGAGTACTGCCGCGACGAATGGCGGATCGTGCAGATCCCGCGACTGGCCGGCGACCCGGCGCGACGCGACCGTATCC
>DATEEF010000142.1:0-17686 GCA_035281265.1 Steroidobacteraceae bacterium
TGCTTAACCCGCAGGCCCCGCTCACCGGTCTAGCGCAGGACCTGATCGCGATCGAGGCGAGGCTCGGCGCCCACAACTACAAGCCGCTCGACGTCGTGCTGGTCCGCGGCCAGGGCATCTGGGTCTGGGACAACAACGGCAAGCGGTACATGGATTGCCTGTCGGCGTATTCGGCGCTGAACCAGGGACATTGCCACCCGAAGATCCTCGCCGCGATGGTGGAGCAGGCTTCGAGGCTCACGCTCACCTCGCGCGCCTTCCGCAACGACCAGCTCGCGCTCCTGTACGAAGACCTCGCGCAGCTGACGCGCTCGCACAAGATCCTGCCCATGAACAGCGGCGCCGAGGCGGTCGAGTCCGCGCTGAAGGCCGTGCGCAAGTGGGGCTACGAGGTGAAGGGCGTCCCCGCGGATCGCGCCGAGATCATCGTCTGCGCGAACAATTTCCACGGCCGCACGCTCGCCATCGTCGGGTTCAGCACGGATCCGGACGCCAACGGCGGGTTCGGGCCCTTCGCGCCCGGATTCCGCGTCGTGCCGTTCGGCGACTACGACGCGTTCGCGGCCGCGGTCAACGGGAACACGGTCGCCTTCCTCGTCGAGCCGATCCAGGGCGAGGCCGGCGTCATCATCCCGCCGCCCGGGTACTTCAGGAAGGTGCGCGCGCTCTGCAGCGAGCGCAACATCACGCTGATACTCGATGAGATCCAGACGGGACTCGGCCGCACCGGCAAGCTGCTCGCGGAGGAGCACGAGGGCATCGAGGCGGATGTCACGCTCGTCGGCAAGGCGCTGTCGGGCGGCTACTACCCGGTGTCCGCGGTGCTGTCGAACTCCGAGGTGCTCGGGGTCCTGAAGCCCGGCCAGCACGGCAGCACCTTCGGCGGCAATCCGCTCGCCTGCGCCATCGCACGCACGGCGCTCAAGGTGCTCGTCGAGGAAGGCATGATCCCGAACGCGGAACGCCAGGGCGCCCGCTTCCTCGCACAGCTCCAGTCGATCCGGAGTCCGATCGTGCGCGAGGTCCGCGGCCGCGGCCTCATGCTCGCCGTCGAGCTGAAGCCCGGGGCGGGCGGCGCGCGACGCTATTGCGAGCGCCTGCGCGAGGCGGGATTGCTCGCGAAGGACACGCACGAGCACACGATCCGCCTCGCGCCGCCGCTCATCATCACGGCCGACGAGGTCGACTGGGCCTCGGAAGTCTTCGCCCATGCCCTGAAGGGCTGAGGCGGCGCGCGGTCCCCGGCCGGTCGGCCGCCGAATGCTCGCCCTGCTGGACAAGGAGCGGACGATCGCCCCGCCCGGCTTCAACCGGTGGCTGGTCCCGCCGGCGGCGCTGGCGATCCACCTTTCGATCGGCATGGCCTATGGCTTCAGTGTTTTCTGGCTGCCGCTCGCGCGCGCCATCGGAATCCATGAGCCCTCGGCTTGCGCCGATGCCGGATTTCTCGAGCTTGTCACCTCGACGCGCTGCGACTGGCCCGTTTCCATGCTCGGCTGGACTTACACGCTGTTCTTCGTCCTGCTGGGTTCGTCTGCCGCACTCTTCGGGCACTGGCTCGAGCGGGCGGGACCGCGCAAGGCAGGCGTCGTTGCGGCGCTCTGCTGGTGCGGCGGCCTGTTCATCGCGGCGTACGGGATTCACGCCCACCAGATCTGGTTGCTCTGGCTGGGCTCAGGCGTCATCGGCGGTGTCGGCCTTGGCCTCGGGTACATCTCTCCCGTTTCGACGCTCATCAAGTGGTTTCCCGATCGACGCGGCATGGCGACCGGCCTCGCGATCATGGGATTCGGCGGCGGCGCCATGATCGGTGCCCCGCTTGCGGATCACCTCATGAATCATTTTGCCGGGCCTGCGACGGTCGGCGTCTGGCAGACCTTTGCCGTCTTGGGCTGCCTGTACCTCGTCGCGATGATGCTCGGCGCGTTCGGTTACCGGCTGCCGCCGCCCGGCTGGCGGCCGCCGCGCTACCCATCCCCGGCGGTCGCGCAGGCGCCGATGACGACGGAGCACGTGCACGTGAACGAGGCGGTTCGCACGCCACAGTTCTGGCTGCTCTGGGGCGTGCTGTGCCTCAACGTCAGCGCAGGCATCGGCGTCATCGGCATGGCGTCGCCGATGCTGCAGGAAGTCTTTGGCGGCCGGCTCATCGGCGTGCCGGCGACCCTCGCCGGTCTCGACGAGAGCCAGCGCATGCGGGTGGCCACGATCGCCGCGGCCTTCGCGGGCCTGCTCTCGCTGTTCAACATCGCCGGCCGGATTTTCTGGGCTTCGCTTTCGGATCGTATCGGCCGCAAGGCGACCTACATGGTTTTCTTCCTGCTCGGAATCTCGCTCTACGTAAGCGCTCCGCTCGCGGGCGAGGCCGGGCGGGTTGCCCTTTTTGTCGCGATTTTCTGCGTGATCCTGACGATGTACGGCGGAGGATTCGCGACAGTTCCCGCCTATCTTGCGGACCTGTTCGGGACGCAGCATGTCGGAGCCATTCATGGCCGACTGCTGACGGCATGGTCGGTCGCCGGGATCGTGGGTCCGGTCGTGGTCAACTATATTCGCGAGTTCCAGCTGGCGCGCGGCCTCCCTGCCGACGAAGCCTATGATTTCACGATGTACGTGCTCGCGGCGATGCTGCTGGGCGGGTTGCTGTGCAACATGCTGGTTCGACCGGTCGCCCCCATACATCACATGACTCCCGCGCAGCTCGCGGCTGAGCGAGCCCGGTCGCGCGATGAGGTCGCGTCGCCCGCAGGCGACCCGGGCGCGCCGCGCGGCCGGTTGTTCCTGCTCGTCGCGGCCTGGACCGCGATTGCACTGCCGCTTGCCTGGGGCGTCTGGGTCACGTTGTCGAAGTCGCTGTCACTCTTCCGATGAAGCTGCCTGTCGCAATCCTCCTTGCGTGCACGATGCTGCTGCCGGCCGTATGCCATCCGGCAGCGGCGCCCGTCCCGGAATACGCGGTCGCCGCGGTCAACGCCATCCGCGCGCGCGGCTGCGGCGGCAAGCCGGCGGTCGGGCCTGCGTTGCGTCGCGATGCCCGCCTGGACCGCGCCGCAGCCGCCCTCGCCGTCGGCGAGGATCTGAAAGGAGCGCTGCAAGCGGCGGACTACCGCGCGACGCAGGCCGCGCTACTCGAGGCTACCGGCGACGCCGCATCGATGGAGCGCGTGCTCGCCGAGAAGGGATGCAAGGACATCCTCGATGCCGTCTACCGCGACATCGGGTTCGCGCAGGGCGGACGTACGTCCTGGATCCTGCTCGCGGCGCCGCTGGTCGCGCCCGCCGCCGATGCGGCCTCGGTGAACGCCCAGGTTCTCGCGCTCGTCAACGAGGCGCGACGCCAGAAGCGGCGCTGCGGGTTCAAGCGATTCGCTGCGTCGCCGCCACTTGCCGAATCTGCGACGTTACAGCGCGCGGCGAAAGCCCACGCCGAGGACATGGCCCGGCGCGGCGTCATGGAACACGCCGGCGGCGACGGCAGCACGCCCGCCGAGCGCGCGACGCGTGCCGGCTATGCGTGGCGCACGGTCGGCGAGAATGTCGCGGCCGGGCAGTCGACGCCCGGGCAGGTCGTCGCGGAGTGGCTCGGCAGCCCGCGCCATTGCGCGAATATCATGAGCGCGGATTACACGGAGATGGGCGTCGCCGTCGCGTCGAGCGCTCACGGCGTGTACTGGGCGCAGGTATTCGGCGCGCCGGCGCCCTAGCGCTTGCGGGACTTCTTCGCGGCGACCTTCACGCCGTACCGGGCGAGCAGCATGTCCACGGCCTCGCGCAGGTAGGCCGCGAGGGGCACCCGCGTGCGATCGGACAGCGCGCGCAGCGCATCGTGCTGCGGCCGGTCGAAGTACACGCCGGTGAAGACGCGCTTGTCCGTGTCTTTCTTCTGCGGCACGACGGTCGCCCGCGGTCAGGCTGCAGCGACCCGCCACAGGTCGCTGCCCGAGAGGCGGATCCGCATGCAGCGGCCGTTGACCAGCTCGCCGAACCGTATCCACTCCGTGTTGTACGGGTTGTCCCGCAGGCGGAACAGGTCGCCGTCGCCCTCCAGCGGAATGGTGCCGTCGAGCATCAGGCGCCCCTTGAGCACGAAAATGCGCAGGCTCCCGATCCAGGGGCTTTCGTTGCGGTAGTGCCCGGCGAAACTGTCCCAGGCCTTCGGGTACTCGAAGCTTTCCGGCCCGTCGTAACTGGCATTGCGGTACCAGTCCCCGCCCCAGCTCACCTCGACGACCGGGCTGTCGGCTTTTCCCGGGTCCTTCCGGCCGAAGGTGAATGCAAAGCGGTCGAACTTCGGGTGACGCGCGGCGAAGCGGTTGGGATCGGAAAGCCGCCCGAGCGGGACACGCTCCCCGTCCCGCACGACGGCAAGCCGCTCGCCTTCGGCGACGACCTCGAGCGTCCCCTTCTCGCCCGCGTACGAGCCGGCGAACTCGGCGGCGTTCCTGACGACCTCCGCGACGTCCGGATCCGGCATTTTCGGAAGTTCCACGCCGCGGCGGCGCGCGCGCATGAGCTGGATGGCGTAGCGTACGACGGGGTTCGGCCTGTAGCCCTGCTGCGCATTGACCGAGGCAAATGCGCCGACGCCGTCGTCGATGTCCACCATCATTGACGACATGAACGACACCATGCCGCCCGTGTGGCGCAGGAGCCGGTTGCCGTCCAGCGTGTCCACGGCGATCCCGTAGCCGTAGTGCGCGCCGGGACCAAAGTCCTCGGCGAGGATGTGCGGCGTCGAGAAGCGCGAGAAGCCGTCCTCCGACAGCAGCCGCGATTCGCCGGACTTGCCGTGGTTCGCGATCATCCGCACGTAGGCGCCCATGTCCCGCGCGGTCGCCGCGACGCATCCCGCGCCGCCCGTCGCGAGCAGTCCCGGCGCCTCGCATAGCCGCCCGTGGCGCGAATAGGGGCGGTCCACGAGGAACGGCGAGTAACTCTTCGCGAGGCGCTCGCGCACGTCCATCGTGATGACGGGCTCGCTGCGGTCCATGCCGAGCGGCCGCAGGATGCGCTCGCGCAGGAGCTCGGGCAGCTCGCGCCCGTCCAGTGTCCACGCGAGGATGCCGAGCACGTCGTACATCGCATTGTTGTAGTGGAAATGCTCGCCTGGCGCGTAAGCCGCGAGGTGACGGAGTTCGGGGTCCGCCTGGAACACGTCGCCCGCGCCGGGAAGCCCCGTCGTGTGCGTCAGGAGGTGGTGCGTCGTGACCGGCGCGAATCGCGACTCGACGCGCAGCCACGGCAGGTACTCCACCAGTGGCCGGTTGAAGTCGAGCTTGCCCTCGTCGTGCAGCTGCAGCAGCGCAAGCGCCACGAACGACTTCGAGATCGAGCCGATCTCGAACAGCGTGTCCTCGGTCGGCGGTTCGCGGGACTCCAGGTTGCTGAAGCCGTAGTGCGCGACGCGCTGGACGCCGTCGCGGTCCGCGAGTACGAGCGCCATGCCCGGCGCGTTCATCTCCCGCAGGTACTGCTCGACGAACCGGTCGAGAACCGGCCACGCGTCGGCATACGCGGCGCTCGCAGCCCGCTCGGCGGCTTCGCTGACGCGCAATCGACCCATGGCGATGAGCGAAGCGCCGGCAGCGCCCGCCTGCAAAATGTGTCTGCGGGAAATCGTCATGGGCCGTATCCTAACCGAATGGCCAAGAAGACAATCTGCTTCCTGTTGCTGGCGCTCACCGAGATTGCATCAGCGCAGGCGCCCACGACAGCGCCGCCGCAAACCCTGGCGCCTGGCGTCGAGCTCCTGCGCGGCGCGATCCTTCCCGGCCGGGGACCGGACGGCAACACGGTGGTGTTCGATGCGCCCGAGGGCCTCGTCGTCATCGACACCGGCCGGCATGACTGGCACAGCGACGCGATCCTCGCGCTGGCGCGCGAACGCGGGCGGCCTATCGCGGCCATCGTCAACACGCACTGGCACCTCGACCACACGAGCGGGAACGGCCGCCTGAAGGCGGTCTTTCCCGATGCGCGCGTCTACTCGACGAACGCGATCGACCGCGCGCTCGCCGAGGGCGGGTTCCTCGCCCGGAACCTCGAGTCCACGAAGGCGATGCTCGACGACCCAAAGGCCGACGACCTGCAGAAGGAGGAGATGCGGGTGTTCATTGCGACGATGGCGGAGAGCGACGCGCTCCGGCCGGATGTCGTCCTCGCCGCGGACGGGCGTCGCGCAATCGGCGGCAGGGAATTCGAGCTGCGCGTGACGAACGGTGCGGTCAGCGAGGCCGATGTATGGTTATACGACCCTGCGAGCGGCATCGCGGTCATTGGCGACCTCGTCACCCTGCCCTCGCCGTTCTTCGAGACCGCCTGTCCGGACCGGTGGCGCGAGGCGCTGGATGCCGTCTGGCAGGTTCCATTCACGACTGCGATCCCGGGCCATGGGGAGCCCATGGGCCGCACGCAGTTCGATGGCTGGCGCGGTTCCTTCAATGCGTTCCTGGACTGCGTCGGCGGCGGCGCGGAGCCCGGCCACTGCGCGGGGATCTGGGTGGATGGCATCGCGCAGTTCCTCGGCAGCGACGAAAGCGCCCGCAAGACAGCCCGTGCGTACGCCGAGTACTACGTCGGCATGTTGCGCGAGGGCGGCGGCAAGAGCACCGACTGCAAGGCGCAGTAAAACGAGCGGCCCGCTCGAGGCGGGCCGCTCAGCGGAACATGGGCGCGGTCGCGCTCAGTTGAAGTTGTAGCGCAGGCCGAGCGAGAACAGGTCGATGTCGACGTCGCCCGCCAGGTCGTCCGAACCGACTTCCGCGTAACGATCCCAGCCGAGCCGGATCCCGAAGTTCCGGCCGAGGCTGAACTCGCCGCCGATGCCGTAGACCCCGTTCGAACGATCGGTGCCGGCGCTGTCCGCGGCCGACTCGCCGCCGACCGAGACCGTCGCATCGACATCCACGCTCATGAGTGCGAGGCCGAGACGGCCGAACAACGAGAAGCGCTCGCCGATCGGCCAGATGCCGAGGATCGAGAACACCGGCCCGCTGGCCGACTGCTCGATGCCGAGCCCGGCATCGAAAGTGTCGACGCCGTCGGTCACGGTGCCGTTCGCCTGGTAGGAGATGTCGCCGAGATCGACGTAGGCGAGCTCCGCGGCAAAGTACGGGTTCACCTGGTAGCCGCCCGCGAGGCCGAAGCCCGTGTCGGAATCGTCGAGATCAGACGTCGCATCAACGACCGACAGGCCGGCCGATCCGAAGACGTCGATCACATTCTGGTCGAGCGTGCCCTGGTTGACGTTCTGGGCGCCTGCCTCGCCGGCGAAGCCGACCAAATACCAGCCGTCGTCGGCGGCACCCGCGGTGCCTGCAATGCCGAGGCCGGCGCACAGTGCGGCGGAAACAGCCCATCTGGAAGCTTTCATCGTGAAATCTCCATGCGTCCGCGCCTGTGCGGATCTCCAGGCGGCAATTCTAGGGTCGCCGTTGCCCTTCGAGGGGTCGCGGGGTCACATTTCGGGGCGGTTGCCGCGGAAAAATGTGAGCCAGTTCCGCCCCCCTCGCCGCGCTAGACTGCCCCGGTGAACGAGGGGGTGCAAGGCGAACCGGTCCGGCCGACCGTGTTCCTGAGCTATGCGCGCGCCGACCAGGCGCGGGCGGCACAGCTCGCGAAGGCACTGGAAGCGCATGGCTTCGACGTCTGGTGGGACGCGCTGATCGAGGGCGGAGCCGCCTTTGCAAAGAAGATCGAGACTGCGCTGGACGATGCCGATTCGGTCATCGTCGCCTGGTCGCGCGCGTCCGTCGGGTCCGACTGGGTGCTCGACGAGGCGTCCCGCGGGCGCGACGAACGCAAGCTCGTCCCGGTGTCGCTCGACGGCACCCCACCGCCGATCGGATTCCGCCAGTACCAGTCGGTCGATCTCTCGCGCTGGGAGGGCGACCCAGAAGCGCGCGAGATCGCGGGCGTGTCGCGCGCCGTCCGCGCGGCGGCCGGTCTCGAAGCGCACGCGCCGCACGTGCATGCGCCGCGGATGGGTACGATCAAGGCGTCACGGCGCGGCATCCTCGTCGCCGCCGCAGCTGCGACGGTCGCCGGCGCAACGGGTCTCTTCGCCTGGCGCGCGGGTTACCTCGGTGGCCGCCGGGCCGCATCCGGCAACAGCGTCGCCGTGCTGCCATTCGTCAACCTGAGCGGGGACCCGGGACAGGATTACTTCTCGGACGGCCTTTCGGAGGAACTGCGCGCGACGCTCGCTCGCAACCTCAAGCTGCAGGTCATGGCGCAGGCATCGTCCGCCCGCTTCCGCGACCGCAAGGACGACGCGCCCACGATCGCCGCGAAGCTGGGTGTCGCCTTCCTGCTCGATGGAACGGTGCGGCGCTCGGGGAACATCCTGCGCATCACGGCGGACCTGATCGAGGGCGCGACCGGCTTCAGCCGCTGGTCGCAGACGTTCGACCGGGTCATGCAGGACGTGTTCGCCGTGCAGTCGGAGATCGCGAGCACGGTGGCGAACGCCCTGGTCGCGCGCGTGACGGATTCGGAGGTGCCGGGCGGAACGGCGGCGCTCGCGCCCGGCTCGACGCGCAGCGTCGCGGCCTACGATGCGTACCTCCGCGGCCGCGCGCTCTACGACCTCAGCGCCGACGAGACTTCCGAGCGCGCGGCGCTCGCGCAGTTCGACGCCGCGGTCGCCGCGGACCCGGCCTACGCCGCGGCGCACGCCGCACGGGCCCGCTCGCTCACGGCCATCGCGAACCAGTACGGCGAAGTCGCGGAGCTCGGCCCCCTCTATGACGCCGCCATCGCGGCCGCCAACCGCGCCATCGAGCTCGCCCCCGACTACGCCGAAGCGTACTCGACCCTCGGCTTCACGCTCTTCCAGGGCCGACTCGACGCGCGCGCGGCGCGCGAGCCCTTCGAGCGCTCGCGCGAACTGGGATCCGGCGAGGCCACCGTCATGGCCCGCTACGCGCAGTACAGCGCGCGCATCGGGCGCGAATCCGTCGCCGCCGAGGCGATCGGGCGCGCGCTGCTGCTCGATCCCCTCAACCCGCTGATCCACCGGGCCGCCGGCTCCATCGCCTATGCAGCCCGAGACTACGCGGCGTCCATCCCGCACGCGCAGCGCGCGCTCGCCATGAACTCGCGCATGTCGCGCGCCCATGCCGCCATCGGCGACGCGCTGCTGCAGCTCGGCCGATTCGCGGATGCACGCGCGGAGTATGCCCTGGAGCCGGTCGAGGACTTCCGGCTGGCGGGCGAAGCGATCGTCGGCCACCGGCTCGGCGACCTGGCGGCCGCGCGCGCCGCCCGGGCAAGGCTCGTCAAGCACCTGGGCGACCGCGTCCTTTACCAGCAGGCCCAGATCCACGCGCAGTGGGGCGAGCGCGACGTGGCGATCGGCAAGCTCGAGCAGGCGCGTCGGATCGGGGACTCCGGGCTCGTCTACCTGCGCAACGACCCCCTGCTCGACCCGCTCCGCGCCATGCCGCGCTTCGCCGGATTGCTCGAAAGCATCGGCTTCGATTAGTCTCGAGGCCGCCTGCGTCGCAGGCTCGCACAAGTTCGACACGGGGAGGGTCACGCATGAGGAAGGTAAGCACCGCAGTTGCGCTGGTCGCGGCATCGCTGCTGCTCGCGGCCTGCGCGAAGAAGGAGGAAGAGGTGGCGCCGGCCGCCGATGCCGCGCCGCCGCCGGTTGCCGAACCGGCCCCGGCGCCGGAAACGGCTCCGCCCGCCGACGAAGCGGCTCCGCCCGCCGACAACGCGGACGACGCCGAGCAGTCCGGAGGCGACAAGGTCAAGCCCTGAGGCTGATCGAATGGACTCGCCCGCGGCCGGCACGCGCCGGCCGCGGGCGCATTCACAGCATCCCCGTTGCTAGGGCAGCGCGTTCCGCGACGGATCGAGATCCATCGCCTGCCTGATCCAGCCCACGAAATCCTCGACGCGCGTATAGACGCCCGGCTGGCCGTCGCCCGTGCAGCGCTTCTTGCCCCAGCTGACGATGCCGACGACCTTCGGCGCGCCGTTCGTCAGCGTGAGCGCGCCGCCGCTGTCGCCCTGGCAGGTCGAGCGCTGCGGATGGCTCGCGCAGATGACCGTCGCGCCGATCCGTTCCGGGCCATAGGAAGGCCGGCTGCGGCAGGTCGTGTTGTCCATCGCCCGTAAGTCCACCTTCATCAGCATCGCGCTGGGCGCATGGCCCTCGACGGCCTCGGTCTTGCCCCAGCCGGTGCCCGTCACCTCGGCGCCGGCGGCGACCCTGCCCTCGAAGAGCGGGATCGGCCGGATCACCGCGGGGTCCCGGCGGCCCAGGTTGCGGTCGTCGACGATGCGGATCAGCGCGATGTCGTTCGCATACATGTTGGGTGGCGGCGCGGGCAATGTTTTCTGTCCGTACTGCGAGTGCCGGACGATGCGGTCGATCTTGAAGTCCATGCCCTCGTTCTTCGAGATGTCCGTCGCGCCGAGGCGCACGCGATACCCCGCCTTGACCATGTCCTCGTCGATGCAGTGCGCGGCGGTCAGCACCCAATCGTCCGCGATCAGCGCGCCACCGCAGTAATGCTGCAACTGCCACAGGGGCGTTCCGGCGCGGATTTTCTCCGCCCACTGCGGCGCCTCGCGCGGATAGTAGATCTGCGCCTGCCAGGGCACGCCACGGGCGCTGACGGGCTTCCCGCCGGTCGAGTACGGCACGTCTTCGCCCGTCCCCGGGGCCGCTGCCACCTGCGCGGGCGTCACGGGCTTTCGCGGCGCCGGCGGACGTGCGCCCGGACCGGGCCGGCGGATCACCGGCATGTCCGCCGGGTCGTCGAGGTCACCGGCGTCCAGGTCCTCGACGTCTTCCATGTTGTCGCCGTCATCCTCGAAATCGACGACGTACCAGTCCTCGTCGGTCGGATTGAGCTCCTCGTCGCCGGGAATCGCATCGTCCGATTCGTCCTCGACGATCTCCGGCGCCCAGTCGTCGGCGAAATCCTCGATCACGACGCCGGCATCGGCAGTCGAATCGTCCGCATCCTCGTCGTCGGCGTCTTCTTCGACGTCGCCAGCCTGGTCGTCTTCGTCGTCTTCGACCTCCGCGGGCTGGAGCTCCGGGTCCGGCGCGGAAATCGGCTCCTCGGCGCCTGCCGGACGCAGGCTCGAAGCGTTCGCGAAGGTGAGAAGCAGCGCAGCGAGTGCCGGCGCAGCCATGCGGCGATGCAGCATCGTTCGATCTCCCAGTGCGGCCCGGGCGAGACCGTCGGGCGGCGCCTGATGCTAGCACCGGCCGTCGCGCCGGTGCAGCGCAGGGCGGCTCAGCGCCCCGTGATCAGCCGCGCCCCGCGCTCGAATACGACGTACGACCAGAGCCACTGCGTCACGACGATGACCCGGTTGCGCAGGCTCACGAGGAAGTACACGTGCGCGGCGCCCCACAGCCACCAGGCCATCCAGCCCCGCAGGCGCAGCCCGCGGTAGGAGATGACCGCAGCCTTGCGGCCGATCGTCGCGAGCAGCCCGCGGTCGCGGTAGACGAAGGGTGGCGGTGCGCGTCCCGCCAGGCGCGCCAGGATCGCGCGCGCGACGTGCGCACCCTGCTGCTTGGCGACGGGCGCAATGCCAGGCTGCACCGTGCCGTCCGGGTTCCGCGCGAGCGCCGTATCTCCGATGACGTAGATGTCCGCGTGACCCGGGGCGCTGAGGTCGGCCGGGACCGGCACGCGGCCCGCGCGGTCGGGTTCGATGCCGAGCCACTCGGCCGCCGGCGATGCGCGGACTCCCGCGGCCCAGAGGATCGTCCCCGCGGCGACGCGCTCCCCGCCGATGCCGAGTCCGTCGGCGTGGCACTCCGTCACTGCCGTGCCGAGCCTCACTTCGACGCCGAGCCGTGCCAGCGCCTCCACGGTGTAGCGCGACAGCGATTCCGGGAAGTTCGCGAGCAGCCGCGGTCCGGCCTCGATGAGGAGCACGCGCGTCCGCGACGGATCGATGGCACGGAAATCCTGCGCCAGCGCGCGGCGCGAAAGCTCTGCCACGGCGCCCGCGAGCTCGACGCCTGTGGGTCCCCCGCCGATGATCGCGATGGTCAGCAGGCGCGCGCATTCCTCCGGGCTGGATGCCATCTCCGCGCGCTCGAACGCGAGCAGGATTCGCCGGCGGATCGCGGTCGCGTCGTCGAGCGTCTTGAGCCCGGGTGCGTGCGCGGCCCACTCGTCGTGCCCGAAATAGCCGTGGGCCGCGCCGGTCGCGAGGACGAGGAAGTCGTACGCGATCGGACGTGCGCCCAGCATCACGACCTTGCGTCCGGTATCGACGGCCGTGACCTCTGCCATCAGCACGCGCGCATTGGACTGCCGTCGCAGCAGGTGCCGGATCGGCCAGGCGATCTCCGCCGGCGAGAGCCCGGCCGTCGCGACCTGGTAGAGCAGCGGCTGGAACAGGTGGTGGTTCTGCCGGTCGATCAGCGTCACGTCGGCATCCGCGCGCCGCAGGCCCTGCGCGACAGCGAGGCCGGCAAACCCCGCCCCGACGATGACGATTCTAGGTTTCTTACCGTAACTCATTGGTGATGCAGGTATTTTTGACTAGTATATCGGCAGCCCGCCGGACAGCGTAATCTGGTTGGCAGGTTTCGGGGGGATGGGATGCTGCGCATCGTCGTGCTGAACCCCAAGGGTGGCTCTGGCAAGTCGACGATCGCCACGGGAATTGCCGCCATGTATGCGGCCCGCGGCTACCGCCCCGTCCTGATGGATTTCGACCCGCAGGGTTCCGCCTCGCGCTGGCTCGAAAAGCGCTCCCCGCACCGCCCGCCGATCCACGGCATCGCCGCCTACGCCCGCGCCCTGAACGTGACCCGCAGCTTCCACCTGCGCGTGCCCCACGGCACCGATCGCGTAATCGTCGATACGCCGGCCGCGCTGCAGCCGCCGCAGTTCAACGAGCACGTGCGCGAGGCGGATGCGGTGCTCGTGCCGGTGATGCCTTCCGACGCCGACATCCACGCCTGCTCGCGCTGCATCGGCCACCTGCTGATCTCGGGCAAGATCAAGCGCCGGGAGAACCGCCTGGCGGTGATCGCCAACCGCGTGAAGCCGAACACGATCATCTTCCGCACGCTGATGCGGTTCCTGGACCAGATGCAGATCCCCGTCATCACGACGCTGCGCGACTCGCAATACTACGTGTACGCCGGCGAGCAGGGACTCGGCCTGCACGACCTGAATCCCGCGCGCGTCCACCCCGAGCTTCAGCAGTGGGACGCCCTCTGGGCCTGGCTGGAGTCGCGCAAGCCCTTCGCGCAGCCCGCGCTCGCCGTCGGCTCGACCTGAGCCCCTCCACCGCGGTTGATCCGCGGCGCCCGAATCGTCCAACGTTGCGTGTCCCATTGAATGGCTGCTCCGGCCGCGCGCCCTCGCGCTCGCGGCCTGCCTGACGGCCCTGTCCGGGCCCGTTTCCGCCGAACCCGGTTCGGCGGACGCCCACGCGCCCGGCTGCGCCGCCCTCCCCGAGCTCGAAGCACAGGGTTACCGGATCGGATCCGTCCGCATCCGCAACCTGCCGATCTTCGAGCCGGGTCCCGACGGCGAGCTGTCCGCTCCCTATCGACTTGCGAACGACCTGCACATCGACACGCGCGACAGCGTGATCGAGTCTCAGCTCCTGTTCCGCAAGGGCGACCCCGTGTCGCAGCGCCTCTTCGAGGAGACCGAACGCAACCTCCGCGACCGGCGCTACCTGCGCGAGCCGTCGGTGCGGGCAGTGAATTGCCACGACGGCGTCGCCGACGTCGAAGTCACCGTGCGTGAAGTCTGGACGACGAACCCCGGCATCTCGTTCGAGCGCACGGGCGGCACGAATTCGGGCGGCATCAAGCTCCAGGAGCTGAACCTGCTGGGGCTCGGCAAGGAGCTCACGTTCGAGCTCGCGAAGGACGTCGACCGCAGCTTCTACACGCTGCACTGGCGCGACCCCAATGTGCGCAGCAGCCGCTGGATCATGGACCTGGCCCTGCGCGAGAGCGACGACGGCCAGGGCTGGAGTGCCATGGCCGAGCGGCCGTTCTATGCGCTCGACAGCCGCTGGAGCACCGGCGTCGCTCTGCAGCAGGACGAGACGGTGGACCCGGTTTACCGGCTCGGCGAACGGATCGCCGGCTACCGCCGCCAGGCGGAGTTCGCCGAGCTGCGCTACGGACGCTCGGACGGGCTGCAGGGCGACTGGACGCGGCGCACGACCTTCGGGTTCCGCCGCGAGCATTCCGAATTCGACGCCGCGCCGGATGAGGCGATGCCCGCGGTCATGCCCGCCGACCGCCGCCTCGACTATCCCTTCATCCGGTTCGAGGGCGTGCAGGACGATTTCGAGACGATACAGAATCGCGACCAGATCGCGCGCACCGAAGACCAGCGGTTCGGCACGCACTATGCGCTGGAGGCCGGCTGGTCGAGTCCCGCGCTCGGCGCCGACCGCGATGCGCTGCTGCTGCATGCCGAGGCGAGCCACGGCTGGCGGCTGGGCGCCGAGGACACGATGTTCGCGGACGCGGCCCTCACGACGCGCATCGAGGGCGGCAACCCGCTCGACAGCCTCCTGAGCGGGAGCCTGCGCTACTACCGCCCGACCGGCCCGCGCGGCGTCTTGTTCGCCGGGTTCAGCGCCGGCGTGGGCCATGAGCTCGACGCGGATCATGAGCTGTCGATCGGCGGCGACACGGGGCTGCGCGGCTATCCGCTCCGCTACCAGGCCGGCAGCGCGACCGCGCTCGTAACGCTCGAGCAGCGGTTCTTCACGAAGTATTCGCTGTGGAAGCTGGCCGACGTCGGAGCCGCCGTTTTCTTCGATGCCGGTCGCGCCTGGGGCGAGCCCGTCCTGGGCCCGGCCGAGAACCTCGGCCTTCTCAAGGACGTCGGCTTCGGGCTTCGGCTCGGAACCAGCCGTTCGGCCCTCGGCAACGTCATTCACGTGGACGTCGCCTTCCCGCTCGACGGCGACCGCTCGATCGACAGCGTGCAGTTCCTGGTGCACACCAAGCGCAGCTTCTGACGACGCTTCCGGGGGATAATGCGCCGGTGACGCAACATGCTGCCGGCATTGCCTCGATCGAGCGGCTGCTCGCCTGCCCGAACTGCAACGACCCGCTGTCAGTCGGCCCTGACTGGATCCGCTGCGAAGGCTGCGACGCCCGCTATCCGATCCAGGACGGCATCGCGCTGCTCGCGGTGCGCGGCGGCTCCGAGACCTGGGGTGCGCCGCAGGACAGGGAACAAGGGACCGCGTACCAGGACGAGTTCCAGGACGTCGAGAACGCGGCTGCCTACAACCTCCAGTTCCGCCGCAAGCCGCTCAAGCTCGGCGTGACGCCGCGCGAGAGCTGGCTGATCCGCCGCTTCATCCGGCAGGTGGGCCGCTCGCGCGCCATCCTCGAGATCCCCTGCGGCGGCGGCCGCCTGACGCCTGCGTTCGCGGATTCGGCGGACGTTGTCATCGAGGCCGATGTCGCCATCGGGCAGGTGCGTTACGGCCGCCAGAACTCCACGGTTGGCGTGCCCTGCGTGTGGATGACTGCGTCGGCATTTCACATCCCGCTGCGCAGCGGCAGCGTGGACGGCACCGTGTGCGTGCGGCTCTCGCACCACCTGCCGACCGCGCTCGAGCGCGAGCGGCTGTTCGCGGAGCTCCTGCGCGTCTCGCGCCGGTTCGCGATCGTCACCTACTTCGACAGGTATTCCCTGAAGCACCTCACCTGGCGGCTGCGGCATCCCTTCAGCCGCAAGGCGCGCAAGCCGGCGCTCTCGGCGTCCGAGGTCGCCGCCTTTGCGCGCGCAAACCGTGCGCGGCTCGTGTCCACGGCGCCGCTGTCGTGGTTCGGCTCGGGGCACCGGTACGCGCTGCTGCTCAAGGAAGGCGGCTAGACCGGCTGCCACCCGAGCGTCGCGAGCAGCGCCGCGAAGCCCGCGACGTAAGCGACCGCGATGAGCCATCCCTCCCGCAGCCACTGGCCGGTCGAGCGTGCCTCCGGGAACATGTTGCAGATCGCGACGCCCGCCGACGACCCGAACCAGAGCATCGACCCGCCGAAGCCGACGGCATAGGCGAGCAGCCCCCAGTCGTAGCCGCCCTGCGCGAGCGCGAGCGCGGTCAGCGGGATGTTGTCGAAGAACGCAGAGACGAACCCGAGCGCGAGCGCGCCCTGCCACGACGGCCCGGGCAGCGACTCCACGGGCATCAGCGACGCCGATGCGACAAGACAAAGGAGGAAGATCGAACCCCGGAAGGCGCCCGGCAGGACGCTCCAGTCCGGACGCCGCCATGCCGCCGTCAGGATGATCGAAAGGGCGACTGCGCACCCGATGAACGGGAAGCGTCCCGATTCCTCGGGATGGGTGGTGACTACTCCGACGTTAACGGCGACAGCGCACGCAAGGATGATGCCTACAATCGCGACCCGTGCCCAGTCGATGGCGAGCGAGGGCTCCGGGTCCCTCGTGATCGGCGCGAACCGCTGCTGCGCGCGGGCGGCGGCCGGGCCAAAGACGAGCAGCGCGACGGCGGCGGCGACGTACGCATGCAGCACCGCGAGCGGCGGCACGCCGCTGATCCACATCATCGTCGTCGTCGTGTCACCGATCACGCTGCCGGACCCGCCGGCATTCGAGGCGGCGACGATGGCGGCGAGGTAGCCGACGCGAACGCGGCCGCGGAAGAGCGTGTGCGCCATGGCGCCACCGATCAGCGCCGCCGCGATGTTGTCGAGGAACGCGGAAACGACGAACACGATCGCAAGCAGCGCGAAGGCACCGGTCCAGTCGTCGGGGAGCCAGGCCGGGAACTCCTTCGGCAGGCCGCTTTCCTCGAAGTGCGCCGCGAGCAATGCGAATCCGACGAGCAGCAGCAGCAGGTTCACGAGAACCACCCATTCGTGGCCGAAGTGGGCCGCGAGGCCGGCAAGGCCGGGGCCGCCCGCGAACCCGGTGACCGTCCACTTGAACGCGATGACGGCCAGGAGGCCGAGCGCCGCGATCGGCAGCGCACGGCGATGGAAGAGCGCGACGCCCGCGAGCGTCACGCCGAAGATCAGGAACTCGCCCGGCAAGCCCAGGGCAGCGCGCGCGGGTTCCTAGGGAACCCGCGGCCAGTCCCAGTCCGACGCCGCGGCGCGGCAGCCGCCGCCCTCGCGGCCGGTCCAGGCACGGCCGCGCACGAAGCGGCCCGGCCGCGCGTCGGTCGGCTCGCCGTCCGCGAGCGCGACCTCGCCGTTCACGATCACCTGGGACACGCCCGTCGCGTACTGGTGCGGCTCCGTGTAGGTGGCGTGGTCCTGGATCCTCGCGGGATCGAAGACGACCACGTCCGCGAACTGCCCGGCCTTCAGCAGCCCGCGGTCGGCGAGGTTCAGCACCGCCGCGGGATGGCCGGTCATGCGGTGGATCACGTCCTCGAGCGGCGCGCGCTTCTCGTCGCGCACGTAGCGCCCGAGCACCCGCGCGAAATTGCCGTAGCTGCGCGGGTGCAGGTTGCTTTTCAGGAAGTCGCCCTCGGCGGAAACCGCCGCGCCGTCCGAGCCGAAGCTCATCCAGGGCAGTGCGACCTTCCGTGCGACCTCCTCCTCGGACATCAGGAAGTACACGGTGCCGACGCGGGTCTCGTCCTCGGCGACGAGGTCCATGGCGGTCTCCTCGGGGCTCTTGCCGCGCGCCCTCGCGATCTCGGCGAGCGTCTTGCCGATGTACTGCTTGAGCTC
>DATEEF010000143.1:0-4820 GCA_035281265.1 Steroidobacteraceae bacterium
ATGGTTCCTGCTGCGCCGCTGCCATCGAGTGCGGCGCAACGAGCCGGTGCTGCTGCATGCGGCGGCGGGCGGCGTCGGGCTGATCGCGCTGCAATGGGCGGCGGCGCTCGGCGCGAAGGTCATTGCCGTCGTCGGCAGCGACGAGAAGGCGGCGCTCGCCAGGGAACATGGCGCGGCCGAGGTGATCGTCGGCACGCGCGAGAACGTCGTCGATCGCGTGCGGTCGATGACAAGAAATCGCGGCGTGCCCGTCGTCTACGACGGCGTCGGCAAGGACACCTTCTTTGCCTCGCTCGACTGCCTCGCCCCGCTCGGGCTGATGGTCAGCTACGGCAACGCCTCGGGCGCGGTGCCGCCCGTCTCGCCGCTCGAGCTCACGAAGCGCGGATCGCTCTTTCTCACGCGACCCACGCTATTCCATTACACCTCGAAGGCGTCGGATCTCGCGCGCGGCGCGCGCGAGCTGTTCGAAATAGTCGGGAGCGGCCGCGTGAAGGTCCGCATCGGCCAGGCCTGGCCGCTCGAGGCCGCCGCGGACGCGCACCGGGCACTCGAGGCTCGCCGGACGACGGGCAGCAGCCTGCTGATTCCCTGACCCTGTCAGCTCGCCTCGGAAACGGCGGGCGGCACGGCGAGTTGCGTCCAGCGCGGGTCGTCGTGGAGGGGGCCGAGAAACGGCGAGACGTTCGCGTCCTCGAACAGCTGCCAGCAGAGGTACGGCCTTTCGGCCTTCCGGCGGTCGCATTCGGCGCGCGCCGCGGCGAGCACGCGAAACGCGGCTTCGTTGTCCCCGCTGTATGCGTGGGCTTCGGCCAGCGCGACGCCCGAACGGACATTGACGGGCAGGATTTTCAGCCGGGAAAGGGTCGCGCGAGCCGCCGAACCGTGCTGCGGATCGTGCGCGAGCAGCGCGAAGACGAGGTCGCGGGCCTGGCCCGGCGACGTTTGCTGGATCAGGGATGCCGCCGCGGCCGGCTCGCCGGCCACGATGAGTCCACGCGCGAGGTGCAGCTTCGCATCGTCGCTTGCAGGGCTGAGCTCGACCGCCGCGCGCAGGTGGACGAGGGCCTCGTTCGGCTTGCCGGCCGCGAGCAGGAATCCGCCGAGGTTGCTGCGGTGCATCGACGACAGGGGGTCCAGCTCGACGACACGGCGCCAGATGTCGACGGCTGCCGCAAGGTCGCCGCGCATTATGGCGCTCGATGACGAGAAGCCCAGGACCAGGGGGTCGTTCGGGTCGAGGGCGACGGCCTTGCGGAAATGTTCGCGCCCCAACTCGTGCTGGCCCGTGCGGAAGTAGTATTGCGCCAGGCGCGCCTGGGCGACCGCCAGGTCCGGGTCCAGCTCGACCGCGCGACGTGCGGCCGCTCCCTGCAGTTCCCGGTACTCCGGGTCGCCGGCGCTCTCGTCGTCCGCGAGCGAGTAGGCGCCGGCCAGCGCGGCCCAGGCCCGGGCGAAGCGGGGGTCGATCTCGACCGCACGCCGGTAATACTGGATGGACCTCGCGATGTCGCCGGGCGCGCGACGATGGAAATTCGTCTGGCCCAGCAGGTACTGCTCATAGGCCTCGAAATCCGGTTGCTCGGCGGGCCGGCCTGCGTCGGCCGAAAACTCCACTTGCAGCGCGGTCGCGACGCTGGCCGCGATGTCGTCCTGCACCGCGAACAGGTCGTCGAGCGTCCGGTCGTAGGTCCGCGACCAGGCGTGCAGGTTGGTGGAGGCATCGATCAGCTGGGCGGTGATGCGCACGCGGTCGCCCGAGCGGCGGACGCTCCCCTCGATCACGTAGTCGACGTCGAGCCGCTTGCCGATCTCCTGGACGTCCAGCTTCGTGTCGCGCAGCGCAAAGGACGAGGTCCGCGCGATCACGCGCAGGTTCTCGGACTGCGCGAGATGATTCAGGACCTCCTCGGTCATGCCGTCGGCCAGGTAGTGCTGGTCCTGGCCCTCGCTCATGTCGAGGAAGGGCAGCACCGCGATCGAATGCGTCACCGTCCCGGGGGCGGGCGCCTCGCCCTCGTCGGTCGATTTCCAGAAAAGGGCCGCCCCACCGATTGCGATGACCACGGCGGCGGCGCCAGCGATCGCCTTCCGCGAGCGCCTCGGACTGACTGATGCTGCGGGCTGGTCCGCAGCCGGCGGGGGAGCCGCCGGCAGGCCGGGGACGACGCTGGCATTCAGCCGGTACCCCCGCTTCGGTACCGTCTCGATGAGGTCGCGGTATCGCTCGCTGCCGCCCGCCTGGGCGAGATGACGGCGCAGCTCATAGAAGCACCGGGTGACGGCGTCGTCCGTGACCACCGCGTGACCCCAAAGCTTCGTGACGAGCTCTTCGCGCAGGACGACTTCGCGGGGATGGCCCGCCATCAGCACGAGGACATCCATGACCTTGGGATCGAGTTTGGAGTTCCCACCCGGCCCGGAGACTCCTCCGGTCAGCGGCGTCACCCGCAGGCCCTCGAGCTGGAAGCCTTGCGTCAGCGAGTTCATGCGAATGTCAGCAAGATATCAGGCTTTCATCAGTTCTTTTGGGATCCCCGCGCGCCAACTCGCTGACCTGCTGATTCCGCGGTCGCGAGTGAATTCTGTCAAACAAAGGGGATAACACCATGAAAATATTCGGGGACATGACTCGGGCAGTCGTCCTCGCGTGCCTGGCCTGGGCTGGCACGGCGAGCGCCGACGTAGTGACCGACTGGAACGCGATCATCCTGGCTTCGACGGGTCCGGGCCGGCCCGGGCCAATCGCCTTCCACGACATGGCGGTGGCCCACCTCGCCATGCACGACGCGATCCAGTCCTATGACCGGCGTTTCGAGCCGTACTACGTGCAGGTCAAGGGCCCGAAGGGATCCAAGCGGGCGGCGGCGGCCACTGCGGCCTACCGGCTCCTCGTGACCTTCTATCCGTCGCAGGCCACGACGCTGGATGCCACCTATGCCACCTGGCTCGCGGACAACGGCCTGACCGGCAATGCGGGCATCGAGACGGGCGAGGCGGTTGCCGCGCTCTACGCCGGCTTGCGCCGGGCCGATCCGAACCCGCCGCTCGCACCCTTCCTCGGGGGCACGAACCCCGGCGAGTGGCGGCCTACCGAGCCGGCGTTCGCGCCAATGGCCTTCGAGCAGCAGGCGTACTTCATTCCGTACGCACTGACCGGCCCGGCCCGCTTCCGCGCGCCGCCACCGCCGGCGCTCACGAGCGACCAGTACACCGCGGAATACAACGAGGTGAAGGAAAAGGGCGCGCTCACGGGCAGCACGCGCACGCCCGCGGAGGAGGACATCGCCTGGTTCTGGACTGACAATCCGGCTGCCATCTGGTACCGCGGCATCAAGTCGATCGTCGACGCGCACGTGCCGAACACGGGCGATCGCGCCCGGCTCTACGCGCTCGCCACCATGTCGGTCTCCGGTGCCATAACCACGGCCTGGGACAGCAAGCGCTATTACAACCTCTGGCGCCCGATCACGGCGATCCACGAAGGGGACAACGACACGAACGACGCCACGGTCGGCGATGCGGACTGGCAGCCGTTCATCGTCACGCCGCCCTACCCGGACTACACGTCGGGTGCCAACAGCGTGTCCGGCGCCGTCACGAAGTCGCTCGAGCTGTTCCTCGGCCGGGACGACATCCCGATCACGCTCACGAGCACGGCCGCCGCCGCCATCAAGAAGTCGCGGACGTTCCCGAGCTTCTCGGCGGCGTCGCAGCAGGTCGTCAACGTGCGCGTCCTCCAGGGCATTCACTTCCGTTTCGCGGACGTCGAAGCCCGCAAGGCAGCACGCAAGGTTGCGGAGCACGCTTACGACAATTACCTGCGGCCGGTTGCCAACTAGCCACTGAACGTCCTCCGGGCCCCGCGGTGAGAGCCGCGGGGCCTTTTGTTTTCGGGGCGGCGATAATGGGCGCATGAAGGTCCGCGTCGTCCCGTCCGGCCGCGAGTTCGAGGCCCGTCCCGACGAGCCGGTGCTCACCGCCGCGCTGCGCCAGCATCTCAATCTCCCGCACAGCTGCAAGGGCGGGACCTGCGGCACCTGCCGGGTGCGCGTCCTGCGCGGCGCCGTCGACTATGCCCACGGCCGTCCGGCCGGGATCGATGCCGCCGAGGTCGTGGCGGGATACGCGCTCATCTGCCAGGCACGCGCAAAGCAGGACCTGGTCATCGAGACCCGCGAGATCCGCCACGTCACGGACGTCGAGATCCGGGAGCTGCCGGCGCGGGTCGAGCGCATGGCGCGGCTCGCGCCGGACGTCATGGGTCTCTGGCTGCGGCTGCCCGCGATCGAGCCGTTCACCTGGCAGGCGGGCCAGTACGTGGACGTGATGCTGCCGGGCGAGCGGCGACGGAGCTTCTCGCTCGCGAACCCTCCCCACGACGCGGCCCTGCTCGAGCTGCACGTGCGACGCGCGCCGGGCGGCGCGTTCAGCGGGCAGGTGTTCGGCGGCATGCGGCCGGGGAGCCTGCTGCGGATCGAAGGCCCGCTCGGACAGTTCGTCTATCGCCCCGGCGACCGGCCGCTGCTCGCGATCGGCGGCGGCACGGGCTATGCGCCCCTCAAGGCGATCCTGCGCGAGGTGCTGGAATCAGGCTCGCGTCGCGAGGTGGTGCTCTACTGGGGCGGACGCAGCGCCGACGATTTGTACGAGAACGCCTGGCTGCGGGAGCTCGCGGCGAAGCATTCGCGGTTCCATTACGTCGGGGTGACCAGCGGCTTCGTGCACGAGGCGGTGCTCGGCAGCGTCGCGGGGCTCGCGGGCTACGATATCTACGCGGCCGGGCCGCCGGCGATGATCGACGCGATCCGCACCGAGCT
>DATEEF010000144.1:0-20265 GCA_035281265.1 Steroidobacteraceae bacterium
CGAGCTGCCGCGGGTCCGCGCCAACTTCGAGCGCGAACTCGCCGTCGCGCGCTCCGACCCGCAGTCGCTCGCCGATGAGGCGCTCGCCAAGCACGTCTACGGTGACCATCCGTTCGGCCGGATGCTGCCGCGCGAAGGCCAGCTGGCCGGCTATGACATCGCGAGGTTGCGCGGCTTCTATGAACGGAATTTTGGCGCGCGGCGCACGCATGTGTACGTCGCGGGCCGTTACGACCGGGAGGCGCTCGAGGCGGCACTGCGCGGCGCGTTCGGCGGCTGGCGCGAGGGCCCGGCGCCCAGTGACCTGCCGGCACGGCCCGCGGAAGCGCTGCAGCTGGTGCTGGTTGACAGCCCGGGCGCGCCGCAGTCGTCGGTGCGCATGGCGGTGCCGGTCCCGGACCCCTCCAGCGCGCGCTACTTCCAGACCATGCTGATGAACAGCCTGCTCGGCGGGACGTTCGGCTCCCGCATCACCAGCAACATCCGCGAGGACAAGGGGTACAGCTATTCGCCGGACTCGTCGATCAACGCGCGCCGTGGCGGCGCCCTCTGGGTCATGAGCGCCGAAATCACCGCGGAGCACACCGCCGCGGCGATCACCGAGGTCTTCCGCGAGATCGATCGCCTGCAGCGCGAAGCGCCCACCGAGGCCGAGCTCGATCCGGTCAAGGCCTACCGTGCGGGCGTGTTCGTAATTTCCAACTCCTCTCCGAACGGAGTGCTCGGCCAGCTCGCCTTCATGAACCTGCATGGCCTGCCCGAAGACTTCCTCACCCGCTGGCTGGAGAACATGCAGGCGGTCACGCCCGCGCAGGTCACGGAAATCGCGCGCGAGTTCATCCGGCCGGAGCGCATGACGGTCGTCGTCGCTGGCGACCTCGGCAAGGTCGGCGACAGCGTGCGCGCGCTTCCCCAGTTCGCGGGAGCTCGAATGCCGTGACCGAGCGCGACGTCATGGAGTACGACGTCGTCGTCGTCGGAGCGGGCCCTGCCGGCCTCGCCACCGCGATCCGCTACAAGGAACTCGCCCCCGACCGCAGCGTCTGCGTGCTCGAGAAGGCATCGACGGTCGGCGCCCAGCTCATCTCCGGCTGCGCCCTGGAGCCCGGACCGCTCGATGCCCTCCTGCCGGGCTGGCGCGAGTCGCCACCCGACATCTGCGTGCAGGCCACCCGCGACGAGTTCTGGTACCTGACGAAGACCGGCGGGATGCGCCTGCCGACGCCGCCTCAGATGCACAACCGCGGCAACCTGATCGTGTCGCTCGGCCAGCTGGCGCCGCTCCTCGCCGCGCGCGCGGAGTCGCTCGGCGTCGACGTGTTCCCCGGCTTCGCCGCCGCGGAGGCCATCGTCGACGAGGGCGGCCGGGTCGCCGGCGTGCGCATCGGCGACATGGGGCTCGACCGGGAGCGCAGGCCGGGTCCCAATTACGCGCCGGGCGCGGACATCCGCGCGGGAACGACGGTGCTCGCCGAGGGCGCGCGCGGCAGCGTCACCAAGCAGCTCACCGCGCGGCTCGGCCTCGCCGACGGCCGCCAGCCCCAGACCTACGGCCTCGGCATCAAGGAGCTGTGGCAGCTGCCCGCCGGGCGCGCCGAGCCCGGGCTGATCCAGCACAGCGTCGGCTGGCCGGTGGATTCGCGCACCTACGGCGGCAGCTTCCTCTATCACCTCGACCGCGACCGCGTGTACGTGGGCTACGTCGCCGGGCTCGACTACGAGGACCCGCGCTTCAGACCATTCGAGGCGTTCCAGCAGTTCAAGCATCACCCGCGCATCCACGCGCTGCTGGAAGGCGGCGAGGTGCTCGGGTATGGCGCACGCACAATCGCCGCGGGCGGCTGGCAGTCGCTGCCGCGCATGGATGCGCCGGGACTCCTGATCGTCGGCGATTCCGCGGGCACGCTGAACGTCCCGAAGATCAAGGGCGTGCACCAGGCGATCCGCTGCGGCGTGCTCGCCGCGGAGCATCTGGCGGAAACGGGCGGCACCGAGGGCTTCGAGGCGCGCTGGCGCGAGTCGGCGGGCGGACGCGAGCTCAGGCGCGTGCGCAACATCAAGCCGGGGTTCCACCGCGGGCTCTGGTGGGGGCTGGCGAATGGCGCGCTCGAGACCGCGACGGCCGGCCGCACGCCCTGGACGCTGGCGCACCGGGAAAACCACCTCGCGCTGCACCGCCTCGAGACCGCACCGGTCGTCGACCGCGGCTGGATCGCGCGCGACCTGCCGCCGCGCGACCGGCTGGCGGCGGTGTTCCATGCCGGCAACGTGCACGACGAGGCCCAGCCGGTGCACCTCGTCGTCGCGGACACCAGTATCTGCGCGACGCGCTGCGTGACCGAGTTCGGGAATCCCTGCGAGAACTTCTGCCCGGCGCACGTCTACGAGATGGTCGACGACGGCGCCGGCGGGCGCCGGCTGCAGATCAATGCCGCGAATTGCGTGCACTGCAAGGCCTGCGACATCAAGGATCCCTACGGCATCATCACGTGGACCACGCCTGAAGGGGGTTCCGGGCCGAACTACCAGGGACTCTAGGTGAGCGCCGACACGCCGATCTGGACGCCGTCGCTGTTCCGCATCGCGGATGCGAACCTGACGCGCTTCATGGCCTTCGTCGAAGCCCGCGGCGTCGCGGCAAGGGACTACGCCGCGCTGCACCGCTGGTCGGTCGAGCGCCCCGCGGAATTCTGGGATGCGCTCTGGGAATTCGCCGGCGTCGCGGGCGAGCGCGGCAGCGGGCCCGTGCTCGAAAGGGGCGAGCGCATGCCCGGTGCGCGCTGGTTCTCCGGGGCGCGCCTCAACTTCGCCGAGAACCTGCTGCGCGGACCCGATGCGGAGCCCGCGATCGTGTTCCGCAACGAGCGCGGCGACCGGCGCGAGCTCGGCTGGCAGGCGCTTCGGGCCGAGGTCGCCCGCGTGGCCGCGGGCCTCGCGGTGGACGGCGTCGGACCGGGAGACGTCGTCGCCGCATTCCTGCCGAACCTGCCCGAGACGGTGATCGCGATGCTGGCGGCGGCGAGCCGCGGCGCGATCTTCACGTCCTGCTCGCCGGACTTCGGCGTCCAGGGCGTGCTTGATCGTTTCGGGCAGGTGAAGCCCAAGGTCCTGTTCACGGCCGACGGGTACCACTACGGGGGCAAGAGGATCGACTCGCTCGGCCCCATCGTCGGCGTGCTGCGCTCGCTCCCGTCGGTCGAACGCGTCGTGCTCGTCCCCTACGCCGCTGGCGAGTCGTCCGGCACGACGCTGCGGCAGGGCGTGGCGTTCGCGGACTACGGCGATCCCGGCGCGGCGCTGCGCTTCGCGCGCCTGCCCTTCGACCATCCGCTGTACGTGCTGTACTCGAGCGGGACGACCGGCGTCCCGAAGTGCATCATCCACGGCGCCGGCGGCACGCTGCTGCAGCACCTGAAGGAACATCGCCTGCACGCCGACCTGAAACCCGGCGACCGCCTGTTCTACTTCACGACTTGCGGCTGGATGATGTGGAACTGGCTCGCGAGCGCGCTGGGCTCCGGCGTGACCATCGTCCTCTTCGACGGCTCGCCGCTGCATCCGGGCCCGGAAGTCCTCTGGCAGATGGCCGCCGACGAGGCCGTAACCGTATTCGGCACCAGCCCCCGTTACCTCGCGTCGCTCGAGAAAGCGGGCTATCGGCCGCGCGAGCGCCACGGCCTCGCGGTGCTCCGCACCCTCCTCTCGACCGGCTCTCCGCTCGGCCCGGAGCAGTACGACTACGTCGCGGACGCGGTCGGCCCGGACGTGCAGCTCGCGTCGATCTCGGGCGGCACCGACATCGTGTCCTGCTTCGCGCTCGGGAACCCGCTGCTGCCGGTCTACCGCGGCGAGCTGCAATGCCTCGGTCTCGGCATGAAAGTCGAAGTCTGGGACGAGGGCGGCCGGCCCCTCACGGGGGCCAAGGGCGAGCTGGTGTGCACGGCGCCCTTCCCGTCGATGCCGGTCGGGTTCTGGAACGACCCGGAAGGCGCGCGTTACCGCGCGGCCTATTTCGAGCGCTTCCCGGGCGTCTGGCACCACGGCGACTACGCGCTCCTGACCGCGCGCGGCGGGCTCGTGATCTACGGCCGCTCCGACGCCGTGCTGAATCCAGGCGGCGTGCGCATCGGCACGGCCGAGATCTATCGCCAGGTCGAGCAGCTTCCCGAGGTACTGGAGAGCGTCGTCATCGGCCAGGAGGTCGGCAACGACGTGCGCGTCGTGCTCTTCGTGCGGCTGCGGGAGGGCCTCGTGCTCGACGATGCGCTCGCCGACCGCATACGCCGCCAGATCCGCGCCAACACGACGCCGCGGCACGTGCCGGCGCGGATCCTGCAGGTCCCCGAGGTCCCGCGGACGATCAGCGGCAAGGTCGTTGAGATCGCGGTGCGTGAGGCGGTCCACGGACGCCCGGTGAAGAACACCGACGTGCTCGCCAATCCCGGCGCGCTCGAGCATTTCCGCCGCCGCCCGGAGCTCGCCGACTGAGCGCCGCGGCACCACGCTCGGCGCTCACGGCCCGCGTCGAGGCGGCGCTCGCGTCCCAGGGCCAGGCGCCCGACGCCTCGCAGCGCGCGGCGCTGTCCCGCCTCGAGGACCTGCGCCGCCGCGTGCTGGCGCGCAAGTCCCTGCTCGCTCGCGGCCTTGACCTGCTGCCGCGCGCGCGCGCCCCGCTGCGCGGGCTCTACCTGTGGGGTGGCGTCGGGCGCGGCAAGACTTTCCTCGTCGACGCCTTCCACGCCGAGCTGCCGATCAACGACAAGCGGCGCGAGCATTTCCACCGGCTGATGCAGGACGTCCACGGGCGCCTCGCGATGCACCGCGACCGCCCCTCACCGCTCGAGCAGGTGGCCACCGACCTCGCCTCGAGGGCGCGCATCCTCTGCATCGACGAGTTCGTCGTCGGCGACGTGGCGGACGCCATGATCCTCGGCACGCTGCTCGACGCGCTGTTCCGCCGCGGCGTCACGCTCGTCGCGACGTCAAACCTGCCGCCGCAGGACCTCTACCGCGGCGGGCTCCAGCGCGAGCGGTTCCTGCCCGCCATCGCCCTGATCGAGAAGCACTGCCGCGTCATCGAGGTCGACGGCGGGACCGATTACCGCCTGCGGCAGCTGGAGAGCGCGACGCTGTGGTTCGGCCCCGGGGAGCCGGACTCCGAGGCGCGCGCCGGCGCCGAGTTCGAGCGGTTCGCCGACGGCCGCGGCGCGTGCGACGTCGAGGTGCAGGTCGAGGGCCGGCCGGTGCGCGCGCGGCGCGAGGCGGAAGGCGTCGTCTGGTTCGACTTCCGCGAGCTCTGCGAGGGCCCGCGCTCCGCGGCGGACTACATCGAGATCGCGCGCTGCTACCAGGCGGTCTTCCTGTCGGGCGTGCCGGTGATGGGCGCCGCGGCGGACGACGCCGCGCGGCGCTTCATAACGCTCATCGACGAGCTGTACGACCGGGGCGTGAAGCTGGTGGTCTCTGCGGCAGCCGATGCCCCCGAGGCGCTCTACCGCGGTGAGCGGCTCGCCTTCGAGTTCCGTCGCACCGCGAGCCGGCTGCACGAGATGCAGGGCCGCGCCTACCTGGCGAAGCCGCATCGACCCTGAGGCTACAATCCGCCGATGGAAATGCTTCACCAGCCGATATTCTGGGCCGAGCTCGCCGCCATCGTGTGGATCAACCTGCTCGTGTCGGGCGACAACGCGGTCATGATCGCGCTCGCCGCGCGATCGCTGCCCCCGCGCCAGCAGCGCCTCGCGGTTTTCTGGGGCACTGCGGCTGCAGTCGCATTTCGCATCGCGCTCACCGTGTTCGCCGCGAGAGCCCTCGAGTGGCCCTGGCTCAAGGTGGCCGGCGGCCTGCTGCTGCTCTGGATAGGCGTGAAGCTCCTGGCGCCGGACACGGAAGCGCCCGAAGTTTCCGCGCACACGCGGCTGGTGCACGCAATCCGCACGATCCTGGTCGCGGACCTCGTCATGAGCATCGACAACGTCATTGCGGTGGCCGCCGCCGCGAACGAGGCAGCCCCGACCCCCGAGCTCGCAGCGATGAAGTACACGCTGCTCGTGCTCGGCCTCGCCATCAGCATCCCGATCGTCGTCTTCGGCAGCGTGATCATGCTCGGCGTGATGGCGCGATTTCCATTCGTCATCCTGGCCGGCGCGGCGCTCCTCGGCTGGATCGCGGGCGACATCATCGTGACGGATCCCGCGGTAACCGGCTGGGTCGCGTCGCACGCCGGATGGCTGAGGCAGCTGCACGTCGCCGCGATGGGCGGTGCGCTCTTCGTCGTCCTGGCCGGACGCTGGCTCCGGAGCGAAAGGGGCGCCTGACCGCCGGTCATCCCTTGGCGGCACGCCGCGCGGGGTCCGCCATGCGCTGGCGGATCATGTCGGCGACCCGGTAGCGGCCGGTCGCGGTCAGGTTGTCGTAGCCCGCATGCGCGAGGCGCAGCTGCTCGCGACGCAGCGCGAAGCTCGAGGCGGCGACCGCGTCGAGCGAGGTCGCCTGCGAGAACAGGAAGCCCTGCGCGGCCACGCAGCCGAGCTGCAGCAGCTGGGTGACCTGGTCGTCGATCTCGACGCCTTCGGCGACCGTCTCGAGGCCGAGCGTTTCGCCCAGCATCACGACGGCGCGCGCGAGCTTCGGACCCTCGGCCGAGTCCGTCAGGCGGCTGACGAACGAGCGGTCGATCTTCAGGATGTCTATCGGGAACCGGTGCAGGTATGACAGCGACGAGTAGCCCGTTCCGAAGTCGTCGATCGCGAGCCGGACCCCGAGCGCCTTCAGCTCCTTCAGCTTCACGAGGTTGGCCTCGGAGTTGTGCATCATCGTGCTCTCGGTGAGCTCGATGAGCAGGCTCTCCGGCTCGAGGCCCGAGGCGGTCAGTGCATCGCGGACGTCGGCGACCAGGTCGCCCTGCTGCAGGTGCCGGCCCGAGACATTGACGGCGAGCCGGAGGCCGGCGCCGGCGGCGACCGACTTGCGCCAGGCCTGCACGCGGCAGCAGGCGTCCATCAGCACCCAGCGCCCCAGCGCGATGATCTGCCCGGTCTCCTCGGCCATCGGGATGAACTGTCCGGGCAGGAGCCGGCCCTGCTCCGGGTGCTGCCAGCGCACGAGCGCCTCGACGCCGAGCAGCTCGGTCGTCTTGAGGTCGATGATCGGCTGGAACTCGAGGAAGAATTCGTCGCGGATGAGCGCCTGGTTCAGGTCGTCCTCGAGGCGCAGGCGCTCCCGGAGCTGCTCCTGCATGCGCGCGTGGAAGATGACGTGGCGGCCCTTGCCCGTGGCCTTCGCGTTGTACATCGCGATGTCGGCGTTGCGCAGCACCTGCTCGGTGTCGTAACCGGGCTCCGACAGCGCGACGCCGACGCTCGTCGTCACGAAGAGCTCGTTGCCATCGATGGTCAGCGGCTGCCGGAAGGCGTCCGTCACGGCGGCGGCGATCTGCTCCGCCTGGTCGAGCGTCGTCACGCCCTCCAGCAGCACGGCGAACTCGTCTCCGCCGAGGCGCGCGACGGTGTCGGCGGCACGGGTGCACTTCACGAGGCGCTGCGCGGCGGTCTGCAGCAGGCGGTCTCCCACGTCGTGGCCGAGCGAGTCGTTCACGTTCTTGAAGTTGTCGAGGTCGATCATCAGCACCGCGAGCCGGTCCTGGGTGCGCCGCGACAGCGCGATCGCGTGCTCGACCCGGTTGCGGAACAGGCTCCGGTTCGCGAGCAGCGTCAGCGGGTCGTGGAAGGCGAGCTGGCGCAGCTGGTCCTCGAGCGCCTTGCGCTCGGTCACGTCGCGCAGGTTCAGGGCGAGCCCCTTGACCGCCGGGTCGTCGAGCAGGTTGCTGCCGACGCACTCGGCGATGAAGCGCTTGCTCTTCGTGCCGAGCGAAAGCT
Source organism: Steroidobacteraceae bacterium (assembly GCA_035281265.1). GTDB lineage: Bacteria > Pseudomonadota > Gammaproteobacteria > Steroidobacterales > Steroidobacteraceae > SCUD01. The sequence goes on from DATEEF010000144.1 coordinate 7,878, forward strand.
CGACTGGCCCGACCGAGACGCCGTGCGTCGCGTTGACCTCCGCGAGGAACGAGGCGATGCGCTCGCGGTCGGCCTCGCGCCAGATGTCGCCGAGCCTGCGCCCGACGAGGTCCTCGTGCCAGAGGCCGAAGGTGCGCTGCATGGCGGGCGACGCGTACTCGATGCGCCCGTCGGCATCGACGACCATGACCGCATCCGAGGCGTTCCGGATCAGCGAGGCGAAGCGCGCCTCGACGAGGTCGACGGCCTTGCGCTGGCGCTCCTTGGCGTCGTCGCGCAGGATCACGCTCTGGCGCACCATGACCAGCACGGCGAGGACGAAGATGGACACGGTCATGATCGTCACCGTGTCGTTGCCGCCGCCCCCCGCGAAATACACCAGCACGAAGAACGAGAGCCCGAGCCCCGCATAGGCGATGGCCTGCGTGAGCACGCCTCCGGCCGCCGCGCGCTGGCGCTCGGGACGGGACTTGTCGCGGATCTGCACCTGTGCCGCGCCGGCGAGGCAGGCGTAACAGGACAGGTACAGCACGTCCGAGAAGTTGGCGCCCGAAAAATACGTGTTCTCGATGACCGCGGCCGCCCAGACGATGTCGCCGAGGAACATCATGCCGAAGCCGCCGGTCAGGAGCGCGAGCGTCAGCCGCCGCAGCGGGCAGTGCGAGCTGTTCATCAGCAGCACGCCGATTGCCATCAGCATCAGGCAGTCGCAGGCGATGTATACCTGAGCCAGCACGAAGCGGGCGAGCTCCTCCTCGTTGGCGGCCGCCGCCGGGCTGATCACGAAGAACCAGAAGAACGTGCCGAATCCCAGCACGAGGATCAGCGAGTCGAGCAGCAGCCTGCCCCACGACGCGCGCAGCGAGCTCGCCCGCACCGCGACCGTGAAGCCCGCGAACAGCACGGGGAAGAACGCGAGGTAGAACAGGTCCGCCATCGACGGGAAGGGGGTGAGGTCGGCGATGCGCAGGAACGCGTCGATCAGGTTGCCGATGTTGTAGGTGACGATCGCGGCCGCGAGGTACTTCCAGGTCTTCCGCGCGGCGGGCTGCTGCACGTTGCGCGCCGCCACGATCGCGAGCAGTGCCGCGGCGAAGGCGGCCGGCTGGTCCGAGAGCAGGCGGTAGAAATCGAGCCGCGGGGATTGGGGCAGGTCCGCGACCGTGAAGCCGATCGCCGCCAGGACGTAGACGATGGTGCCGATGGCAAGGGCGCCCGTCCACCCGTCGGCGAAGCCGACGCGCGTGATGCGGGTGGTGACCCCGAAGTGTCCTGTCGCCGTGCCAGCGCTCATGCCGCGACCTGCCGTCATCTGTCAAACGCGAGTCTCCACGCGCGGCGCGGCGCCCGCACGGCGGGGTGCAAAAGGTGTGAAGTGCATCCGGTCGGCCGGGCGCGGTTCGTGAACCGGTCGTCAGTCGCGGCTGTAGGACGGGCCGCCGCAGGGCGTGCCGGGCTCAGATCACGCCGCGGCGCTCCTGGTCCAGCTCGATGGATTCGAACAGGGCCCGGAAATTGCCCTCGCCGAAGCCCTCGTTGCCCTTGCGCTGGATGATCTCGAAGAAGATCGGGCCGATGACGTTCTTCGTGAAGATCTGCAGCAGGATCCCGTCAGCGGCGCTGCCGTCGATGAGGATGCCGCGCTCCTGCATGCGGGCGAGCGACTCGCGATGTCCCGCGACGCGCGCGTCGACGCCCTCGTAGTACGTGCCCGGCGTGTCCTGGAATTCGACCCCGTTCGCACGCAGCGCGTCGACCGTCGCGTAGATGTCCGCCGTGGACAGGGCGATGTGCTGGATGCCCTCCCCGTGGTACTCGCGGATGTACTCCTCGATCTGGCTCTTGTCGTCCTGGCTCTCGTTGATCGGGATGCGGATCTTGCCGCATGGGCTCGTCATCGCCCGGCTGAACAGGCCCGTCTTCTTCCCCTCGATGTCGAAGTAGCGGATCTCGCGGAAGTTGAACAGGCGCTCGTAGAAGCCCGCCCAGGTGTCCATGTGGCCGCGACCCACGTTGTGCGTGAGATGGTCGATCAGCTCGAGGCCAGCGCCGCGCGCGGGCGCGGCGCCCGCGACCGGCACGAAATCCACGTCGTAGATGGTGCGGTCGCCGTAGCGGTCGACGAGGTAGATGAGGCTGCCGCCGATGCCCTCGATCGCGGGAATGCGCAGCTCCATCGGGCCCACCCGGGTCTCGACCGGCTTCGCGCCCAGCGACACCGCGCGGCGGAAGGCGGCGGCCGCGTCCCTGACGCGGAAGGCCATCGCGCACGCCGACGGGCCGTGCGCGCGCGCGAACTGCTGGCCGAAGCCCTCGGGCTCCGCGTTGATCACGAAGTTGACGTCGCCCTGACGGTGGAGCGTCACGTTCTTGCTGCGGTGGCGCGCGCTGACGGGAAAGCCCATGCGAGCGAACAGCGAGCGCAGGAGCTCGGGGTCCGGCGCGGTGTACTCCACGAACTCGAAGCCGTCCGTGCCCATCGGGTTGTCGAAGAGGTCCGCCATGGCCAGCCCTCGTTGGGTTGCAGTTGCAACTATAATCCACCGATGCCCGACCGTTCCCGCCGTCACGGACCGGCCCCGGACGCGCGTGTATAATCCGCGCCGCCACGCCCCACGGCGGTTGCCAGGCCACTTGACTCGCGCATGCTAGGCAGAATTCCCGCCGCCCGTCAGGCCATCATCGACCGCATCGCCGCCAGCGCGCGCCGCGGGCGCCGCAGGGGCATGCCGGTCGCCCCGGACCGGCTCGCGCGGTATTTCTACCACGGCGTCTCGGAGCTCGACCTCGTGCAGCGCACGCCCGCGGACCTCGCCGGTGCGGCGCTCGCCGAGCTGGAGCTCGGCCGCACGCGCCGCAGCGGGCGCTCGCTCGTGCGCGTCTTCAACCCGGACCCGGCGCGGGACGGCTTCGCGTCGCCGCACACGGTCATCATGGTCGTCACCGACGACATGCCGTTCCTGGTCGACTCACTCAGCATGGTCTGCACGCAGACGGGCCTCGCGGTGCACCTGCTCGCGCATCCCGTGCTGTCCGTGGCGCGCGACGGCCGCGGCCGGCTGAAGGCGGTCTACCTCGGCGACACGCCCCCGGGCACGAAGCCCGAGTCGTGGCAGATGATCGAGATCGACCGCGAGCCCGACGCCGCGCGCCTCGCCGCGATCGAGTCCTCGATCCGGCGCGCGCTCGACGACGTCCGCTCCGCGACCGCCGACTGGCGCCGCATGCGCGCCAAGGCGCGGGACGCCGCCGCTGATCTCGGCGCGGTCCGCACTCGCGGCCACCGCAGCGAGGTGCGCGAGGCGCAGGCGCTGCTCGAGTGGATGGACGACAACCACTTCACCTTTCTCGGCTACCGCGAGTACCGCCTGCGCCGCGGCCCGCGCGAGGACCGCCTGGTGCCGCTGCCGCGCACGGGCCTCGGCATCATGCGCCCGCGCGCCGGGCGCAAGTCCAAGACGATCACCCTGTCCGGCGACGTGCGCTCGTTCGCGCGCTCGGCGGAACCGCTGGTCATCACCAAGGCCAACGCGATCGCGACGGTGCACCGCGCCACCTACCTGGACTACGTGGGCGTCAAGACCTTCGACGCGAAGGGCAACGTCACGGGCGAGCGGCGGTTCCTCGGCCTGTGGACGTCCTCCGCATACAGCGGCAGTCCCTCGGAGATCCCGGTGCTGCGCCACAAGGTGCAGCGCGTCATCGGCCACTTCGGGCTGAAGCCCTCCAGCCACGACCACAAGGCGCTCGTGCACGCGCTCGAGACCTTCCCGCGCGACGAGCTGTTCCAGGCGACCGTGCCGGACCTGGTGCGCATCGTGCGCGGCATCGTCAACCTCTACGAGCGGGCGCAGGTGCGCCTGTTCGTCCGCCGCGACCCGTTCCGCCGGTACTACTCCTGCCTCGTGTACGTGCCGCGCGACCGCTACAACACGCAGGCCCGGCAGCGCATCGAGAAGCTGGCGCTCGCGGCCTTCGGCGGCGTCGCTATCGAGTCGCAGGTCACGCTGTCGGAATCGGTGCTCGCCCGCCTGCACATGCTCGTGCGCACGCCGGCCGGCACCGGCGAGAACGTCGACGCGGTCGAGCTCGAGCGCCGGATCACCGAGACGGTGCGGACCTGGCAGGACCAGCTCAAGGACGCATTGCTCGACGCCTACGGCGAGGCCGAGGCGCTCAGGCTCAACCGCACCTGGTCCGAGGCCTTCCCCGCGGCGTACCGCGAGGACATGCCCTTCGACGCCGCCGTCTCCGACATCGCGCTCCTCGAGAAGGTGGCCGCGCGCCCGGGCGAGCTGCACATGAGCCTGTACCGCCGCGCCGACCAGCCCGCGCACAAGCTCCAGTTCAAGATCCTGCGCAAGGACCGGCCGATCCCGATCTCCGAGGTGCTGCCGACGATCGAGAACCTCGGCCTGAAGCTGATCAGCGAGCGGCCTTACGAGATCGGCGGCGATCCAGGGGCCTACTGGATCCAGGACTTCGAGCTCGAGCACCCGCGCGGCGTGTCCATCGAGCTCGTGACCGACGGGCCGCGCCTGACCGCGACCTTCGCCCGCGTCTGGACCGGCGCCGCCGACAACGACGGCTTCAACCGGCTCGTGCTCGCGGCGGACCTCGACTGGCGCGAGGCCATGGTGCTCCGGACCTATGCGCGCTGGTTCGTGCAGCTCGGCCTGCCGCTGTCGCAGGTCTACATGGAGGAAGCGCTCGCCACCAATGCCGACGCGGCCAGGCACCTGCTGCGGCTGTTCGTGGCGCGCTTCGATCCGGAGATCCCGGCGTCGCAGCGGCGCCGTGCCGAGACCGCGCAGCGTCGCGCCCTCGACCGGCTGCTCGCGCGCGTCACGCGCATCGACGACGACCGCATCCTGCGCGCGTTCCTGGCCGCGATCTGCGCGACGCTGCGCACCAACTACTTCCGGGTCGACGCCGCGGGAATGCCGCGGCCGTACCTCTCGATCAAGCTCGACCCGAGGCGCCTGGCCGAGGTGCCGCTGCCGAAGCCGATGTTCGAGATATTCGTCCACTCCCCGCGCGTGGAGGGCGTCCACCTCAGGATGGGGCGCGTCGCGCGCGGCGGGCTGCGCTGGTCCGACCGTCGCGAGGACTTCCGCACCGAGATCCTCGGACTGATGAAGGCCCAGAACGTCAAGAACACGGTGATCGTGCCGGTGGGCGCGAAGGGCGGCTTCGTTCCGAGGCACCTGCCCGCGAACCGCGACGAGGCGCAGGCCGAGGGAACGGAGTGCTACCGGACCTTCATACGCTCGCTGCTGGACGTGACCGACAATGTCGTCGGCGGCCGGGTCGTCGCGCCGCAGGGCGTCGTGCGGCACGACGGGGACGATGCCTACCTCGTGGTGGCGGCGGACAAGGGTACGGCGAAGTTCTCGGACGTCGCCAACGCGATCTCGGAGGACTACGGCTTCTGGCTCGGAGACGCCTTCGCCTCAGGCGGCTCCGCGGGCTACGACCACAAGGACATGGGCATCACGGCGCGCGGCGCCTGGGAATCGGTCCGCCGCCACTTCCGCGAGCTCGGCCGCGACACGCAGACGCAGGATTTCACGGTCGCCGGGATCGGCGACATGTCGGGCGACGTGTTCGGCAACGGCATGCTGCTGTCGAGGCACATCCGCCTGCTCGCGGCCTTCGACCACCGGCACATCTTCATCGACCCTGCGCCGGACGCGGCCGCCAGCTTCGCGGAGCGCAAGCGCGTCTACGCGCTGCCGCGCTCGAGCTGGGAGGACTACGACGCCCGGCTGATCTCGAAGGGCGGCGGCGTGCACTCACGGCAGCAGAAGACGGTCCCGCTGTCGCCCGAGGCGCGCGCCCTGCTGGGCATCGAGGCGCAGTCGGCCTCGCCCAGCGACGTGATCCGCGCGATCCTGAAGCTGCCGGTCGACCTGCTCTGGAACGGCGGCATCGGCACGTACGTCAAGTCCGCCGACGAGACCCACGCGGAGATCGGCGACCGCGCGAACGACGCGGTCCGCGTCGACGGCGCGCAGCTGCGCTGCCGCGTCGTCGGTGAAGGCGGCAACCTCGGCCTCTCGCAGCGCGGCCGCATCGAGTACGCGCTGGCCGGCGGGCGCATCAACACGGACTTCATCGACAATTCCGCCGGCGTCAACTGCTCCGACGTCGAGGTCAACCTCAAGATCCTGCTCAACCCGCTGATGGCGGCCGGCAGGCTGCGGCGCGGCGCGCGCAACCGGCTGCTCGAGAGCATGACCGACGAGGTCGCCGGGCTCGTGCTGCGGAACAACTACCTGCAGTGCCTCGCGATCTCCGGGCTGCACGAGACCGCCGCCGAGCGCATCTTCGAGCTCGGACACCTGCTCCGCTCGCTGGAGCGCGCGGGGACGCTCGACCGCGCGCTCGAGGCCCTGCCGACCGACGAGGAGATCGTCGAGCGGCACCGCAAGGGCGAGCGGCTGACGCGGCCGGAGCTCGCGATGCTGCTGTCGTATTCCAAGATCTGGCTCTCCGGCCGGCTCATCGACACCGATATCGCCGAGGACCCGTACCTGGGCGCGGAACTGACGCGCTATTTCCCCAAGCCGGTGCAGCGCCGCTTCGAGGCCGAGGTCCAGAAGCACCAGCTGCGGCGCGAGATCATCGTCACCGCGGTGACCAACAGCCTCGTCAACCGCATGGGCCCCGGCTTCGCGGTACGCACGCAGGAGGACACGGGGGCCGACGTCGGGAGCATCGCGCGCGCCTACTCCATCGCGCGCGAGATCACCGACATGCGCGATTTGTGGGCGGACATCGAGGCGCTCGACGACAAGGCCCCCGCGGCGGTGCAGTACGCGATGGCCCACGAATCGATGCGCCTGCTGCGGCGCCTCACCTACTGGGTGCTGCGCAACCTCGGCACCAACCTCGACATCGAGCGCGCGGTAAGCCGGCTGCGGCCGGGAATCCGCCAGCTGATGGCCGACCTGCCCGAGCTTATCCAGGGCCTCGAGGTCGAGTACTACGCGAAGAGCCTCGAGCGGTTCTCGGTGGACGGCGTGCCGACGGATGTCGCACGCCGCGTCGCGAGCCTCGGCGCCGTCCACTCGAGCGTCGACATCGCGGAGGTCGCGCTCGCGCGCCGCGCGCCCATCGCCCGGGCCGCCCGCATCTACTTCGGGCTCGGCGCCGCGATCGGACTCGACTGGATCCGCGGCGAGATCGAGCGGCTCCCCGTCGAGGGCCACTGGCAGGCGCTGGCACGCGGCACGATGCGCGAGGAGGCCTACATGCTCCAGCGGCGCCTTGCCGACCAGGTGCTCGGCCGCCGGCAGGCGGGCGACGCCGCGAAGCGGATCGACTCCTGGCTGCGCACGCGCGGGACGGCGCACGAGAACGTCATGCGCCAGGTGCGCGAGATGCGCGCGCTCGGGAGCGCCGATTTCCCGACGCTGTCCGTCGCGCTGCAGGCCGTGCGGCAGCTGGCCGAGGGCTGAGCCGCGACATGCCCGTCAAGCTCGTCCTGGTCCGCCACGGCCAGAGCGCCTGGAACCTCGAGAACCTGTTCACCGGCTGGACCGACGTCGACCTGACGGCGCAGGGCCGCGAGGAGGCGCGCGCCGCGGGGCGGCTTCTCGCCGAACAGGGGCTCGACTTCGGCCAGGCGTTCACCTCGGTACTGAAGCGCGCGATCCGCACGCTGTGGATCGCGCTGGACGAAATGGACCGCATGTGGATTCCCGTCGAGCGCGACTGGCGCCTGAACGAGCGGCATTACGGGGCGCTGCAGGGCCTCGACAAGGCCGCGACGACGGCGAAATACGGCGCGGAGCAGGTGAAGGTCTGGCGGCGCAGCTACGACATCCCGCCGCCGCCGCTAGCGGCCGACGATCCTCGCCACCCGCGCTTCGACGCGCGGTACCGCGACCTCGAGCCCGGCAGCCTGCCGGCCACCGAGTCCCTCAAGGACACGCTCGCGCGCGTCGAGCCCTGGTGGCGCGAGCGCCTCGTGCCCGCGCTCGGGCGCGGCCGCGACGTCCTCGTCGTCGCCCACGGCAACAGCCTGCGCGCACTGGTCAAGATGCTGGACGGCATGAGCGATGCCGACGTCGTCGAGTTCAACATTCCCACCGGCGTGCCGATCCTGTACGAGCTCGACGCGCGGCAGCGGCCGTCCGTGCCGCGCCGATTCCTCGGCGACGCAGCTGCAATCGAAGCGGCGGCGCGCGCCGTCGCAGCGCAGGCGGAGAGAAAATGAAGGGACGCACCCCTTCATATGAAATGAAGGGGTCAGACCCCTTCATTATCACTCCTCCGGCGCGATCTCGACCTCGAGGCCGGCGAGCGGCGCCTCGATCGGCAGCTGGCAGGAGAGCCGCGAGCCGCGCGGGCGGTAGCTTTCCAGCTCCTGCAGGATCTCCTTCTCGTCGCCCTGCATCGGCGGCAGCTGGTCGAGCCAGGGCTCCGCCACGTACACGTGACAGGTGGCGCAGGAGCACATGCCGCCGCAGATGGCGGCGACGCCGTACTCGAGCTCGCGCAGCGTTTCCATGAGGCTGACGCCCTCGCGCGCCTGCACGCGATGCACGCCTCCGTCGCGGTCCGTGACTGTGATCTCGGCCATGGGTCGCGCATCTTCCCCGAACGGCCCGCATCCGCGCAACCATTCAGCCGAGCAGGCGTGCAACGAGGCGCGACTGCTCGGCGGCTTCCGCCGCGAGGCCGTCCCGTGCGGCCGCCGCATTCCAGCCGTACCAGAGGCAGTCGAAGATCCAGGCGAGCGATGCGATGCGCGCGCGCAGCGGCGCGCGCGGGCCGCCATAGCCCGCGATGAGGGCATCGAGTCCCGCCGCGTCGAGCGCGTGGTAGCCGGCGCAGGCTGCGAGATCGGCAGCCGGGTCGCCGGGCCCCGCGTACTCCCAGTCCACGACGACGAGGTGCGTGCCCTGGTCGAGCAGGTTCCGGCGATGCAGGTCGTGATGGCAGGGTGCGAGGCGGCCGGGCGGCGGCAGCGCCGCGCGGCGCCGCGCCAGCTCGTCGCGGAGCCGCGGCACGATGCCCCCAGAATCCCGCAGCCTAGCGAGGTAGCCGGCCGCCCGCTCGCCGAAGTCGACCGCCGCGACATGCGGCGGCGCCTCGAGCGCGTGCAGGCGCGCGCACCAGGCGCCGACACGCGCGAGGAACGCGGGGTCGCGCATCGTCGAGGGGCCCGGTGCGCTGCCCTCGGCGAACTCGGAGACCACATAGCGGCCGGCCGGATCGGCCAGCACGACGCGCGGCGCGAGCCCGGCGCTCGCGGCGAGCGACTGCATCGCGACCTCGGAGCGCATGTTCGCGCCGAGGCGCGCCGCGGCCTCGCCCGCGAGGCGCAGGACATGGTCACGCGATCCTTCCCGCAGCCGGAAGCTCCGGTTGGCGAGGCCGCCGTCGAGCGGCGTCACCTCGGGCCGCTCGAGCCCCAGCCTGCGTGCCGCCTCCGTGATCGCGGCCGGAAGGACGGTGCTCACGCGAGCCGCCGCGCCCGCCATTGGCGCCAGCCGACGACCGCGAGCGCCGCGTACGCCAGATAGAGCGCCGCCGTGGGCCAGAGTCCCTGCTGCGCGAAGAGCGCGGCGAGCGCCGCATCGATCACGATCCACCAGGCCCAGGTGTCGATGATGCGGCGCGCGAGGAGCCAGGTTGCAAAGAGGCTGGCCCAGGTCCCGAGCGAATCCGCGACGGGCGCCGCCGCGAGCGCGTATCGCTCGATGAGCGGCGCCGACACGGCGGTGGCAGCAGCGATCGCCGCGGCGGCCGCCAGGTGCCGCATCCAGGGCCAGGACCGGACCGGAGCCGTGTCGGCCCGCGCGCGCCGCCAGGCCACCCAGCCATAAACCGACAAGGCGACGTAGACGAGCTGCAGCGCCGCCTGCATCGGCAGGCCCGCGTCGAGGAAGACGAGCGCGTAGATTGCGGTGCCGATGCCACCCGCGATCCAGCAGGCGCGATGCTCGCGGATCGCGAGCAGGATGTAGGCGACGCCGAACGCGACCGCCGCGAGCTCAGCCGCCGCCACCCAGCACCTTCAGGACCAGCACCGCGCGGTGCGGCCCCGCGAGGCTCGGCCGGATCTCCGCCTTCAGCGCATCGAACACCCGGTCGTAGTCGCCGCTGACCTGCGTGCTCATCGAGTTGGTGACGACTGCGAGGCCGGGCTGCGCCTTGAGGCGGTCGATGAAATCGAGGATCGGCGGCACGAACTCGCCGGTCAGCGGGTAGAGGCTCATCTCGACGGCGACATGCATGGCGGCTCCTCAGAATGCGAAGCGGGCGGTGATTCCGGCCTGGCGCGGGTCGCCCCAGCGCAGGTAGAGACGGCTCGGAAAGTCTGGCGGCTCGTTGCCGAAGTAGAAGCCGCGGACCGGATAGCGCTCGTCGAAGAGGTTGCGGACCCAGACTTCGGCCGACCAGCGGCCGCCCTCGAAGCCGGCGCGCAGGTTCGCGAGAAAGCGCGATCCCGCGCGCTCGTCGTGGCTCGTGTCGAAATAGAAGCCCGCCTCGCCCGACAGGTCCGCCCTCGCCATCCAGCCGGCGGGATGCCGCCAGGTTGCGGCCAGCGAGCCCTTCCATTCCGGCGCGTGCGCGAACTCGCGACCCTCGAGGTCGCGGTCCCCGAAGCGGTAGTCGTGATACTTCGAGTCCATCCAATTGAGCATCGCCTCGATCTCGAGGCGCTCGCCGAGCGCGATCGCGGCGGAGGACTCGACGCCGAAGGCTTCCGCGCTCCCCGCATTGTCGGTCAGGAAAATGAAGGTGAGCGGGTCCTGCGGGTCGAGCTGCAGCGACGTCGACACTTGCGGTTGCTGGCGGCGCAGGTAATAGATGTTGGCGTCGGCGCGGCGGTCGCCGGCGCCGCTCTCGCCCTTCCATCCGGCCTCGATGGACCACAGGTATTCGTCGGCGAATCGCCGGCGGTCGTCCGGGACCGACGTGCCGATGTTGAACCCGCCCGCGCGGTAGCCGCGCGCGAGCGTGGCCCAGACACCCTGGCGCTCCGTCAGCCGGTGCATGAGGGACAGTTCCCCGCCCCACAGGCGGTCGCGCGGGTCGAAGGCGATGCCGTCGCTGTCCGCATAGCGCGCATCCCGCTCTTCCGCACGCAGTCCCGCGGTGAGCGTGGTCGCGGGCCCCAGTGCCAAGTCCGCCTGGCCGTAGAGCGCGACGCTGGTCGCGCGGTAGCGGCTATCGAGCTGCCTCACGAAGCCGTCCGCCAGGTACAGGCCGTCATCCGCGACCTGGTTGTCCTCCTCGAGCCGCTGGAGCCAGAGGCCCGTGATCCAGGCATGTCCGGCCCGGGTCACCCCCGAGAGCCGCAGGTCTTCGCTGGCGGTGCGGCGCGTGCGGCTCGTGCTCGAGAAGTAGTCGTAGGGCCCGGCATCGCCCCAGCCGGCATCGTTCCCCCAGTCTCCGTCGAAGCTCGCGACGATGTCGGACTCCGCGACGGCCGTGATCGATCGCAACTCGCGCCCGTCGAGGTCGGAGGCGAGGTCGAGCGAGGCGCCGTCGGAACGCTGCGAGTCCTCGCCGGGGCGGTCCGACGCGGTGTGCAGGCTGTTGTCGATCGCGAATGCGTCGTAGCCGTTGTCGAAGTCCGCGTGCAACAGCGCGAGATCCGCGCGCCAGCCGTCCTCGGATGCGAGCCGGAGCTTGGCCCGCGCCGTCGTCTCGTCGCGGCCGTTGGTGTCGTCCCGCCCCAGGTAGCGGTTATCGCGAAAGCCGTCGCCGACCGCACGCTGGAACACCGCGCGCCAGGCGCCTGCAAGGCCCTCCCCCGCGGCGAAGCCGTCGCCCGCGAACGCGCCGGCCGACCAGAAACCGTCACCGCCCGCGGACAGCTCGGTGCCGAACTCGCGGACCGGCTCCGCGTCGCGCGTCTTCACCTTGATGAGGCCGCCGAGGGCATTCGCGCCGTAGCGCGTGCCCTGCGGGCCGCGCAGTACCTCGACCTGTGCCACGTCGAAGGTCGAGGCGATCATCCCGATGCCGCTGAAGTCGATCTCGTCCAGCAGGAATCCGACGGAAGGGTTCGGCGCGCCCTGGTACTGCTCGAGCTCGCCGATGCCGCGCAGCTGGAAATACCGCGGGCGCGAGCTCGCGCCTGCCCAGGACAGCGAAGGCAGCCGCGGCAGGAGCTCCTCGAGGTGGACCACGGCGGAGTCGCGCAGGTCCGCGCCCGCGAGCACGGTCACGCCGCCCGCGCGCTCCGAGGCGGGCAGCGGGCGCAGGGCCGCCGTCACGAGGACAGGCTCGAGCTTCGCGGGCGCTTCCGCGGCGTACGCGCCGGCGGCGGCCAGGAGGCACGCGATGGATATCAGAGGTTTCGGCGGCACGCCTGCTCCCTACGCCGGTCCTAACCGGATCAGGTTCAACGGGTTCGCCGGCG
>DATEEF010000145.1:0-2470 GCA_035281265.1 Steroidobacteraceae bacterium
CGACGGCATCCCGCCGTCGTTCAGCACGACGTCGTCGCAGGCCTGCTCCTGGAGCTTGCTCGCCTGCGCCGCGGCGAACCACGCGAGCGGGTTGTACCAATGAACGACGCAGGCGAGGGTCGCAACCTGCGTCGTGAGGTAATCGAAGCGACGGACGTGCGCGAGCTCGTGCAGCAGGGCGAAACGGCGCTGCGGCTCGGGCCAGCCTGTGCCGGCGGCGGGGAGCAGGACGACCGGCCGCAGGAAGCCCCAGGTGCAGGCGCCGTCGGTGCGGTCGGTCTCGAGCACGCGCAGGGGCCTGCGCAGTTCCGTCCCGGCCATCGCGCGGCGGAGCGTCGCCGACCATGCCGGAGAAAGCTGGTCCCGCGCCGCCCGAGCCCAGCGCATCAATCCAACATGTGCCACTACGACGCGCAGCGCCATGCCCACGGCCCCGACGAGCCAGACGATGATCGCGGTTGGCCAGGGCGACGGCTGCTCGCGGCCTGCCGTGGCGGGCGTAGTCGTGCCAGGGCCGGAGGTTTCGTTCCGTGCCTGCGGGGGAAGAGCGTCGGGCGCTGCGGTACGCGCTTCGTCGCGCTGCCGGATTTCAGTGGCTTTCCACGGCAGGGTCAGCTGCACGGTGGAAGGCAGGTACGCGACCGCGAGCGGCATCAACAGGGACAGCGCCAATGCCGAGGTCCACAGGACATGCCGCCAAGCCGCGGACCGCCGTGCCGGCAGCAGCCCGAGCAGGCCGGCGGCGACGAACAGCAGGCTGGTCTTGAATGCGATGGCCGCCACAGTCGAAGGATCGAACATGGTCACTGCCCCCGCTTCCGCGCGGCTTCGATCTGCGCGCTCAACTCGTCCAGCTCCTCGCGGGTCGGCTTCCGCTGCGAGGAGCCCAGCAGCGCCGATGCGGCCTTCAGCGCGGATCCGTCGAAGAACGTGTCGACGAGCTGCGACAACGCGCGTGCGCGCGCCTTCTGGCGGGGCACGGTCGGCGAATAGACGTAGCGGGGACCGTCCTCGCGATGCTGCAAATGCGCCTTGTCGACCAGGATGCGAAGCAGCGCGCGTATCGCCGAGTAACTGGGTGGATCCGGCATCTCCGCCAGGATCTGTGCGGCAGTCGCCTCACCGCGCCGATACACGATGTCCATGATCTGCCGCTCGCGGCGGCTCAGGGTCTCGTGGCTCATGTGCTAAAAACTTAGCACACGTTCCGGCGTCCTGTCGAGCCGTGAAGAGGGCTCCGTCCCTCATTCCGAAGGATTTTCCGCGCAGTGACGTCCAACGGGGTATCCAACCCCGGAAATGGAGGGCCGCGCCATGCATTGCCGCACTTCACCGCTCAAGACGGCCTTCGGGGTGGCGCCTTTCCTCATGCCGATTCCGTCGATAGCCGACGAAGCCGACAGGCTTCAGGTCGGCCTGCGACTCGGAACCAGCCTCGCGAGCGGGGTGCCGGCCAACGACATGCCGGGCTATGGCATCCACGGACTCTACGCGCTGAACGATCGCTGGTCCGTGGGCCTCGGCCTGTACTTCACCGAGTTCGACTACGAGGAGCCCGCGCGCCAGGTCGGGTTGCCGATCGACCCGGACGCCGAGCCGATCGACGCCAAGGCCGAGCAGATGATCTACAGCGCCCTGGTCGAATATTCGTTCTCGCCGCCGGAGGCGCGGCGGCAGTGGTTTGCCGGGGCGCGGCTCGGCATCGCGGACACCGACGTGCCCGTCGCGACCGGCCTGACCGCAACCGGCGATCCGTTCGAGGTCCACACGGAAGTCGACCGGGAAACCATCGTCTCGGCATTCGGCGGCGTCCGCCAGCGATTCGGCGGACATTGGTTCGCCGAGTTCACGGTGAACGCCGACCAGCACTTCGCGGCCTGGGAGTCGGTGGACGTCGTGTCAGGCGCTGAAGGCCGGAGCGGCGACTACTTCGCCTACGGATTCCACCTCGGAGTCGGCTATCGCTTCTAAAAGGGGACGTTCACCTTTTCGAAAAGGTGAACGTCCCCTTTTGTTCCACGCTAGAGCTGCGCGTAGATCGTCTTGATGGCGGGATCCTGGCGCTTGTATTCCGGCCGCGGCCGCATGAACTTGCCACCCGGCAGGTGGATATTCTCGATCTCGTCCACCCGGAACAGCTTCCACCCGGTCGACTGCCGGGATTCGCTCTCGCCGCCAGTCTGGAAGGCACGCAGCAACTCCTGACCGTCCTTCGTGCGCCCATACACGTGGGGCTCGACCACGCGATGGCCCCAGTCGTACCGGAGGTGGACGATCATCCGGTTGTGGATCGCCGCGCACAGCAGATCGAAGGCGGGCGTGATCACGGCGGGCCGCAGGCCGAGTCTCATGACCCGCTATTGTGCTCCAAAGCTCGTCGCGTGCTGTCGGACGACTCCCTGCCGCGAAGGGGACGCACCCCTTCATATTCGTGAAGGGGTGCGTCCCCTTCAAAAAAACGGCCGGGGGT
>DATEEF010000146.1:0-2355 GCA_035281265.1 Steroidobacteraceae bacterium
GTGCCGTTGATCGTGACTGCATGGATCGTCTTGCCCCCGATCACGACGGGCGTGTGCCCGATCAGCAGCCTGATCTCGTTCCCGGACAGCGTCGGCATCGCGAGAGCCACGCCCTGGGCGAAGCTCGTTGCCCATGGCGGAAGCAGCGTGCCAAGCGCGGCGCCTCCACCCAGAGCTGCGGCGGCTTGCAGGAGCCTGCGGCGCTCGAAACTGAAATTGTCGTGTCGACTCATGGCGTCATGTTCTCCGGTCCCTCGCGCCCGGCTCGATTCGGCGGTCCAATGATTCGGCGGCAGCGCAGGCGTTTGCCGCACAGGCTGCGGGGAAGAAAAAAATCCGGGCGTCAGGCGGGAGGTCGGAACAGCGCTGGCAACGGGCTCGAGGGGAGCGACTTCACCACGAAGGTGAAACCGGGCAGGGCGGTGCGCCAGGCAGTTCCGGGCTGCGAAACCGGCAAAGTCAGCACGTGCGAAGCCGCGCAGCCGCAATCGCAGCGTGCGGCATCGCAGCAATCACCGCCCGTCATGTCGGCAGCGTGATGGGATATCGGCGCGTCGGTGCCGGAATCTGCGAGCGCTGGGTGCGGGGCGTGTCCGGTGTGGGACGCCATTCCCGTGGCCGCATGCAGGGCGGTGGCCGGCGGCATTACGAGGCCGTTCAACAGCAGAACCACGGCAAGCAGGGCGCGGAACGTGATCACGCAGATAGCCTGCGCCCACCCTGGCGGCGCCGCAAGCTCGGGGGCGGCCACAGTCGCCTCCGACACCCCCATTTGAGACAATGACCGGATGCCCAACGAGCGCGATTTCGTGCTGCACAGCTGGTGCGTGCCCGGGGACTGGAACGCCCCGACGGTCGTGGGCGGCCGCGGCGCGAAGCTGATCCTGGAGGACGGCCGCGAGATCCTCGACATGTCGAGTCTCGTCGAGTGCAGCAACCTCGGCCACCAGCACCCGAAGCTCGTCGCCGCCATCAAGGCGCAGGCCGACAAGCTCGCCTTCGTGACCGCTGCCTGGGGCGCCGAGTCGCGCCGGGCGCTGGCCGAGCGGCTGCTCGACGTGTCCGGGTTCGAAGGCGGCCGCGTCTTCTTCACGCTCGGCGGCGGCGATTCCAACGAGAACGCGGTGCGCATCGCGCGGCACGCCTCGAAGAAGCCGCGCGGCCTCATCGTCACGCGCGACCGTTCCTACCACGGCGCGACCTACATGCCGATGGCCCTTTCGGGCGATTCGCGGACCGCGCACCAGGTGGACGCCGAGGCCTGGGGCGTCCGGCACGTGCCGCCGCCATATGCCTACCGCTGTCCCTTCGGCAGCACGACCGCGGAGGAATGCGGCCGCCGCGCCGCCGGGGCGGTCGCGGAGGTCATCGACCAGGAAGGCCCGGGCCGCGTCGCCGCCGTGCTGATGGAAGTGGACGCAGGCAGCAACGGCATCGTTCCGCCCGACAATTTCTGGCCCGAGCTTCGCCGAGTCACGCGCGAGCGCGACGTCTTCCTGATCGCCGACGAAGTCATGAGCGGTTTCGGCCGCTGCGGCGAGTGGTTCGCCTGGCAGCGCTACGGCGCGGAGAACCGCCCCGACCTCATGACGCTGGCGAAAGGGCTCACCGCGGCATCGATCCCGCTGGGCGCGGTCGTGATGAGCGACGCAGTCTATCGGAAGATCGAGCGCGAGATGTTCTACGGCGGCCTCACCTATTGCGGCCATCCGCTGTCCTGCGCCGCCGGCGTCGCCGCGATCGAGGCCTACCGCGAGGAGAAGCTCATCGAGCGCTCGCGCCGCCTCGGTGCCCGGATGTTCGCGGAACTGCGGGCGCTCGCCGCCCGCCATCCCGTCATCGGCGACGTGCGCGGCGGCAAGGGCCTCTTCGCCGTCGTCGAGCTGGTCTCCGACCGGGCGACGAAAACGCCGATCGCGCCCTGGCCCGGCCAGTCCGACGCCATGAAGGCGCTGCTCGCCGCGGCCCGCGATGAAGGCGTGTCCTTCGGCTCGCGCGGAAACCTCCTGATCCTCGCGCCGCCGCTCGTGATCGCCGAGTCCGAACTCGCGGACGCGCTGGGCGTGCTCGACCGACTGCTCACCCGATTCTTCCCCGCATCCCTGGAGCGCGCCTCATGAGCTTTCGCCTGACTTACGCCACGATGTTCAATCCGCCGGAGGAGATGCACGAGCGCTTCGAGAAAGCGCTCGCGAAGATGCGCGGCGAGCTCGGCAAGACGCACCCGATGTACGTCGACGGCAAGGACGTTCCCGCCTCCGCGACCGAGGAGCGCGCGAGCCCGATCGACAGCAACATCAAGATCGGCCGCTTCCCGCACGCCAGCGAGAAGGAAGTGGACGCGGCGATCGCCGC
>DATEEF010000147.1:0-12192 GCA_035281265.1 Steroidobacteraceae bacterium
CCCCCGCACCCGCCGTGCCGGCGCCCCAATCCGCGCTCGAAGCGCAGCTCGGCGCGCAGGAGGCGGCCGAGGAGCCGCCCGCGGTGTACTACGGCGACATGCCGACGCTGCCGCCTGACGCGCCGGACCCGACGCTGGTGCCGGACGCGCAAGGCGCCACCCCTTCCGTGATCTACGAGAATGCGCCGGCGACGGAGTCGGCCTCCACCGGCGTGCCTGCGGGCTTGCCCGAACTGTCGGTGGACCTGCACGTGTTCGCGGCCGACGCCGCGAAGCGCGCGGTCTTCATCAACGGTCGCCGCTACACGCAGGGGGCGACGATCGCCGAGGGCCCCGTCGTCGAGGAGATCACGCGCGAAGGCGTGACCCTCTCCTGGCGCGGCCGGCGCTTCATGCTGCCGCGGCTCTGAGCCGAGTCCCGGCTTGAACGCGGCCGCACCGCCTGCAGTCGCGCTCGACGGCGCGGCGCTCGCCGCCGCGCTGCGGACCGGCATCCACCGCCTCATCTCGCGCGAAGAGGTGATCAACAAGATCAACGTCTTCCCGGTGCCGGACGGCGACACCGGCACGAACCTCGCGCTCACGCTGCAGGCCGTGCTGGTCGCGCTGCGCGCGGGTCCCGAGCCGCACGCCGGCCAGCTGCTGACCCGCGTCGCCGATGCGGCGCTCGACGGCGCCCGCGGCAACTCCGGCGCGATCCTCGCGCAGTTCCTGCTCGGCGCCGGCGACCGCGCGGCCCTCCTTCCCGCGCTCACGACCGGTGAGTTCGCCGACGCGATGGCGGGGGGCGCCGCCTACGCGCGCGAGTCGCTCGCCGAGCCGCGCGAGGGAACGATCCTGACCGTCGTCTCGGATTTCGCGGACGAGGCGGCGGCGGCCGTCCGCGACGGCGCAGCCGACCACCGCGCGCTGATGCGGCGTGCCCTCGCCGCCGCGCGCGCCTCGCTCGAGGCGACGCCGGACAAGCTCGAGATGCTGAAGCGCGCCAATGTCGTCGACGCCGGCGCGCTCGGCTTCGTCGAGCTCGTCGCCGGCATGGCCGACTACCTCGAGACAGGCATCGCGCCGGC
This sequence comes from Steroidobacteraceae bacterium, assembly GCA_035281265.1. Lineage (GTDB taxonomy): Bacteria > Pseudomonadota > Gammaproteobacteria > Steroidobacterales > Steroidobacteraceae > SCUD01. Next base: position 1,071 of record DATEEF010000147.1, read on the forward strand.
GGACGACGCCGAGATCCAGCTCCTGTCGGACGACGAGACCACTGCCGGCTCGCAGATGAACCTCGAGCACCGCTGGTGCACGGAATGCACGATCACGGGCGAGGCGATCGACCGCCGCCGCCTGCGCGAGGAGGCGTCCCGGCTCGGGTCCAGCCTCGTCGTCGCCGGCACGCGCAACAAGGTGCGGCTGCACATCCACACGAACGAGCCGCCGCAGCTGTTCGCGCTCGCCGCCGGCTTCGGCGCGGTCGGCGGCCAGAAGGCCGACGACATGCAGCGCCAGCAGGAGATGGCGCACCACGCGCCGCGCAGGCGGGTCGCGGTGGTCACGGACTCGGCCGCGGACCTGCCCGAGTCCGTGCTGGAGGCGCTCGACATGCACGTCGTGCCCGTGCGCGTGCACTTCGGTACGCAGAGCTACCTCGACAAGGTCGGGCTTTCGTCCGAGGAGTTCTTCCGGCTGCTCGCCGAGAACCCGGTGCATCCCAAGACCTCCCAGCCCCCGCCCGGCGATTTCCGCCGCGCCTTCGAGTTCCTCGGCTCGCACTACGAGGCCGTCGTCTACGTCGGCCTGATGTCGCGCGTATCGGGCACGTTCCAGAGCGCGGAGACGGCGGCGTCCCGCGCGCGCACGCGGGCCCGGATCCTGACGCACGATTCCGGCAGCGCCGCGCTCGGCCAGGGCCTGATCGCGATGCGTGCGGCGGAAGCCGCGGCCGCGGGCGGCGAGGCTGAAGCCGTGCGCGCGGCGGCGGCGGCGGCAGGGCGTGCCACGCGCACCTGGGGCTGCCTGGCGACGCTCGAGTTCGCGGTGCGCGGCGGGCGCGTGCCCGCCTGGATCCGGCCGCTCGCCGATGCGCTCGGCCTCGTGCCCGTCCTCATGGTGAAGCCGGGCGGGCGACTCGGTCTTGGTGGCGCGCTGTTCGGGCGCCGGAACCTGTACCGGCGCTACGGCCGGATGCTGAGGCGGCGGCTCGATCCCGCGCGTCGCTGGCGGATCGGCATCTCGCACGCGAACGTTGCGGAAGGGGCGGCCACGGTCCTTGACGAGCTGGCCGCCGGCCTGCCCCGCGCGGAGTTCCTCCCCGTGATCCCGCTCGGCACCGCGCTCGGCGTGCACGGCGGGCCCGGCTGCGTCGTCGTCGCCGCCCAGGAACTTACCTGAAGGGGTCAGGCCCCTTCGCGAATATGAAGGGGTCTGACCCCTTCATATTCTTCTTGCCTTTCAGCGGCGCCGGAGGACGCGCCAGTAGCAGGCGATGTTGACGGCGAGGACGATGGCGCCGAGCCCGACCTGGATTTCGCGCGTGAGCCAGCCCGGGTAGACGATCCCCTCGACGACATGCTCGATGAAGCCGCCCTCGTAGCCGGCTTCGCCGCCGGCCGCGCGCAGGCGGTTCTCGAGCGGCGTCAGCGGGCAGATGCCGCCCAAAAACGCGATGCCCGCCGCCCAGGCGGCTGCCGGCAGGTGCAGCCACGCGAGCCGCGGCCAGCGCGACACCAGGAGCCCGCCAAGCAGCGCGAATGCGATGAACCCGAAATGCAGGACGAGGACGGCATCCGCGAGGATGCGGAAGGTCACTGCGCGGCGACGACCGGCCGCTTCTCCTCCGTCCAGCGGGTGTAGTCGCCCTCCAGGTGAAACAGGCGCTTGAATCCGGCCTTGCCGAGCACGTCGATCGCCTCGGCGGCCCGCCTGCCCACCCGGCAGTACACGACGATGTCGCTCTCGCGCGCGCTGTCGAGCTCGGCGATGCGCGATGCGAGCTCGCCGTTCGGGATGTTCACGGCGCCGGGCAGGTGGCCCGCCGCGTACTCCTCCGGCGTGCGCACGTCGAGTACCAGCAGCGAGGGGTCCGCCCAGGCGATGCGCTCGCCGAGCGCCTTCGGCTCGATCGATCCGGGCCCTGCGGCGGCCGCGGCCAGCGCGAACGCGCAGGCCGCGAGTGCGATCGCCAGTCTTCGCACGGTTCAGTCCTCCAGCACGAAGGTCACGCGCATGCGCACGCGGTAGTTCATCACGCGGCCCTTCTCGATCTCGACCTCCTGGTCGGCGATCCAGGCACCCGTCACGTTCTTGAGCGTCTTGCTGGCGCGCTTGATGCCCTTCTGGATCGCGTCCTCGAAGCCCTTCGTCGACGTCGAGGTGATCTCGCTGACTTTCGCTACCGTCATGGCCTTCTCCTTGGAATGCGGTTCGGGTGGCCCCCCGCGCGAATCATAGCGCTACGGCCGCGGCCGGCGGGGCCGCTATCATGCGCCGTCACAGGAGGCTCCCCATGTTCCGCAAGCTCCGCAGCGCGCTCGTGCGCGGTCTCATCGTGGTCCTGCCGATCGGCTTCACCGTGTGGCTGCTGTGGTGGATCGGGAGCACGATGGAGACGCTCCTGCAGAGCCTGATCCTGCTGGTCGTGCCGCCCGAGCACTACCTGCCCGGCATGGGCATCGTCGCGGCGCTGCTGCTGCTGCTCGCCGCGGGCACGCTGTTCAACGCGTTGCTGGTGCAGAGCGCCCTCGCCTCCTGGGAGCGATTCCTCGACCGGATACCGGTCGTCAAGACGATCTACGGCGCGACGCGGGATTTCGTGAGGCTGTTACCGACCGGCGGCAAGCGCCGCGACCTGCGCCGCGTCGTGCTGGCGCGCTTCGGGGAGGCGCGGGTGATCGGCTTCGTCACCCAGGACGACGCCGCGGAGCTCGGGATCGTCGAGCCGCAGGAGGGCCTCGTCGCCGTGTACTTCCCGATGAGCTACCAGATCGGCGGCTACACCGCGCTGCTGCCGCGCTCGCGCGTCGAGCCCCTCGACATCCCGGTCGAGGCGGCCATGCGACTCGTGCTGACGGGCGGCATCTCGGGCGCCACCGCCTGACTGCTCAGGCGAAGGCGGCGCGGGGCCTCTCGCGGGAGTAAACGAGCTCGACGTGGCGGATGCCCGAAGTGCGGCGAGCCACGCGCTTGACGGCCTGCACCAGGCGCAGCAGGAGGTTGTATCCGGCCCGCGGCCCCCCGGCGGCATAGGCCTCGGCGACGACCAGGTGCAACACGGTGATGCGCTCGAAGCTATCGCGCACGTAGAGGATCACGCCGACCGGCCGCGACAGCTTGCCGTCGCGCTCGACCGCGAACAGGCACTGCGCACCGGTTTCGCCGCCGACGCGGACGCGAAGCGACTTGCCTTCGTCCACGATCTCGGGCGGACCGTAGCGGTCGATCGCCGTCTCGATGCCCTTGCGGACCCGGTCCTGGCGACCATTGAAGAACAGCAGGGCCTCGAGCTGGTGATAATGCTCGGCCGGCAACGTAGAGACGAACGATACCTGTCGACTGATGGCCGCCACTCCCACAGGGCCCCCTCAAGGCTCAGCCGAACCACCATAGGGGCGTCGGAGCCCCCTGTCGAGGTTCACATAATTCTGCGAGAATCGAAAAACCCGCAACGAATGTAGCGTGACTGCAACGGCCAAGGAGGGCCTGTGGACACCCTGGGGATGGTTTTTCGCAAGTCGCGGCGTGGTCGGGAGTTTTGGGTACCGGGTACCGCAGCGCACGCGGAAACGCGACCTGTGTCTCGTTCGCCACGACCGATTTTGTCAACGATTGACGCACCTGTCGTTCTCGGGCACCTGGCGCCCGTGACGACGCAGTTTTGCGCGGGTCGGGGCGTACCGTGAACATCGATTATTCGGACATCCTGCCGGGCGACGACGCCCCGGATCCTGACGATCCGGCGGCGCAGAAGCCTGTTGCCGTGCCCGCTGCCTCGACGGGCGCGACGGGAACGCATGCGGCGCTCGTGCAGGCGGGCGCCCGCACGAGCGGCGCGAACGTCGTCGTGCTGTCCGCCGATCCCAGCCTGATCGATCTCCTGCGCGATGCGGTCGCGGGCCACCACCGCGTCTGGCGCGCCGACGACCCGACGCATGCGGCCGACCTGATGGTCGCCTCCGGCAACGCGGTACTGCTGATCGACGCGGCGCTCGCCGACCACAACACCAAGGCGCTCGTCACCCAGGTACACAAGCAGTTCCCGGACCTCGCGATCATCGTCGCGGGCCGGCGCGATGACGAGCACGAGCTCGCCCCGCTCGTCTCCGAAGGCGCCATCTTCCGCTTCCTGCACAAGCCGGCCTCGGCCGAGCGCATCCGCAATTTCGTCGACGCGACGCAGCGGCGCACCAATGGCACGGACCTGACGGCGACGCTGCCGCCGAAACACAAGAACCCGCTGTTCGGCGGTACCGTCACCGCCGAGGTGCCCGTGCTGCAGCCGCCGTTCAAGTTGCGCGTGGCCGACGGGTTCGGCCGGCGCTGGGGCCGGCGCAGCCTCTTCCTGGTTTCCATCGCGCTCGTCGCCTGGGGCATAGCGGTCTGGGAACCGTGGAACCGCCTGGCGTCCGACGACACGCCCGCGACCGCTGCCGCGCCGACCGCCGGCGACACCGCGGCCGAGGACGCGCGCCAGCAGAAGATGCTGGATGCCGCCGGCCTCGCGCTCTCGCAGGGCGCGCTCATCGAGCCTCCGGGCCAGAACGCGCTCGAGCTGTACCGCGCCGTGCTCGCCCGCGATCCGGGCAACGACCTCGCACGCCGCGGCATCGACAGCGTCGCCGACGAGCTGATCGTGCAGGCCGAGCGCGCCTTGATGGAGCAGGACGTCAACCGCCTGGCGAGCGTGGTGGATGCGGTGCGCGCCGTGCGCCCCGACCACGCGCGCCTGCCATTCTTCGTCGGCCAGCTCGAGCAGGAGCGCGCGATCCAGGGCAAGGCCGGTCAGCCGGTGCGCGCCGTGGATACCATGGGCCGGCCGATCGAGACGCCCGCGGGAAGCGGCGAGCTGCCCTCGGTGCGCGTGCAGGCCTTCGTGCAGCTCGCGAACGAGCGCATGCGCACCAACCAGCTGGTCGGCAAGGACGGCGCCCTCGGCTATGTCCTTTCCGCCCGGCGGATCGACCCGGCCGACGCCGGCGTCGTCGCTGCGGCGGACAAGCTCGGCAACCAGTTCCAGTCGAACGTCGAGCGGGCGATCCGGGACAACCGCCTCGACGAGGCGAACCGCTGGTACAAGAACGCCGTGGAGCTCGACGTCAACCGCAGCCGGCTCGCCGGCATGCGCGCCGACATCGACGCCGCGCGCATCGGGAACGAGCGCGCCGATCGCGCGCGGCTGCTCGTGCTCGCCAACCAGCGCATCGCCCAGGGCCGCCTGCTCGAGCCGACGGGCGATTCCGCGCAGCACTACCTGGATCTCGTCCGGGCCGCGGATCCGAAGTTCGAGGGCCTGGCGGACACCAGCGCCCTGCTCGCCTCGCGCGCGCTGGCCGAGTCCCGCGGCGCGATCGCCGCCGGCAATGCCGATCGCGCGGATCTCTTCGCGCGAGCCGCGGCCGACGCGGGCGCGCCGGCCGCCGAGGTCGCCGACGTCAACGCCAAGATCGTCTCGCTGCGCGTCGGGCGCCCGGCCGCTGCCGAGCCGGCGGAGCCGACCGTGGTGCCGGAGAACACGCTGCGCCGCACCGCCTTCATCGCGCCCAACTACCCCGCCCGCGCGCGCGAGCGCGGCACCGAGGGCTGGGTGGACCTCGAGTTCACCGTTTCGAAGGACGGCACGACGCGCGACGCCGTCGTCCGCGCCGCCGAGCCGTCGGGCACTTTCGACCGCGCGGCGCTCGATGCCGTCAAGCGCTGGCGCTACGAGCCGCGCGTCGTCGACGGCAACGTCGTCGAGCAGCGCGTCGAAGCGCGACTGCGCTTCCGCCTTTCCGAGTAGCAACGAAGGGGACGCACCCCTTCATCACACCCCTTCATCAACGAAGGGGACGCACCCCTTCATAGGCGGCGGGCTATCCCAAGGCCGCAGTTTCTATTCGCGAACATGAAGGGGTGCGTCCCCTTCGCTTGAACGTGAAGGGGTGCGTCCCCTTCGTTTAAAGGTGAGCGTCCCCTTTGCCGGCGGCCATGCGCTCGTGCGCACGGCCGAGCATCCAGGCGACCGCCGCCCACGCGAGCGCGACCGCCGCACCCAGCCAGGCGACCGCGGTGAGGCCCGCGGCGAACGTCGCGACGAAGGCATCGTGGCCCTTGGCGACCACGAAGTCGCTCGTGCGGTACACCAGCGTGTCGTTCACGTTCTTTGCCTTGTACTTCGACTCGCGGTCCACCGTCGTGTAGAGCATCTCGCGGCAGGGCCGGACGATGGCGTACTGGCCGAGACGCCGGAAGATGTAGACGCCGACGAGGACGTAGAGCGTCGGCGAGGCGGCGATCAGCAGGAAGCCGGCGGCGACGAAGAGCGGCACCGCGACGATCATGACCGGCAACCCGACCCGCGCCGTCAGCCGCCCGACGGCCAGCACCTGCATCAGCACGACCGCGACGTTCACCACGAGGTCGATCCGCCCGAGGAAGGCGGTGCGCGCGTCGCGGTCCGGGAAGAACTCGCGCAGCAGGTCGGCCTGCTGCAGGTACAGGAAGGTGGAGACCGCGGCCATCAGGAACACGAAGAGCGCGATGCCCGAGAGGTAGCCCGAGGTGAACACGCGCGTGAACCCGGCGAACGGGTTGCCGCCGATGGCGCGGTCGTCCCCTGCACCGCGCGCGGCGGTGCGCCCGCCGGCCCAGCCGAGCAGGGAGCGGATGGGCCACAGCGTCGCGGCCAGCAGCACCGCCGAGATCAGCAGCAGGTTCACCTCGCCGAGCGTCTCGGCGAAGAATGCGGGAATGCTGGCCCCGAGGATCCCGCCGGAGCTCGCGCCCGCCGCGATGAACGCGAATACGCGCTTGCCCTGCTCGCGGTCGAAGAGGTCGGCCATGAAGCTCCAGAACACCGACACGACGAACAGGTTGAAGACGCTCACCCACACGAAGAACACGCGGGCAGCGGGCGCGTCGTCGGCAGCCGCGGTGAACACGGCCCAGAAGCCGAGCAGCTGCGCGACGAACAGCACGTACACCCACGGCAGGAAGACCGAGCGCGGGAAACGGCCCGATATCCAGCCGTAGACCGGCACCGCCAGCAGCATGCCGACGAGGGTCCACCCGAACAGGTCGTCGAGGTTCTCGACGCCGCCGGTGACGCCCATGGAGTCGCGCAGCGGCCGCAGGATGTAGTAGGCGGTGAAGAGCAGGAAGTTGTAGGCGAAGGCGGCGACGAGCGCCGGCGTCTCGCCCGGCTTCGCGCTGACCAGCCGGTCGAGCACCCCGTTGCTCATCGGGAAACCGGCTTCTCGCTCGTGATCGCGAGCGTGTTGCCTTCCGTGTCCTCGAAGAATGCCATCCAGATCTCCACGTCGCCGAGCTCGGCGACGCGGTGCGGCGGCTGCAGGAACTCGACCTCGCGCTTCTCGAGCTCGGCGTGCGCGGCCTCGATGTCGGGGACGCGGTAGTACACGATCGAGCCCGGCGGGTCGTACATCGGGTGCGAGGAGATCGACAGGGCGAGCCGGACGCCGTCGCAGTCGAAGAAGGCGAGCTGCGGCGGCACCTCGAACAGCAGCCTCATGCCGAGCCGGTCGCGGTAGAAGGCCGTGGCGCGGGCGAGGTCGCGCACCGGGATCGCGACCTGCTCGATGCGGCCGAGGTTCACTCGCGGATGCCCGACTGGTCGAGGATGAACGCGTACTCCTCGGCGACGTCCCGGAAGCGCTGGAAGCGCCCCGACTTGCCGCCGTGCCCCGCCTCCATCGTCGTGCGGTAGAGCAGCGGGTTCGAGTCGGTCTTGCGCACGCGCAGCCGCGCGACCCACTTCGCCGGCTCCCAGTACTGCACCTGGCTGTCGTGCAGGCCGGTCGTCACCAGCATCGCGGGATAGGCCTGCCTCGCGACGTTGTCGTAGGGCGAGTACGACAGCATGTAGTCGTAGTATTCCTTCTTCTTCGGGTCGCCCCACTCGTCGAACTCGTTGGTCGTGAGCGGGATGCTCTCGTCGAGCATCGTGGTGACGACGTCGACGAAGGGCACCTGCGCGACGATCGCGCGGTAGTCCGCCGGCGCGAGGTTGGCGACCGCACCCATGAGCAGGCCCCCGGCGCTGCCGCCCATCGCGCAGACGCGCCGGGCGTCCGCGTAGCCTTCCTTCACCAGGAAGCGCGTGACGTCCACGAAATCGTTGAACGTGTTCTTCTTGCGCAGCAGCCTGCCGTCCTCGTACCAGCGCCGGCCCATCTCCTGGCCGCCGCGCACGTGCGCGAGCGCGTACACGAAACCGCGGTCGAGAAGCGAGACGCGGGCCACCGAGAAGGCGGGGTCCATCGTGGCGCCATAGGAGCCATAGGCGTACTGCAGCATCGGCGCCGTGCCGTCGCGGCGGAATCCCGTGCGGTACACCAGCGACACCGGGATGCGGGCACCGTCGCGCGCGGGCGCCCACACGAGCTCGGTGCGGTAGTTCGCGGAGTCGAAGCCGCCGAGCACCGGGGTGCGCTTCATCAGCTGCCGCTCGCCGGTCTGGATGTCGTAGTCGTACACGGTCATCGGCGTCGTGAGCGAGGTGTACTCGTAGCGCACGATGCGCGTGTCGATCTCGGCGTTGACGCCGAGGCTCGTGGTGTAGGCCGCCTCGTCGGATGCGATGTAGAAGTCCTTGCCGTTCCCCCAGGGGCGGATGCGGATCTTGCGCATCGCGTCCGAGCGCTCCTCGATCGCGAGGAAATCCCGGAACACGTCGAAGCCGTCCACGAAGGCGTCCTCGCGGTGCGCGAGCAGCTCGCGCCACTTCGCGCGGTCGCCCTCCTCGCCGACGCTCGCCTCCATCAGCCGGTAGTTGGGCGCCTGCCAGTTGGTGCGGATGATCCAGCGCCCCTCGAGGTGGTCCGGGTAGTACTCGAGGTCGCGCTCGCGCGGCAGGAAGACGCGGAAGGTGAGCGCCGGATCCGAGGCGTCGGCGTAGCGCATCTCGGTCGAGACCGTGCTGCGCGCGAAGATCGTGACGTAGCGCTCGTCCTTGGTCGTGCCGACGCTGGTGTAGAAGCTGTCGTCGTCCTGCTCGTAGACCAGCGCATCGCGCGCGGGGTCCGTGCCGAGCACGTGGCGGCGCACGCGGCGGGCGAGCAGCGTCTCGGGATCCTTCTCGAGGTAGAGGATGCTGCGGCTGTCCGCGGTCCAGGCCAGGGACGGATCCACGTTCTCGATGCGGTCCGGCAGGAGCTCGCCCGTGGCGAGGTTCTTGATGCGCAGCGTGTATTGCCGCCGGCCGACGGGATCCTCGGTGAACGCGAGCAGGTTGTTGTCCGGCGCGATCGCGTACGAGCCGACCTGGAAGAAGCCGTGGCCCTGCGCCATCCGGTTCACGTCGAGCATCACCTGCTCGGGCGCGTCGAGCTTGCCGGCCTTGCGCGCGTAGATGGGGTATTCCTGTCCGGTCTCGTAGCGCGTGTAGTACCAGTGGCCGCGCAGCCGGTAGGGCACGGTCGCGTCGTCCTGCTTGATGCGTCCGACGATCTCCTCGTACACGCGATCCTCGAGCGCGCGGGTGTGCCCGGTCATCGCCGCCTTGTAGGCGTTTTCGGCCTCGAGGTAGCCGATCACCTCGGGGCTGGAGCGGGAATCGTCGCGCAGCCAGTAGTACTCGTCGATGCGGGCACCGTTCGGCGACTCGACGACGTGGGGCCGGACGGCTGCGATCGGCGGCACCGGCGCGGACTTCGGCATGCTCTCGGGCTCCGGCCTGGCCGGCGCATCGCTCGCGCAGGCGCCCAGGAGCGCCGGCACGACGGCCAGGAAACAGGCGTGGCGGAATCGATTCATCGACGTCCGCGTATCTTACCGGAGGCGGTCACCTCCCGCGCTGCCGCGAGCGCGGTGCCCAGCGCGCGGCCCGAGATCCACGCCGCTTCCGCGCGCGGCGCAACGCACCAGTCACCGCAGAAGCCGATGCCGGCGTCCTCGTCGAGCAGGAAATCCTCGCCGAGCGGAGCCTCGACGCGCGCGTGGCGCCAGCGATGGGCGTCGGCGACGAGGGCATGCGGCAGGGTCCGCCCGGTGAGCTCCGAGAAGCGGTCGAGCAGCGCGCGCTCGACGGCGTGCGCGGGCTGGTCGAACTCGACGCGCGACCAGTCGGCCGACGCGTGCAGCACGAACGCCTCGTGCCCGTCGCGGCCGGGCTTGCTGGAATTGCGCGCGTACCAGGCCAGTATCCCGTCGCCCGTCGTTGCCGCGTCGGGCACGCCGGAAAGCGGCGCACCGAAGGCGACGAGCACCGCCCAGCACGGCGCCATCGGTACCCGCCCCGCGCGCACGGCCGCGGGCGTGTGCGGGCCCGCGAGCACGGCAGCGGCCGGCGCCGGCAGCGCGAGCGCGATGGCCGTGAAGCCGCCGTGTGCGGAACCGCGGTCGTCGAGCAGCGACCAGCCGCGGCGGCCGCGCTCGATGCCGAGGATGCGCGCGCCGTACTCGACGTCGAGGCCCTGCGCGAGGAAGCGCGGCAGCGCATTCATGGCCGGCAGGCCGATCCACAGATCCGCGTCGCCGCTGCGGCCGGGCCAGTGGGGCCGCCAGCGTTCCACGGCGCCCGCGGCCGACGCCTGTGCAAGGAGGCCGCGGAACTGCGCATCGACCGCCGTGAGGTACTGCGCGCCGTGGTCGAAGCTCGCGCACGCGAAGCGTCGCGTCGCCAGGCGGCCGCCAGGCGCGCGCTGCGCCTCGAACAAGCGCACGTGAACGCCGGCTTCCCGCAGACGCCGCGCGCAGGCGAGCCCCGCGAGCCCGGCGCCGACGACGGCGACCGAGGCGGCATTCATGCTAGCCTCAGGCTTCGATGCGACATCCAACGGCAGTCCTCGGAACGATCGCGGCTGCGGCCCTCGCCGCCTGCGCGTCGCAGCCGCCTGCATCGTACCCGGCCGACACCGCCGCCCGTCTCGCGACCTACGCCGAAGCGACGCCCTGCTGCGACGATCCGTCCGGGTTCGACTTCGGTGCCTTGCCGCGCCAGGGCCAGGCGAAGGCGACGATCGACGCGCAGACGCCGGTGTTCGACTTCCAGAGCGGCGTCTCTCCATTCGCGGCCTTCGCGCTGCCGGAGCAGGCGACGCGATATCGCATCCGCGTCAAGAGCCTGTTCGACGCGAGGCACGGTGGCGAGGACGGCGTCTTCTATCCGGTCGTCACGCTGCTCGACGACACCTA
>DATEEF010000148.1:0-10884 GCA_035281265.1 Steroidobacteraceae bacterium
CCTGCGCGCCTCGGTCCAGTAGGCGACGATGCGGGCGTGCTTCTGGGCCGGGTTTTCTCCCGGAGGCGCCGCGGGAACATTCACGGCGGTGAGGGCAAGCGTCGAGCAGCAGGCCGTCCATGCGACGAGCTTCAGGCGGTCGAAGTCCATTCGATATTCCTCCAGGGTCGAGGGCGCGAGTGCAGCAAATTCGGGCAGGCCTGTCCAGATGTCTCGTCATGTCAGGGTCGCGCCGCTGGCATCACATCAACGTGCGCTCGGGCGGGGGTCGGCTACCCCGCGTTGGGTCAGAACGCGCTCGGCTCGATCTTCATGCCGACGCCGCCGCCCATGGAGACGCGCAGCAGCACCGGCTTCGCCCGTGTCACCTCGACGGACGCCTGGTCCGCACCGCCGAGGCAGCGCTCCCCGCTGACGCCGACGAGGTGCGGCCCTTCCGCCACGTAGAGCCGGATCTGCTCGCTCGCCTTGAGGTCGGCGACGAGCTCGCCATCGACATAGAGGCGAGCGATGCAGGCCTGGGCCTTCCACCCCTTGTCGCGCGTCACGACGAGGAGTGCACGGCCCTCTTCGGGCGTGGTGCTCTGCACCGAGTAGACCCGATCGATGGGAATCGGCTTCGCGGACGAGCTCGGCACCGGCGTCGTGGTGCAGCCGGCGGCGAGCATCGCCGTAGCAATGAGCCAGTGCTGGCGCATATCCGAAGGCTAGCGGCGTTGCGGCTGACCCCGCAATTCGAGTTTGTCCTACGCGTGCGGAGGCAGGTCAGGCGCGCGTCAGCGACGCGCCCTCAGCCGCATGCCGCCACAGCCACACGCCGATCAGCGTGCGCGCGAGCGGCTGGATCAGCGGATAAAGCCAGAAATCGAGCGCATCCGGCAGCAGCTGCGCGCCGCCGACCTCGACGACGATGATCTGCAGCGTCAGGACAGCCGCCGCGGCGTAGAACGCGCCCACGACGCGGGACAATCCGTCGCGCCGCCACATCGCCACGGCGTAGAGCGCGTTGGCGATGAAGAAGCCGACGATCAGCAGGAAGTACATCGAGTTCCACAGGCCGTCGTATATCGCGGTGCGTGCTTCCATCGTCGCGCGCACGGCCGGATCGCCCGCGAGCCAGGCGAGGCGCCAGGGATTGAACGCGAAGAGCGTCAGGGCCTGCTGCCCGGCTTCGGTCGCGCCCCACAAGAGGAAAGCAAGCAAGCCGGGCACGACGAGCGATGCCGCCTCGCGCCGCAGTCGCATCGCGACGGCGAGCGCGGCCGTCACGACGAGGAACGGATGCGTGAAATAGACCCAGGCGTAGAGCCGGTAGGCGGGATCGTTCACGCGCGCCATGCGCGCGGCGAAATCATCCGCCGGCGCAAGCATCCCGGGCAGGAAGATCAGCCCAAGCGTCGTAAGCGCCGAGGCAATCGAGCAAAGCGCAGCAGCCCGGTAGAACGCTGGCGTAAACCGCATGGGCCGGCAGTGTAAGGCCGGCCATGGTCGGTCGCACTTGGCGTGCGACCGGACGACGCCTATAGGCGACCGGTCAGCAGCAGGACGATCAGCACGATGACGATGAGGCCCACTACGCCGCTCGGGCCGTAGCCCCAGCCGCGGCTGTAAGGCCACGCCGGGATTGCGCCGATGAGCAGCAGGATGAGCACGATCAGGAGGATTGTCCCTAGCGTCATGTTATTGGCTCCCGACAGACTCGAACCTGGATTCGGTTCGGCCCGATAGTCGGCCGGCCGGCCGCGGCGAGGCAGGGGCGGTCAGCGGTGTCGGATGTAGGCTGCCCGCCCGCTGGGTGTAGGCGGCGCGTAGGACCAACCGCCCGGGCGTGTAGTCGACACAATACGCGACGACGCGCACCATGGGCGGGCAGACGGAGGTCCGAGATGCATCCGATCCCTAGATCTGGCGCGCTGCTCGTGCTGGCGATGCTGGCCCTGGCCCACGCGCACGTCGCCCGCGCGGACGCCGCACGCGCGGCCGTCGACCGGGTCGTTGCGGACTACATCGGTCTGTATGCCGGCCCGACGCTCGAGCGCTGGCGCATGCTGTTCCATCCTGCGGTCGTCGTCGCATTCCCGGCCGATGACGGATCGATCACCACACGTGGCCTCGACGAGTTCGTCGAGCGCCAGCGCAACTATTTCGCCACCGGCCGGGCGATCAGCGAGCGCCTGGAGAATGTCCGCGTCGACATGGGCCGGCGCATCGCGCGGGTGAGCGCGGATTTCGTGTTCGTGGACGAGGGCGAGGAAAGGCCCGGGAAGCTCGGCCTTCACCTTGCCGAGGGGCAGGACGGCTGGAAAATCGTCGCCGTGCTGTTTGCCTATGACGCTGCGTGACCAAAACGGAGTATCTTCGCTGCAAGGAGCGAGTCATGAACGCACCACTGCGCAACCTGCTGGCGGTCCTGGTTCCGGTCCTCGTCGTCGCCTGCGCTTCGCGGCCTACGGCCCCCGAGACGATGCGCGGTGCGCAGGCGGACTTCAGTGCCTACCGGACTTTCGGCTGGGCAAACGCTCCGATGGCTGCCGGATCAGGTGATTCGGCTTCGATCGTCGACGGCTACATCCGGACCGCGATCGCGAACGACCTGAAGGCGAAAGGCTACGTCGAGGCGGCGCCGGCCGCCGGCGGCACACCGGACCTCGTCATCGAGTACGAAGGCGCGAAAACCGAGAAGCTGAAGAACAACCCGTTCCGGATCGGCGTCGGCGTCGGCAGCTACGGCAGCAGCGGCGGCGGCTCGGTCGGTGTCGGCAGTTCCGGCGTCAAGGAAGTGAAGGAAGGCTCGCTGGTCGTCCATGTCATCGACCCGGCGCGCAAGTCCGAGGTCTGGCGCGGCAGCATCGCGCGCGAGCTCGGCAAGAAAGGTGTGCAGCCGGAGCTCGTCCAGGCGGCCGTGACCGAGCTCTTCCGCGACTTCCCGGCGCGCAACGCCCCGCCCTGAAGTCAGCTTGCGGCGGGCGTCGCGCGCCCGAACCCCGCCTTCCAGAGTAGCCAGCCGGCGAGTAGCAGCTGCGCCGCGCCAAGCGGCGCAAGCAGCATGAAATCCACCCATCCGCCGAACAACGGTTTCGCCACGGCGACCATCTGCGCAAGCGCGGCGAGCATGCCGAATCCGGCCAGCCATCGCGGTACAAGCTCGAAGCGGTAGAACGTCGCGTACATCGCGAGGATGAAGCCGCCCGCTCCCAGGAGCTGGATCAGGTGCGACCAATTCCGCTGCGAGCGGACGACGCCCCGCAGCCCCTCGAACAGCGCGCCGTCGGGCGCGCCCGCTTCGACATAGGCCTGGCTGAGGGAGAGCATCGACAGGAGGGCGGCGTTCTCGGTGCCGGCGAGTGCGACCGCCGCGGCGCCCAGCATCGCAAGCGTGAGCGCCATGCGATCGCTGAGAGGCCGGACGACGGGCCAGAGCACGACGGCGATCGCCGCGAGCAGCAGCGCGAGGGCTGTCGACAGGAGCGCCGCGACGCCGACGGCCGTCGCATGTGGCGCCGCATTCACGAGGAAGCCGCCTTCGCCCTGGAAAGCCGGCTCCAGCAGCCGGAAGTTGGCGATGGGTCCGATCACCATCTGTGCCAGCAACAGCGCGGCAAGCCACCGCGATTCGGTTTTCATGTTATCCATGGAACCCCCCCCTTAACCAACATCACGAGGAACGCGAGCACCGGAATCGACAGCGCAAGTGGCCGCCCGGGCGCGGCTACATCTGCTTGAAGTGGTGCAGGTAACTGCGACTCACCGGCAGCACTTCCGGGCGGCCCTTGAGGTGGATGTCCGCCGTCTCGTTGTCGCCGCGGCGCACGTGATCGATCGCGTGCAGGTTCACGATCGCGGAGCGGTGGACCTGGACGAACTGCGCCGGGTCGAGTTGCGCCGCCAGTTCCTTGAGGGAGGTGCGCACCAGCGCCTCTGCCGGCTCGCCGTCGTCGCCGCGCCAGGCGACGAGCGTGTACTTGCTGTCGGCGCGCAGGAACACGATGTCATCCGTCGCGATGAGCCGCAGCGTGTGGCCCACTTGCGCTCGGATCCAGCGCAGCGGCGCAACCGCGGAAGCAGCCTGGAGTTTCGCCAGCTGCTCCGTGAGGTGCTGGAGCAGGGATTCGGTGTTCGTCGCAGGTTGGGCCGCGCGCAGCCGCTCCTCGAGTCGCATCACAGTCTCGGCGAGGCGCGCGGGCTCCACCGGCTTCACGAGGTAGTCGAGCACGCCCTGCGCAAAGGCCTGCACGGCATAGTGGTCATAGGCAGTGACGAAAACGAGGTGTGCACGGCGGCCGATCCGGCGCGCGGCTTCCACGCCCGAGATGCCCGGCATCTGCACGTCCAGGAAGCAGATGTCCGGACGCCGGCTCTCGAAGAGCGCCACGGCCTCGCGTCCATTCCGGGCCAGCCCGATGATCTCGAGCTCCGGCCAGGCCTGGGCGAGCTGGGCGGCGAGCGCTTCCCGGAGGAGCGGCTCGTCGTCCGCGATCAGCGCAGTCGGGCTCGTCGTCGTCACGCCGCTGCCTCGCGCGCTGGAAACGTGAGCTCGGCCACGACGCCGCGCGGCTCGCGCGCGCGTATGGACAGCTTCGCATCGTCACCGAAGACGAGCGCGAGCCGCTCGCGCAGGGCAGCGAGTCCCGTGCCGAGCCCGAGGCTGGCTGCCCCGAGGCCGGCTCCGGAGTCGGCAACGCGGATCCAGCAACGACCCTCGGTGACGCGCACCTCGATCGCGATGTTCCCGCCTTCCTCGCTCGGGTCGATGCCATGGCGCACGGCATTCTCGGCCAGCGTCAGGAGGGTCATGAGCGGACACCGCAGCCCGCGCGCGGCATCGTCCGCCTGGATATCGAACGCGAGCCTGTCGGGCATGCGCGTGCGCATCAGCTCGAGGTAGGCACGCACGAGGTCGAGCTCCTGGCCGAGCGTCGTGACGGGGTCGTTGAGGCGGGGCACCGCGGCACGCAGGTACGCGACGAGGCTGCGCAGGACTTCCGGCGCCTTGGACGAGCCGGCCTCGACGAGCGCCTGCACGTTTGCGAGCGTGTTGAAGAGGAAGTGCGGCGCCACCTGCGCCTGCAGCAGGTTCAGGCGCGCATCGAGCGCGAGCCGGTCCGCCTCGCTGCGCGCGAGGTCCAGCGCGAGTGCCTGCTCGCGGGCCAGCGCCTCCTTCTGCCAGACGAGCGCGCCGAGCGCGATCCACGGCGACAGGAAGACGCCGAGCCCGGTCAGAGCCGCGAATCCTTCCATGCGGTCCTGTACCTCCCAGAAAGGCGGGGCGCCGGCTGCGGTCGACAGGATGTAGATGGTGAAGGTCGTGACCGGCACGCTCACTGCGACGGTGACCACCTGCAGTATCCACCGTGGCAGCCAGCGGGGCAGTCGCCGCGGCCACTGCTCGAAGAGGCTGAACACCAGCATGGTCGTGAACCCGAGTGCGAGCACGCGCTCGACTGCGGACCACCAGCCAGACTTCCAGTGGATTCCGATCAGGGCGCCGATCGAGAAAGAGAGCAGGACCACGAACAGCACGCGGCGCCAGTTGAAAGCGAGCGCAAGGCCGCGGGCTGGGGCGGGCAGGGACACGGCGGCCATGCTGCAAGAATAGTCCACCCTTCGACGCGCTGTCCCGCAAGGCGGGCGGCTTCGCGACGGGCGACGCCATGGGCCGACGGCATGCGAATGCCGCGGATGAAGGGCGTGGCGGGAGCGCATTTTCGCGCGCAGAATCGCCTCCCTCACAACGGAGTTGATGCATGCCGTCGCTTCCACGCCGGATCCTGTGGTCGCTGCTGGGCCTTGTCGCGATCGCGATCATCGTCCTCGCCTATACCCTGGGCCACGAAAAGCCCTGCGAGCCCGGGCCGGCCATCGCACCGGGAGCCGTCACGATGAAGGCGATCGTGCGTCGCTGCTATGGGCCGCCGGAGGTGCTCGCGCTCGAGGACGTCGAGAAACCTGTACCGGCGAACGGCCAGGTCCTCGTGAAAGTGCGCGCGGCGGGCCTCAATCCGCTCGACTGGCACTACATGCGCGGCGAGCCCTACCTGATGCGCATGGAATCCGGCTTCGGCGCGCCGGCGAGCCCGCGCCTCGGCGTCGACTTCGCCGGTGTCGTGGAGGCGGTCGGGCAGGGCGTCACGAAGTTCAAGCCGGGCGATGCGGTGTTCGGCGGCAAGTTCGGCGCGCTCGCCGAATATGTCACCGTCGCCGAGGACGGAAGCATCGCGCGCATGCCGGCGGCTGCCGGCTTCGAGCAGGCGGCCGGCGTGAATGTCGCCGCGGTGACGGCCCTGCAGGCACTGCGCGATCGCGCGGACGTGAAGGCGGGCCAGTCGGTGCTGATCAACGGCGCCTCGGGCGGGGTGGGCAGCTTTGCCGTGCAGATCGCGAAGTCGATGGGCGCCACGGTGACCGGCGTCTCCAGCACGCGGAATCTAGCGCTGGTCAGCTCGCTCGGCGCCGATCACACGATCGATTACACGGAGGCCGACTTCACCGAAGGCGACCGGCGCTACGACGTCGTGATCGACAACGTCGCGAACCGGGGCATCCTCGAGGTGCGGCGCATCCTGTCGCCGCAGGGCAAGCACCTCCTGATCGGCGGCGGCGGGACGGACGCAAACCCCTGGTACGGCGCGTTCATGGCGCCGCTGCGGGCGATGTTCGTCTCCTGGTTCGTGGACCAGGACATCGGCATGTTCCTTTCACATGGGAGCGGCGCAGACCTCGCGACGCTGGCCGGCCTCATGCAATCCGGCTCAGTCAGGACTGTCATCGATCGCCGCTACCCGCTCGCCGATACGGCCGATGCCATGCGCTATCTCGAGACCGGGCGCGCGCGCGGGAAAGTGATTGTCACGATGCCGTAGAATCGGCGGCGCATGGATTCCGTCGCCGCCGAAAAGCACATTCGACCGTATGTCCGCGAGACGCCGCTACAGCTTTCACGCGAGCTGAGCGAATCGACGGCTGCGCGGGTTTACCTCAAGCTCGAGAACCTCCAGGAAACGGGCGCCTTCAAGCTGCGCGGCGCGGCGAACAAGCTCCTCTCGCTGCAGAAAGCGGAGGCCGCCCGCGGCATCGTGACGGCCTCGACTGGCAACCATGCGCTCGCCGTCGCGACCATGGCCGGCAAGCTCGGCATCCCGGTGGAGATCTTCGTCTCTGAGCACATCCATCCGCGCAAGCGCGCGCGCATCGACGCCTTGAAACCCCGCGTGCACACCGTCGAAGGCGACGCGCTGGCGGCCGAGCTCGCGGCGCGCCGCGAGAGCGAGCGGTCCGGACGTCCGTACGTGTCGCCGTACAACGATGCGACGGTCATCGAGGGGCAGGGGACGCTCGCGGTCGAAATCCTGCGCCAGCTCCGACAGGCAGGCGCGGGTGCGCCCGATGCCGTCTTCGTGGCGGTCGGCGGCGGCGGGCTCATCGGCGGCATGGGCCTGCACCTGGAGTCCGCGTCGCCCGGCACCGAAGTCGTCGGCTGCTGGCCCGAGAATTCACCGGCGATGCACGAGTGCCTGAAGGCCGGCGCGATCGTCGACGTGCGCGAGAAGCCGACCTGGTCCACGAGCACGGCGGGCGGCGTGGAGCCCGGGGCGATCACGCTCGCGATCTGCCGGCAGGTCATCGACCGCCATGTTCTCGTCACGGAGGACGAGATCGTAGCCGCCGCACGCCGCGTGCATCGCGAGGACGGGCAGCTGGTCGAGGGCGCCGCCGGCGTCGCGGTCGCCGCCTACCTGAAGGATGCCGCGCGCTACGCGGGCAAGACGGTCGTGCTCCTCATCTGCGGGGCGAACGCCGAGCCCGAGTTCGAATCACTCGTCACGGCTTGATCACCGACAGCTGAAGCTCCTGGATGCGCTCCGGCCGCGTCGGGGCGAGCAGCAGCGAGCCGTCGAGGCGCCCATACGCGCAGGTCCAGGTGAAGTCGCCGGAAAGCGCACCTGTCGCCGTGAGGGCCGACGCCGTGTCGCAGTCGCCGACTTCCGACTCCAGCTTCGCGAACTCCTTCGCCCAGTGCGCCGCGTCGCGGTCGAGCAGGAAGTTCATCGCGAGCTGGTCGCGTCCCGGGTCCACCGCGCCCGCCTGGTACATGGCGCCTGCCGCGCGATAGGCCGCGGCCAGCGGCTCACCTATTGCCAGTTCGCGCTCGCTCCCGAGCGCGCCGGCCGCATCGAGCGCCAGCGCCGCGTCCCAGACGGCGCGTGCCGGCCCCGCATAGGTGCGGTTCGCGAACGCGAAAATGCCGATTCCCCGATCCGGCAGCAGGAGCACGTGCGACCCGTAGCCGGGATAGCCGCCGCTGTGGCTGATCGTAAGCCCCAGCACCTCGTCGACCGCCACGATCATCCCCATTCCGTAGGCGATCGCCTGGCGGCTGGGTTCCGAGCCGCTGCGGGCCGGACGGTCGCGAAAGCGCGGGAAGTTCGACCCATGCGCGAGCTCGCGCACGGTCGCGCGCCGCACTGGCCCGTCGTCCGCGCCGTCGCGGGCAGGCCAGGCGGACAGCAGGAAGGCCACCCACTTCGCGTAGTCGTTCGCGCTCGTCTGCAGCCCGCCCATGGCGCCGAAGGCGCCGGGCCCCAGCGTCGGCTCGAGGCGCCAGGCGTCATCCTCCCAGCGGTAACCCATGGCGCGTTTCTCGCGAGGCGCCGCCTCGGCATCGAAGCCGGATGCCTGCATGCGGAGGGGCTCGAGCAGCGTGCGCGCGATGGTCTCCGGATACGGCGCCTTTGAGACATTCGTGATGATGCGCCCGAGCAGCGCATACCCGAGGTTCGAGTACTCGAAGCGGGTGCCCGGCGTGCTGGTGAACGGCACGCCGCCCTCGAGCAACCGCGTGAACTCGGCATCGGGCAGCGGCGTCTGGCGGTCGCCCCAGGGATCGTCCGTCACGAAGCCGCCCACGTGATTGAGGAGGTCGCGCACGCGGATCGGCGGGGCATCCTCCGTGGGATACTTCCATTCGCGCAGCTGTGGCACGTACTCGGACGCGGGTGCATCGAGCCGGAGCCGGCCGTCGTCGCGCAGCTTCAGGATCGTGAGCGCCGTGAATGCCTTCGTCATCGACGCGACGCGGAACAGCGTGTCGGCGGTGACGGGCCGATTCGATTCGGGATCCTGCACCCCGAGCGTGCCGACGTGAACGAGGCGGCCGTCGGCGACGATGCCGTAGGCAAGGCCCGGCACGTGCGCATCGAGGCGATACTCGCCGAAGATCCGGTCTGCGGCGGCGTAATCGGCCGGGGCCGCCGGGGCCGCGGTGGCCCAGGGGACGCAAGCGGCAAGGCACAGGGACCAGAAACTCCGGGTATTCATGGATCGCTCCGTCGCATGACGCGCCGGGCGCAAGGATAATCCACCGACCGCGGGTGCGCCTCGACGACATTTCGGTTCTAATGCGCCTCTCGAAACGGGGGATACCGATGCTGCAGCGGACGCGACGCGAATTCTTCGGCTGGGCAGCGGCGGGCGTCGCCTTAGCGGCCGGCCTTGCGAAGCGGGCTGGCGGCTCCGAGGCGACGGCCTCGTCGGCGATCCGCATCGCGCCACCCATCACCGCCGCCGAGCGGGTCGCGCGGGTCGCGAAGCTCCAGTCGATGATGCAGCGCGAGAAAATTGCGGCCCTGCTGGTCGAGGCCGGCCCGTCGCTCGAATACTTTACGGGCATCCGCTGGTGGCGCTCGGAGCGCACGACGGCGGCCGTGATCCCGGCCAGCGGCCAGGCGGTCGTCGTCACGCCGTACTTCGAAGTGCCCTCGGTCGAGGAGTCGCTCCAGATCGACGCCGACGTACGTCCCTGGCACGAGGACCAGAGTCCCTTCGCGGGCATCGCGGACGCGATGAAGGCGAACCCGGCCCAGGGCCCGCTCGCGGTCGAATGGACGACGCGCTTCTTCATCGTCGACCACGTTCGCGGCGCGTCGGGCTTCGACCGCGAGGTCGTGTCTGGCGAGGGGCTGGTCAATGCCTGCCGCGTGATCAAGTCGCCGGCGGAGCTCGCGCTGATGCAGTCGTCGAACGACGTGACGATCGCGTCGATCCGCCACGTGCATGCGAACGCGAAAGTCGGGATGTCCGCCGGCGACATCCGCGGGATGCTGGAAGGCAGGATCCGGGAGCTGGGCGGGGCCGAGCCGTTTTCACTCGTGCTGCTGAACGAGGCGAGCGCCTATCCGCACGGCACGGAGAAGCCGCAAACGCTGCGCGAGGGATCGATCGTGCTGGTCGACACGGGCTGCAAGCTGCACGGGTATTCGTCCGACATCTCGCGCACCTGGGTCATCGGCGCGGCGAGCCAGCGCCAGCGCGAGGTCTGGGACACCGTCAAGCGCGGCCAGGAGATCGCGCTCGAGACGGCGAAGCTCGGCGTCCCGGTCGGCGACATCGACATCGCCGTGCGCCGCCACTACGAGGGCCTCGGCTGGGCGAAGGACTACGGGCTGCCCGGCACGTCGCACCGCACGGGCCACGGCATCGGCATGGAGGGCCACGAACCGCCGAACCTCATGCGCGCGGATCGCACGCCGCTCGCGGCCGGCATGTGCTTCTCGGACGAGCCGGGGATCTACATTCCCGGCGAGTTCGGCGTACGCATGGAGGACTGCTGGCACATGACGGAGCAGGGCCCGAAGCTCTTCACGCCGCTGGCGAAGTCCATCGACGATCCGGTCTGACCATGCCGATGCCGTCGCGCCACTGGTCGCTCGAAGGGCAGCGTGCCGTCGTCACCGGCGCGACGAGCGGCATCGGGCTCGCGACCGCGAAGGAGCTGGCGGCACTGGGCGCCGAGGTGCTGCTGGTGGCGCGCAAGGCCGCCGACGTCGAGACCACCGTGGCCGCAATTCGGAAGGACGGGCTCAAGGCGCAGGGCTGCGCCGCGGACCT
>DATEEF010000149.1:0-4124 GCA_035281265.1 Steroidobacteraceae bacterium
CCGCGAGGACCGGCATCGGCTTCACCGGCGCGCCGGATCGGTTCGCGAGCCTCGCCTCGCAGGACACCGCGGTCGAACTGTCGGGGAGCCTGCGCGGCGCCGCCGTGGTGCTGCTCAAGATCGCGAACGACCTGCGCTGGATGAATTCGGGCCCGTTGGCCGGGCTGGCGGAAATCACGCTGCCGGCGCTGCAGCCGGGCTCGAGCATCATGCCGGGAAAGGTGAACCCGGTGATCCCGGAAGCGGTCGCCATGGCGGCGACCACGGTCATGGCGCGCGACGCAGCCGTCGGCATGGCCGGCGCATCGGGCAACTTCCAGCTGAACGTGATGCTGCCGCTCGTCGCGGACGCCCTGCTCGAGAGCATCGGACTCCTTGCGGATTCGGCCACCGCGCTCGCGGAGCGCGTCATCCCGGGCATCACCGTGAACGCCGCGCGCATCTCGGAGTCCCTCGCGCGCAATCCCATGCTGCTGACGGCGCTTGCGCCGCGCATCGGCTACGACCGCGCGGCGGCGATCGCGAAGCGTGCCGCGGCGGAGTCGCGGCCGGTCCTTGACGTCGCGGTGGAGGAGACCGACCTGCCCCGCGACGAACTCGCCCGGCTGCTCGACCCGGCGCGCCTCGCGCGCGGCGAAGCGGACAAGCCGTGAATGCCGTGCCGCCACTCGAGCCCTACCTGCTGCCCACGGCGCAGCTCCGCGACGAGCTGCGCCGGCGTCTCGCCCGGCGACCCGACGAGCGCGAGCCACCCCGCATCGGCCACTACGCGGGCGCCGACCGGCGACAGCTGCATGCGCTGATGCCGCGGGTGGTGACCCGCGCCGCCGTCCTCGTGCCGATCGTCGACCGTGGCGAGGAGCTCACCGTGCTGCTCACGCTCAGGGCAGACAACCTCGCGCACCACGCGGGACAGGTCGCGTTTCCGGGCGGTCGCCTCGAGCCGACGGACACCGACGCGACGGCGGCCGCGCTGCGGGAGGCGGAAGAGGAGATAGGGCTCGCGCGCGACCGGGTCGAGATCCTGGGCCTCCTGCCGGACCACGCGGTCATCAGCGGCTTTCGCGTGACGCCCGTCGTCGGCCTCGTGCATGCGGACTTCGAGCTCCGGCTCGACCCGAGGGAAGTGGCGGGAACCTTCGAGGCTCCGCTGCGGCACCTGCTCGATCCCGCGACGCACACGCGTCGGCAGCACCGCATCGCGGGGCAGGACATCGAGACCTTCGAGCTGCCCTGGGGCAGCTTCAATATCTGGGGTGCGACGGCCGGCATGCTGCTCACGCTGCGCGAGGCGCTCGGCGTCAGGGCGCACGATGGCGATTGAGCGGCTGCTCGCGATCATGTCGCGGCTGCGCGACCCCGAGCGCGGCTGTCCCTGGGACCTGCAGCAGGACTTCCGGTCCATTGCTCCCCACACGCTGGAGGAGGCCTACGAGGTCGCCGACGCGATCGAGCGCGACGATCTCGGAAAGCTTCGCGACGAGCTCGGCGACCTGCTGTTCCAGGTGGCCTTCCATGCGCGGCTGGCGCAGGAGCAGGGCGCGTTCGCGTTCGACGACGTGGTCGATGCCATCAGCGACAAGCTGACACGCCGGCATCCGCATGTCTTCGGCGATGCGACGGTCGCCGGCGCGGTCGAGCAGACGGCGGCCTGGGAACGCATGAAGCGCGAGGAGCGCGCGGCACGCGGCGACGCCGGCGCGCTCGCGGACATCCCCGCCGCGCTGCCGGCGCTCACGCGCGCGCGCAAGCTGGGCGCGCGGGCTTCCCAGGCGGGATTCGACTGGCCAAGCGCGGCCGGACCGCGAGCGAAGGTTTCCGAGGAGCTGGCGGAGCTCGATGCCTCGCTCGCGTCGGGCGACGCGGCGGCGCGTGAAGCGGAGCTTGGCGACCTCCTGTTCTCGATCGTGAACCTCGCGCGTCACCTCGACCTCGACCCGGAATCCGCCTTGAGGCGCGCCAACGAGCGGTTCGCGCGCCGTTACCGCCACGTCGAGCGCGAACTGGAGCGCCTCGGCCAGCCTGCCACGGACGCATCGCCCGAGCTGCTCGACCGGCTCTGGGTCGCCGCCAAGGCCGAAAACCCGTGAATCCCGGCGTGTAGCGACGCCGGTTCGCGTTCAGGACGCATTCATTTGCCCCCACGTAGATTGGCCACCGTGGTCATCAAGGAGGGGGCACATGTCACGCTTCAATCGAATCCTCGCGGGTGCCGCGGGCCTTGCACTGGCTTCCGGTGCGGCGCTGGCGGATTCCTCGGGCAATCCTTTCGACCGTCGCTACGACCGTGAAGACGACCTCGACTTTGCCGAAGTCGTGCACGTCGAGCCGATCCGCAGGCAGGTCCGCGTGAGCGAACCGGTCCGCGAATGCTGGCAGGAGACGCGCGCCGCTTCCGACGGGCCGTTCTCGTCGAACCACGTCGGGGGCACGCTGCTCGGCGGTGCGATCGGCACGGTCGTCGGCAACCAGGTCGGCCGCGGGCGCGGCAAGGACGTCGCGCGCGTCGCCGGCGCCATCATCGGGGGCGCGATCGGGCACAAGGTCGCGGTCGATCGCGCGCTGCAGCGGGGCGGCGAGCTGCGCAGCTACGAGCGCTGCGACGTCCGCTACCGGGACAGCTTCGTCGAGCGCATCGACGGCTATGACGTGACTTACGAGTACGCGGGACGTGAATACATGACGCGCATGCCGTACGACCCGGGCGACCGGATCCGCGTTCGTGTCGACGTCACGCCGACCGAGGGCTGAACTGCGGTGCCCGGGCCGCTTGCGGCGGTCCGGGCGCCCGCTTCCACTAGAATGTCGACATGACCCTGAACCGCCGGCTCGCAATTGGCACCCTGTGCTGCATGCTCGCCGCCACCGCATGGCCGGCCACCGACGCGCTGGCCGACGGCCGCGGGCGCCGGGGTCCGGACCGCACGATGACCGAGCGCGCACTGTCGCTGGATGAGGCGGTGGCACGCGCCGAGCGCCGCCACAATGCGCGGGCCGTGCGCGCCGAGGAGAAGCGGCACGGCAACCGAGTCGAGTACCGCATCCGGCTGCTCGGCAACGACGGCCGCGTCTTCGAGGTGCGGGTCGACGCCACGACCGGGCGCGAAGGCTGAGCGATGCGCCTGCTCGTGATCGAAGACGAGCCCGTCCTGCGCGATTCGCTCGCCCGGCAGTTCCGTGCCGCCGGCTTCACGATCGACGAGGCAGCAGACGGCATCGAAGGCGAGTATGCCGGTATCGAATTCCCGATCGACATCGCGGTCGTGGACCTCGGCCTGCCCCGGCGATCCGGTATCGATGCGATACGCGCCTGGCGCAAGGCGGGTCGCAGCTTCCCGGTCCTGATCCTCACGGCGCGCGACGGCTGGCAGGAGAAGGTCGCCGGCCTCGACGCCGGCGCCGACGACTACGTGACCAAGCCGTTCCGTTTCGAGGAGGTGCTGGCGCGGGTGCAGGCGCTCCTGCGCCGCTCCGGCGGCTGGTCGCAGCCGCTCATCCGCTGCGGCGCCATCGAGCTCGACACGCGCGCGCAGGAAGTCCGTGTCGCCGGCCAGGCCGTCGACCTCACGGCTTTCGAGTACCGGCTGCTCGAATACCTGATGCTGCGCGCCGGGCAGGTCGTGTCGAAAGCCGAACTGACGGAGAAGCTATACGAGCAGGATTTCGAGCGCGACAGCAACACGATCGAGGTCTTCATCGGCCGGTTGCGGCGCAAGCTCGACCCGGACAACCGCCACCAGCCCATCGAGACCCTGAGGGGCCGCGGCTACCGGATCGCCCGCGGCTGATGGTGGGAAGGCCCGCGCCATCGCTGCGCTCGCGGCTGCTGCTGGCACTGGCCCTGCTGCTGGTCGTGGCCGCTGCCGCGGCAGCCGTCGCACTCGACGCCCTGTACCGGGACCTCGGCCGGCGCTCACTCGAGAGCGTGCTGGATGCGCAGGTGATCGCCCTGCTGGCGACCGCGGAACTCGAGGCCGACGGCCGCCTGGTGCCGCGCAACCTCGCCGAGCCGCGGCTCGCGGCGCCGGGCTCGGGTCTCTACGCCGAGATTCTCGGCTCCACGGGCAGCTGGCGCTCGCCGTCTGCCGTCGGCAGCGGGCTCAACCTGGCCGCCGAACCCCATC
>DATEEF010000150.1:0-11075 GCA_035281265.1 Steroidobacteraceae bacterium
TCATCGGCATAGGCCGGCGATATCAGGCGTTCCACGTCGGCGTGGACGAAATCCGGGTCGCCCAGCTCCAGGTTGCGATCACGGAACGCGCGACGCAGCGCCTCCGTCATGTAATGCACGGACTGCGCGGAGTGAAACCCCTCAGGATCGACCGGCCAGCCCGACAGCAGATTCAGCGATTCGCACAGGACGACACCGCCGGAGCTCGGGGGCGGCGCCGAAAGCACGCGATACCCGCGATAGTCGCAAGCCAGCGGCTTGCGTTCGACGGCACGGTAACGCTCGAAATCGGCGGACGAAAAGATGCCCGCAGCTTTCCTGCTGGCCTCGACGATCAGGCGGGCAGGTTCCCCCCGATAAAACCCGTCGGCTCCGTCCCTGGCGATGATGCGCAGCATGCGCGCGAGGTCCTTCTGGACGAGCCGTTCGCCGGCCACATAGGGCCGGCCGTCCTTGAGAAAGATTGCGCTGGCCGGGGCGTCCTTCCGGAAATCGGCTGCGCCTTCAGCGAGGAATTCCGCATCGCCCTGATCGAGCACGAAGCCTCGAGCGGCAAACTCGATCGCAGGGCCCAGCAGTTTCGCGCGAGGGCGCGTTCCGTACGCCTCGCGGGCGAGCTCGAGGCCGGCGACGGTGCCGGGAATGGCGGCCGACAGATAACCCCGTGTCGACAATTGCGGGACCGGGTTGCCGCTCGCGTCGAGAAACATGGTGCGCGTCGCCGCGGCCGGGGCCGTCTCGCGAAAATCGATGAACGTCTCGCGGCCATCGGCCATGCGGACCAGCATGAAGCCGCCGCCCCCCAGGTTTCCGGCTTCGGGAAAGGTCACGGCCAGCGCGTACGCCGTGGCAATCGCCGCATCGACCGCATTCCCGCCTTCCCGGAGCACCGCGACACCGGCCTCGCTCGCGAGCCGATGCGAAGAGACGACCATGCCGTGCTCGGCCCCTTGCGGTACCGGCGAGGCGGCGTCGGTGCCGTTCGCCACCAGCGCGAGCAGCACGAGCGCGAATCGCGCCAGCAACGAAGTGTTTCGCGCGCCAGCCGGCGCTTTCGGGCTTGCGGAAATGAAACGGGCGGGAAAGCCGAAGCTTTCCCGCCCGACGTCGAGGCTCGGCCGCTCAGTCAAAAATTGATTCTGAGCGTCATGTACCAGAAGGCGCCATTGAACCCGAACGGGCCGCCCATGCGCGGATAGACCTGGCCATCCTCGAGGCCGCCCGTGATCGGGTAGAGCGCGTTGTCCGGCGACTGGACGATCTTGTCCGGGTAGGCATCGAACACGTTGGCGCCGCCCAGCGTCAGCATGTACCTCTCCATGAACGTGTAGCTGACGTCGACATCGGTCGTGAATTCCGCGCCGAACTCCTGGCCCGGGTAGTCCACTTCCGAGCTCCACTCGCTGTAGTACCGCTCGACGATATTGAATGCCCACTGGTCATTGGCCCAGCCCACCTGCAGGTTTGCCCGGTGATTGGGGGCCAGGTTCTCGGCCGTGCTGATCTGCAAGGGCCCGAACACGGCGGGGTCGAAGTCCGTGACTTCGTTCTTGTTGTAGTTGTAGGCGAGGGTCACGCCGAGGTCACCGCCGCCGGCCTGGGTGGCGTAGGTGCCCACCAGGTCGAGGCCTGTCGTCTCGGTGTCCAGGGAATTGGTGAAATACTGGACATTTCCCCCTTCACCCACGGTCGCGAGTTCCGGCAGGGCAGCGATGTCCGCAGCCGTCACCGTGAAGGCCTGCGAGATGTAGATCCGGTCGGACACGTCAATGCGGTAGAGGTCTGCCGTCAACGTGAAGTTGTTCGTCGGATTGAGCACAAAGCCCACGCCGTAGTTGTCCGCCGTCGCCGGCTTGAGCGTCTGGGCGCCGAAGTACTGCGCGATCTGACTCGTCACCGGGTAAGTGCCCACCTGCACCGATTGGCCTGCGATGAAGGTCGTCGTCAGCACCTGGACGTTGTTCTGGCCGGGTGACGGCGCATGGTAGCCGCTGCCCAGGGTGGCGCGAATCGAGAATGCGTCGGTCACCTTGAAGATGCCGTTGAGCTTGTAGACCGTGTCGTTGCCCCAACTGGAGTAATCCTCGAAGCGCGCGGCGACACCGCCACTCAGCCGGTCCGTCAGGTCGGCTTCCAGGCCTACGTAGGCGCCGAAGCTGTCCTCGCTGGAGCTGCCCGCGTACGTCGGGGCCGTTCCGCCATAGCCGCTTGCCGACGGCGACTCCACGGCCGTGAACGTCCCGGTATCGGTGTACACGCCCGAACCCGGCGCCGTCTCCACGAAGAGCGGATGCGGCACGGCGTAGGGCCCGGCACCATAGGACTGCGGGTCGCCTTCGGTCGCCTCGTAAGTTTCCTCGCGATACTCGAGACCACCCGAGAGCGTCAGATCGCTCGCAAGCCCGGCGTCAATGCCGTAGGAAAGGTCGATATTCGCGACGAATTCCTCCTGGATCAGGTCGCCGAATTCGAAGCTCGTCTGCGATTCCGCGCCGAAAGACGGGGATATCGAGTTGTACATCGACAGCGCAAGCGTATTGCGGCTGCCCGACACCGAAAAGTCGTAGCGGAGGCCCGAATTCGCCTCTCCCTTGTAGCCGATCGTGCCGTAGATCTGCTCGGTCTCGCCGACGAAACGCGGCGTGAAGCCGCCGGGATAGATCGTCCGCAACTCGAAGGTATTGTCATCGAGCACGTAGCCGCCCGCCGGGCAGGTGGCGTTTCCGGGCGGGCACTCGGTCAGGTAGTAGGGATGCTGGAAGAATGAACGTCCGCAGATCTCGTGTTCAACGCCCGCGGCGTCCTCGTAGAACCGGCAGCCGTCGAGCGAGGAGCGGAAGTTGAAGCTCTGATCCGCCTTGCTGTCGGCATAGTTGGCGAACAGGTAGAAGTCGCTGTTATCGGTGACGCCCACGCTCGAGTTCAGCAGCAGCTTGTAGCCGTGCATCGGCGAATTTCCCCAGATCTGTACCGGCAACGGGTAGTGCGGCAGCTGGTCGGCCAGCTCCGGATTCTCCTCCGCAAAACTCACCGCGACCGGGCGGGTGACGCCGCGGCTCGTCTGGCCATCATCGACGTACTCGGCCGAGAAGTTGACGAAGCCGCGATTGCCGAGCTCGAAGCCGAAGTTGGCGGCGATCTGCTGGCTCTCGCCGTCGCTGTCCTCCTGGAACTGGCCATAGCGTGCGACGACCTCGAATCCGGCGTCGTCACGCAATCCATAATTCAGCACGCCAGCGATCGCATCCGATCCGTACTGCGACGTCGCGCCGTCGCGCAGCACTTCGAGTTTCTTGATGGCGATCGAGGGGATCGACGCGATATCCGACCCGTGGGATCCGAACGACAGGCCCGTGTCACCGCCGTTGTAGACCTGGACCAGCGCCGATCGGTTGAATCGCTTGCCATTGAGCAGGACCAGGACCTCGTCGGACGGCAGGCCCCGCAGCGAAG
Source organism: Steroidobacteraceae bacterium (assembly GCA_035281265.1). GTDB lineage: Bacteria > Pseudomonadota > Gammaproteobacteria > Steroidobacterales > Steroidobacteraceae > SCUD01. The sequence goes on from DATEEF010000150.1 coordinate 3,454, forward strand.
GCGCACGAACGAATGTCGAGGCGTCGGAAATCGCGTTCTGGCCGACGTAGAACGACGGGACGAGGTTCCTCACCGTGTCGAGCATGTTGGCCGTGGGCTGCGCGCTGATATCGGCCCCGCTGATGACGTCGATCGGGGAGGCGGAATCGGTCACGCTGCGATCCGCACGGCGAGTGCCGGTGACGATCACCTCTCCGAGCGTGGAGGACTCATCACTGCTGGCGGTTGTCCCCTGCGCGACGCTTTGAGCGCGAGCCGATCCTGTCGAAATTGCGCCAACGACACATAGCGCGATTGCCACAAGGCGCGTCGCAGACAGACGTGCAATCGGCGTACAAATCCCGGCTGTGATCATGGAACCCCCTGTCAGAATTCTTGGATCTTGATGGGCAAGCCCATCGGATAACCCTGTGCGGCGACCCGAGTCTAGCGCAGCCCGCGTGCGGCGATTCACAACTCTACCGGGCGAAAGCGCGGACCCAGCCAGCTTTCGGCGACCATCCGCGGTAAGCGGCGGTCAAATCGGTTCATGTAACCTGTTGATTTTCAAAAGCAGATCATGAGGCCTGGCGCCCCCTCCTACGCGCGCCGCCGTGCGAACTTCTGACGGCTGGCGTCACGAAGCAGGTGATGCCGGGCCGCGATCCCTGCAGCAGGGGATGAACGGCAAGGTCTCGCGACCCGGCATCAGCCATCCACGGTCCATCACGCGAACGCGCGGATGGCGTGGTACTGGATGAACGCGGCGACTGCCAGCAGCACGGGCAACGGCATGCCGCGGTACAGGAATCTTGCAAACATGATCCTCTCCTTGCTTGGTTACTTGCTTACTTACGATGAACTCTTGGCTGCATAAGCGGCAGGCCGGACGGCGTCTCGCCGCCCGAGCAGCCGCGGGATGTAGCGCGGCACGCGCTTCGCGTAATCCGCGTATTCAGCGTGCTCGGCCTTGAGGTCACGCTCCTCGAGAAGCGTCCCGACCACGATGTAGGCCGAGGCCATGACCGCAAACACCAGGTGCGTCACCGTCATCGTGGGCGTCGACCACAACGCGATGAAGAACCCGAGGTACAGGGGATGGCGCACCTGCCGGTACAGCCACGGCTGGCGGAAAGTGACGGGCCGGTAGGGCCGGCCGGCCAGGGCGAGCCATGACTGCCGGAGGCCGAACAGGTCGAAGTGGTTGATGAGGAAGGTGCTGACCAGCACCAGCACCCAGCCCATCGCGAAGAGCCCGTAGATCATGGACACGACGCCCGGATTCCCGACCGTCCACACCACGCCGCCGAGCGGCTGCCAGAAGCGGACGAGCAGGATCAGCGCGAGGCTCGCCGCCAGCACGTACGTGCTGCGCTCGCTCTCCTTCGGTATGTAGCGCGTGATCCAGCGCTTGAAGAACGGCCGCGCCATCAGGCTGTGCTGCACCGCGAAGATCGCGAGCAGCGCGAGGTCGATCGCGAGCGCCTGGCCGAAGGGCAGCAGCGGCTCCGAGTCGATCGACTTCGGCACGAGGAAGTTCCCCACGAACCCGATCACGTACAGGAACGTGCCGAGGAACACGAAGTAGCTCAGCGCGCCGTAGGTGAATATCGCTATCCGTCTCATTTCATGTGCTCCTTTCGAATGAACCCGTTGAGTTCGCCCGTCACGCCGCGTGGCGGCGGATCTGTGCGCGGCGCCGGAGCTCCGCGTGCTCGCTCGCCTGGCGCGCCTCGGCGGTCGCACCCTGCGCCTCGAGCGCGCGCGCGGTGAGCCGCCAGTTGTGCGGGCTCGCCGGCTTCTGCTCGGTGCGCTCAGCCGCGAGCGCCCGCGCCAGGCGGCCGTTGCCCGATGCAAGCGCGCCCCCGACGATGGTGAGCTGCAGGAGGTCGCGCTGCGCATGGCTGCCGCCGATCCGGTACGAGCGGCTGCGCACGGGCATCAGCCGTTCCACGGCCTCGGCCGGACGGCCCGCCGCCATGGCCACGATGGCGTAACCGATCGCGAGGCCCACGGCACGCACGTTCGCGGCGTTCGTGCCCTGGCCAGCCGCGCTGGTTTCCAGCGCCTGCAGGATGCGGCGCGCGTCGTGCTCGCGTCCCGCGAAGGCGTAGGCCAGCAGCGCGTGCAGGTCGTTGAACACGTAGAAGCCGCCCTCGGCCGTCTTCGACCAGCAGTCCGCGAGCGCGTCCCAGCGCGTCCCGACCGCGCCGCCCCGGAGCGCGATGCGCGCGAGCAGCTGCGAGGCGTCGACGAGCTCGAGCGCGACGGCCGTTTCCCTGGGATGCACCAGCCGGTCGTACACGTCGAGCGCGGCCGGGATGTCACCGAGCTCGAGCTGGTGCAGCGCGAGGTGCCACCAGTTGTGGAAGGCCAGCGCGCTGTCGGCCCAGTTCGGCGACGTCGAGTTCAGCCACTCGACGCCGTCGTGGATTCGGCCCTGCATCTCGAACACGTGCTGCACGGCGTGCACGGCCCAGGGGTCGCGTGCGTTCAGCGCGAGCGCGTGGCGGCCGACGTCCTCGGCGCGGGCGTAGCTGGCGTTTTCCTCGAGGCCGAAGGCATGCATGCCGAGCAGGTAGCCGTAGCCGGGGACGTCTTGGTTCCAGTACGGCAGCGCCTGCGCGACGTGGTCGCGCAGCAGGATCGAGTCGCCGAGGTTGAAGTCGATGACGTGCGCGGCCTGGATCGCGGTGATGTCGCGCGGATGCTCGATGGCGATCGCGGCATACAGGTGCGCCGCGCGATTGAAGTCGCCCTCGAGCCACGCGCGCGCCGCGGCGGCGTGCCCGCGCTCGCGTTCGGTCGCACGGTCACCGAGGCCATCGAAGGCCCCGAGGCTCTCGCGGATCAGCGGGAGCGCGCCCTGCTCCGAGGACATGACGGCGAGGTCGGCGCGCAACGCATGAGCTGCCGCGAAGTCGGGATCCTCGGCGAGCGCCTCGTCGAGCGTCGCCAGCGGATTGCCGATGTAGCCGAGCGCCTCGTTCACCGCCAGCTCGTACTTGTCGAGCGCGGCGCCGCTCGCGGTCGAGACCGGCAGGTCGCGTGAGTCCTTCAGTTTCATGTCGTGCCCTCGTTCGTCGCGTGATTCAACGGTTGCCTTTGTACGGGGCCTCCGTGAAGGCCCCGTCAGGCTCGGCGTGAAAGTGGCGTGAAAAATTCAATGCACGTAACTGATTGATAAATATGATATAACAAGGGGGCGATCACCTTATAGAAAAGGTGAACGTCCCCTTTTCGGAGTAGGCTTGCGGCCCGTGCTGCAACTGCGCCTGCTCGGCAGCTTCGAATTACGGGGGCCCGGCAACCGGGCCCTCAAGATCAGCGCGCGCAAGACGCGGGCGATGCTGGCCTTCCTCGCCCTGCAGAACGGCGCGCCGCAGAGCCGCGAACGTCTCGCCGCGCTCCTCTGGGAAGACGCCGACGCCGAGCTCGCCCGATCGAGCCTGCGCCAGGCGCTGACGGCGCTGCGCCGCGCGCTGCCGGCAAAACTGCATGCGCTCGTCGAGGCCGATGCGCAGCAGGTCGCGCTGAACCTGACGCAGGTGCAGGTGGACGTGCACAGGCTGCGCGCGCTGCTCGCGGAAGCGACGGCGGATTCGCTGAAGGCCGCGCGCAAGCTTGCGCTGGAACCGCTGCTGGAGGGATTCGATGCGCGCTCCGGCGCCTTCGAGGAATGGGCGGGCGCGGAACGCCGCGCGCTGCGGCGCGAACTGGGCGCCGCCGCCGCAAAGCTCGCGACGCTCTGCCGCGACGGCGGGGACGCGGACGGCGAGATCGACGCGCTCAACTGGCTGCTCGCGCTCGAGCCGCTCGCCGAGGGCGCTCATCGCGAGCTGATGGCCTGCTATGCCCGCGCGGGACGCTACACCGAAGCCTTGCGCCAGTACCAGGTCCTGCGCACGGTGCTGCGGCGCGAGCTCGACCTCGCGCCGGATCCCGCGACCGAGGCGCTCTATCGCGAGCTCATGAAAAAGCGTCGCGCCGGCGCGAGCGGGCCGCTGTATGCGATGCCGGGCGCGGAACCGGAGGATGAAGTCGCGGTAGTCCTCGCGGAGGAGACGCCCTCCCCGGCCAGCGCGGACGATCGCGTGCTGCAAGCGGGCGTCGTGCTCGCGATGCGACTGCCCGGCCTCTCGGCGCAGCGGCGCACGCTCGACCCGGAGGAGACGCGCGAGCTGACGCAGCGCATCCAGCGCCTCTTCGACGAGACCGTCGCCCAGCACGGCGGCGCTGCCGACCGCCTGTCGGGAGATCGCCTCGTCGCCGTGTTCGGCCTCGAGAAACTCACCGGTAACGAGCCGCAGCACGCGCTGCGCGCCGCGCAGGCGATGATCCACGCGGTGGGCGCGAGCGACCTGACACCGGGCGCGCCGGCGGCCGGCATCGCGCAGGGCTCGCTGCTGCCGACGCGCATCGACGGGCCTTTCCCGCTCTCCGGCGACCCGATGGGCGATGCGGAGTCGCTCGCCGCGCGCGCAAACCCGGGCGAGGTGCTGCTCTCCGCGGGCCTGCGGCGCGCGCTCGGCGCGCACAACCTGCCGTTCGCCGGACGCCACGCGGAGCTGTCGCTGATGAACTCGCTGCTCGATCGCTGCGTGGCCGCGCGGCGCGGGCGCACGATCGTGACGCGCGGCGAGGCCGGCATCGGCAAGACGCGCCTGCTCGAGTCGCTGATGGATTCCGCGCGCTCGCGCGGCATCGCCTGCCACCGCGTGCAGGTGCTCGACTTCGGCCAGGTGAAGGCGCGCCGTCCGCTGGCGGCGCTGTTCGCGAGCCTGCTCGGCGTCTCCGCGGACGCGGGACCCGCCGAGCGGGGGCGCGCGGTGACCGAGGCGATCGAGTCGGGCCGCCTGCCGGCGGACAGCATCCTGCACGCGAGCGGCCTCGTCGGCGCGCCGCTTTCCGCCGACCAGGCCTCCATCGAGCGCAACGTCGACCCGCAGGCGATCGAGCACGGCCGCATGGGCATCGTGCGGCGGCTCATCGAGTCCGCCTGCGCGCAGACGCCGCTCCTGCTCGTGATCGAGGACCTGCACTACGCCGGCGGCGAGGAAGCGGCACGGCTCGGCGAGCTCGCGGCCTGCGTCGCCGCGCAGCCAGCGCTGCTGGTGCTGTCGACGCGGCCGGACGAGGACCCCATCGACGCGGCCTGGCGCGCGCGGGCGCGCGGCTGCCCGCTCACGACGCTCGACCTCGCGCCGCTCACCGAAGAGGAGTCGCGCGAGCTGGCCGCGGGGTACCGGAACCTGCCGGCCGAGACGATCGACGGCTGCATCCGCCGCGCACAGGGCCATCCCCTGTTCCTGGACCAACTGCTGCGCGCGGCCGAAGCCGGCGAGACGGCGATGCCCGCCTCCGTGCAGGCGCTCGTGCTTTCGCGCGTCGAGAAGCTCGAGCGCGACGACCGGAACATGCTGCTCGCGGCGTCGGTGCTCGGGCTGCGCTTTCCGCGCGAGGCGCTCGCCGCCATGCCGGGCGGCACCGGCGACGCACTGGACCGCCTCGTCCAGACGGGCCTGCTGACGCTCGAGGGCGACGAAGTCTCCTTCACGCACGCCCTCATGCGCGAGGCCGTCTACGGCTCGCTCCTGAAGTCGCGGCGGCGTGAGCTGCACGCCGGGGCAGCGGCCTGGTACGCGGACCGCGACCCGGGCCTGCGCGCCGGCCACCTCGCCGAGGCCGGCGATCCCGGCGCGGCACGCGCCTGCATCGAGGCGGCGATGATGGAAGCCGACGCGCTGCGGCTCGACCGCGCGCTCGAATTCGCCGGGCGCGCCTGCCTGCTCGCGCGCGAGCCGGTCGACCTCTGCCTCGCGCGCTGCCTGCTCGGCGAGCTGCAGACGCGCACCGGCCACACGCACGACGCGATCGCGACCCTGCGCGAGGTGATCGACCTGCGGCCCGACGCGCTGATCGAGGCGCGTGCGCGGCTCGCGCTCGCGAATGCGCTGCGCATCCTCGACCGCTATGACGAGGCGCTGGCGGCGCTCGAGCGCACGGAGGCCGTGCTCGCCGGCCTCGACCGGCCGGAGCTGATGGCCCGCATCTGGAGCCTGCGCGGCAACATCCACTTCCCGCGCGGCGAGCTCGAGAACTGCCTGATGGCGCACGAGAACGCGCTCGGCTGGGCAAAGCGTGCCGGCTCGCCGGTGGACGAGGCCCGCGCCTTCGGCGGCGTCGGCGACGCGCTCTACCAGCGCGGGCGCATGCAGAGCGCGCGCGATCACTTCAAGGAGTGCGTGGACGAGGCGCGCGCACACGGTGCCGTGGGGCTTGCGCTCTCGAACGCGCCGATGCTCGCGTTGACGCGGGCGGTCTGCGGCGAGCTGTCCGCGGCGCTCGAGGACTGCGCGGCAATCGCGGCGGAGGCAGCGCGCTTCGGCGACCCGCGCTCGGAGGTGTTGACGCGCGATATCGAGGCGATGCTGTCGCTGTTCCGCGCCGACTACGAGCGCATGCGACGCGCCTGTGACCGCGGCCTCGCGCTCGCGCGCCAGCTCGGCGCGAGGCGATTCGAGGCGGAGCTGATGACGCTCCAGGGCCACGCGATCGGGGAGCTCGGCGGCGGCGCAGATGCGCAGGTGCTGCTCCAGCACGCCTCCGCGCTCGCGCTCGAGGTCGCGCGCACGTATTGCGGGCCGTGGTGCCTCGGCATCCAGGCGCTGCATACGCCGAACGTCGAGCGCGCGCGTGAGCTGCTCGCCCAGGGCGAGGCGCTGCTCGCCGACGGCTGCGTCAGCCACAACCACCTGGAATTCCGCCGCGCCGCGATGGAGTTCGGCCTGCGGCATGGCGACCTGCGCGAGACGCGCCGGCACGCGGCGGCGCTGCGTGCCTATACGGCTGATGAGCCGCTCGCGTGGAGCGATCTCGTCATCCGGCGGGCGGAGTACCTGGCGGACCGGACCGAGCGGAGCAGCCAGGACGGCTTCGCCGACCGGCGTGCCGCCCTGGTTCGAGAGATCAAGGCGGCCGATTTCCGGTGGCTGCTGCGCGACCTGTAGACGGGGCGTTCACCGCGACGTCCTCGAAACCGGTTGCCTGCATCCATGCGTGCAGCGCGGCCATCGCCGTTGCGTCGCCTGCTGCGGCGGCGGATGCAGCGAGCATGCGCAGGTCCGGCGTGTCCTTTTGCGTTTCGAAATTGAGCCTGGCCAGTCGCACCGCCGCAGGGGCGTCGCGGTCGACGTAGAGCGCGATCTGCGCTTCCTCGCGCAAGTGCGGCGGAATCCCCTTGCTGCGGTCGGCTTCGATCATGGACATCAGCTCGTCGAGACCCGAAACCGCGTCGGCGGCGCCGAGCGTTCTCGCCGCGCGGACCCGAAGGACGAGCCGCGCCACCGAGGGATCGGGCGCCCGCGCCAGTTCAAGCGCCCGACTCGCATCGCCTTGCTCGAGCACGATTTCCGCGAGCCGCGTGCGCGCCTCCTCGTGACCCGGGTCCAGGGCGAATGCGCGCTCGTGGAAGGAAAGCGCCGCTTTTCCGTCGCCGGCGCGCAGCGCGAGGTCCGCTTCGGTGAGGAGGCGCCAGCGCAACAACTCCGGGTCGCTCCCGGTCTGATCGCCGAGTGCGGCGATCATGCGGCGCCCTCGTCCGACCGAGCCGGGGCCCGTGAGCGACGCGGCCAGGCAAATGG
>DATEEF010000151.1:0-8282 GCA_035281265.1 Steroidobacteraceae bacterium
CTCGGCCTGATGCGTGCCGCGCTCGACCTGATCGTCCCCTACCTGCACGACCGCGAACAGTTCGGCAAGCCGATCGGCAGCTTCCAGCTGATGCAGGCGAAGCTCGCTGATCTCTACACGGCGAGCAACGCGTCGCGCGCCTACGCGTACGCGGTGGCGCGCGCCTGCGACGCAGGGCGTACGACACGCTTCGATGCCGCCGCCTGCCTGCTGGCCGCGTCCGAGAATGCGACCCGCGCCGGCCTCGAGGCCATCCAGGTGCTGGGCGGCAATGGCTATATCAACGAATACCCGGCCGGCCGCATCCTGCGTGACGCCAAGCTGTACGAGATCGGCGCCGGCACCAACGAGATCCGTCGCATGCTGATCGGGCGCGAGCTGCTGCGGGCCACCGCGCCATGACGCGGATCGCCTCGCGTGCGGACGCGGGAAGCCCCGAGTTCCGGGAGAACGCGGCGCACATGGCGGGCCTCGTCGCCGAGCTGAAGCGGCGCCAGGCGCAGGCCGCGGCCGGCGGCGGCGATGCGGCGCGCGCGAAGCACGTCGCGCGCGGGAAACTGCTGCCGCGCGAGCGCATCGAGGCCCTCCTCGATCCCGGCAGCCCGTTCCTCGAGATCGCCCCACTCGCCGCGGGCGGCATGTACGGCGATGATGCGCCGGCAGCCGGCCTCGTTGCCGGCATCGGCCGTATCCACGGCGAGGAACTGCTCGTGGTCGCGAACGACGCCACCGTCAAGGGCGGCACCTACTACCCGATCACCGTCAAGAAGCACCTGCGGGCGCAGGAGATAGCGCTCGAGAACCGCTTGCCCTGCGTCTACCTCGTGGACTCGGGCGGCGCCTTCCTGCCGCTGCAGGACGAGGTGTTCCCCGACCGCGAGCACTTCGGGCGGATCTTCTACAACCAGGCGCGCCTCTCGGCGGCCGGCATCCCGCAGGTGGCGGTCGTCATGGGATCCTGCACCGCGGGCGGCGCCTACGTGCCGGCGATGTGCGACGAGTCCGTGATCGTGCGCAACCAGGGCACGATCTTCCTCGGCGGGCCGCCGCTGGTTAAGGCCGCGACGGGCGAAGTCGTGGACGCCGAGTCGCTCGGCGGCGGCGATGTGCACGCACGCACCTCCGGCGTCGTCGACCACCTCGCCGACAACGACGCGCACGCGCTCGCGATCGCGCGCGAGATCGTCGGCAGCCTCAACCACCGACCCGCTGCCTGGCTCGGGCGCCGCGAAGCCGTCGCACCGGCGCAGGACGCGTCCGAGCTCTACGGCCTGGTGCCGCGCGACCTGCGCCAGCCGTACGACGTGCGCGAGGTCGTCGCACGGCTGGTGGATGGCTCGGAATTCCACGAGTTCAAGCCGCTCTACGGCAAGACTCTCGTCTGCGGCTTCGCGCACCTGTGGGGATACCCGGTCGCGATCCTCGCCAACAACGGCATCCTGTTCTCCGAGTCGGCGCTCAAGGGCGCCCACTTCGTCCAGCTGGCGAATCGCCGGCGCGTGCCGCTCCTGTTCCTGCAGAACATCACGGGATTCATGGTTGGCCGGCGCTACGAGGCCGGCGGCATAGCGCGCGACGGCGCGAAGATGGTGACTGCCGTCGCCTGCTCCACCGTGCCGAAGCTGACGGTCGTGATCGGTGGTTCATTCGGGGCCGGCAACTACGCCATGTGCGGGCGCGCATACGGCGGGCGCTTCCTGTGGACCTGGCCGAATGCGCGCATCTCCGTCATGGGCGGCGAGCAGGCGGCGAGCGTGCTCGCCACCGTGCGCCGCGACGGCATCGAGGCCAAGGGCGGCACCTGGCCCGCGGACGAACTGGAGGCATTCATGGGCGGCATCCGCGAGCAGTACGAGCAGCAAGGCAACCCGTACTACGCGACGGCGCGGCTGTGGGACGACGGAGTAATCGACCCGATGGACACGCGGCGAGTGCTCGGGCTCGCGCTCGAGGTCGTGGCCCGCGGCCCGGCGCCGGCGCCCGAGTCCTACGGCGTGTTCCGGATGTGACCGCGATGCTCCGCACCGGCCGCGACCCCCGCGGCATCGTCACGCTCACGCTCGACCGGCCCGAGGCCAGAAACGCCCTGTCGGGGGCGCTGGTCGCGCGCCTCACCGAGGAGCTCGATACGCTCGCCGGCGACGCGGGCGCGCGGGCGATCGTGCTCACCGGCGCGGGCGACGTCTTCTGCGCGGGCGCGGACATCGGCGAGATGCGCGCCGCAGGCGCCGCGCCGCCGGAGCAGAACGAATCCGACTCGCGCCGCTTCGCGACGATGCTGGAGCGCCTCGAGCGCCAGCCGCAGCCGACGCTCGCGCTCGTGAACGGCGCGGCGTTCGGCGGTGCCGTCGGGCTCATCGCGGCCTGCGACATCGCGCTCGCGGCCACGAGCGCGCGCTTCGCGCTGTCCGAGGTCCGCCTCGGCCTCGTGCCCGCGATGATCTCGCCGTACGTGATCCGTGCGATCGGCACGCGCGAGGCGCGCCGCTGGTTCCTGAGCGGCGAGGCCATGGATGCGGCGACCGCCCTTCGCATCGGGCTCGTGCACGAGGCGGTCGATCCGGGCTCTCTCGCGGCCGCGGCGGACGGGGTGCTGGCTGCGCTGCTCGCCGGCGCACCGGGCGCGCAGGCGGAGATCAAGCGGCTCATCCGCCGCGCGACGGGGCGCAGCGACGCCGGTGACGAGGCCATGCTCGCGGACACGGCGCGCTGGATCGCACGCATCCGGTCCGGGTCCGAGGCGCGCGAAGGGCTTTCGGCATTCCTCGAGCGGCGCAAGCCCCGCTGGACCCGCGACGCGTGAGGATCGCGCGTCTGCTGATCGCGAATCGCGGCGAGATCGCCTGCCGGGTGATCCGCAGCTGCCGCCGGCTCGGCGTGCACGCCATCGCGGTGCATTCGGAGGCCGACCGCGAGGCGCTGCACGTGCGACTCGCCGACGAGGCGCACGCCATCGGGCCCGCCCCAGCCCGCGATTCGTACCTGAACGCGGAGGCCGTGATCGCGGCGGCGCGCGCCACGCGCGCGGACGCGATCCACCCGGGCTACGGCTTCCTGTCCGAGAACGCGGCCTTCGCGGAAGCCTGCGCCGCGGCCGGCATCCTCTTCGTGGGCCCGGGACCCGCGGCGATCCGCGCGATGGGCCTGAAGCACGAGGCCAAGGCGCTGGCCTCCGCCGCCGGCGTTCCCGTCGTTCCAGGCTACATGGGCGAGGACCAGTCGACGGCCCGGCTCGCGGCCGAAGCCGCGCGCGTCGGCTATCCGCTGCTCGTCAAGGCCGTCGCGGGCGGCGGCGGCAAAGGCATGCGCGTCGTGCGCGAGCCCGCGGCGCTCGACGAGGCGATTCGCGGAGCCCGCGGCGAGGCGGAGAGCGCCTTCGGCGACGGCCGCCTGATGCTGGAGCGCTTCCTCGAGCGGCCGCGGCACGTGGAGGTGCAGGTCTTCGGGGATACCCGAGGCGGCTGCGTGCACCTCTTCGAGCGCGAATGCTCGGTGCAGCGCCGCTACCAGAAGATCATCGAGGAGTCGCCCTCGCCATTCATCGACGCGGCCACGCGCGCGGCCATGACCGCGGCCGCGGTGCGCGCCGCCCGCGCGGTCGGCTACGTGAACGCGGGAACGATCGAGTTCATCGTCGACGCCGGCGGCAGGTTCTATTTCATGGAGATGAATACGCGCCTGCAGGTCGAGCACCCGGTCACCGAGCAGGTCACGGGTCTCGACCTGGTCGAGTGGCAGCTGCGTGTCGCCTCCGGCGAACCCCTGCCCCTGCCGCAGGAACGAATCCGCCAGCAGGGCCACGCCATCGAGGCGCGCATCTACAGCGAGGATCCGCGCCGCGGCTTCCTGCCGTCGGTCGGTCGCGTCCGCCGGTTCGCGCATCCGGCGCCTGACGAGTCCTGGCGCGTGGATGCGGGCATCGCCGATGGCGACGCGATCTCCGTGCACTACGACCCGATGATCGCAAAGGTCATCGCGACGGGTGCGGACCGGGCCGGCGCACTGGCGGTGCTGCGACACCGGCTCGACCGCACCGCGGTCTTCGGCGTCGCCGACAACCTGCCGCTGCTGCGCGCGATCGCCGCGCACCCCGCGTTCGCAGCCGGTGACGTCGACACCGGTTTCGTCGATCGCGAGCTGCCCGCGCTGACGCGGGACCTGCCGCCGGCACCGGAATCCGTGCTGCTCGCGGCGAGGCTGGCACTGGCCGAACGGTCGTACCATGCCGGATCGCAGCCCTCGCCCTGGGCGCTCGCGGATGGCTGGCGCGCGGCCGCCGACCGGGTGCAGTCCATCGGCCTGCGCACCCCCGCCCACAGTCGCTGGCGGGCGCGCGTCGAGGACGGCGTGATCACGATCGCAAGCGCAGACACGACGGTCCGCGGCACGGTCAGCGCCAGCGGCGGCGCACGCTACGAGGTGGATGCGGGCCGCGGCACGCGAACGCTGGAGCTGATCCGCCAGGCCGGCGAGCTGCAGGTCGTCGGCGATCGGGCGGACGAGCTGTCGCTCGCGCCGGCATGGCCGCACGAGCGCAGCACCGAGGACGCGGACATGCACCCGGCCTCGCCGCTGCCTGGGCGCGTCGTCGACCTGCGCGTGAAGGCGGGCGATGTCGTCGCGCGCGGCGACGTGCTCGCCGTGGTCGAGGGCATGAAGATGCAGCACGCGATCCGCGCGGGCCGCGCCGGGCGCATCGTCAACGTTCTCGCGCGCGCCGGCGAGCTGGTGGACGCGGACGCCGTCCTGTTTGACATAGACCCCTCCTGAAGTTGTCTTGCGGCGCATTAATCGCTAAGGTCCCGAAACTTTGAACATTTCTGCGCCGCGGATCGCAGTGCAGTAAAGGGATCCATGCAGCTCGAAAAGAAGGTCGTGGTGATCACGGGCGCCGCGCGCGGCATCGGGCGCGCGATTGCGCTCGCATTCGCCGAGCGAGGCGCCGACATTGCGCTCGTCGACCGCGACGCCACCGCGCTCGAGGACGCGCGCACCGCCTGCGACGCCCAGGGCGCGCGGGCGCGAAGCTACGTCATGGACGTCACGCAGGAAGCGCAGGTCGTGCGGACCTTCGACGCGGTCGCTGCGGACTTCAGGCGCTTCGACATCCTGGTGAACAACGCAGGCATCACCCGGGATGCGCTGCTCGTCAAGGCGCAGGACGGTGAGATCCACGCCAAGATGTCGCTGTCGCAATGGCAGTCCGTCATGGACGTGAACCTGACGGGCGTGTTCCTGTGCGGCCGCGAAGGCGCCGAGCGCATGATCCAGCAAGGCAACGGCGGGCTGATCGTCAACATCTCCTCGATCTCGCGCGAGGGAAACCCGGGGCAGACGAATTACTCGGCGGCCAAGGCCGGCGTTGCCGCGATGACGGTCGTCTGGGCCAAGGAGCTCGCGCGCTACGGCATCCGGAGCGCAGCGATAGCGCCCGGATTCTGCGCGACCGAAATCCTGGCGGCGATGAAGCCGGAGATGATCGATCGCGTGAAGGCCGCCGTGCCGCTCAGGCGCCTCGGCGAGCCGGCCGAGATCGCCTCGACCGCGGTCTTCATCGCCGAAAACGACTTTGTCACGGGCCGCGTCATCGAGGTGGACGGCGGACTTAGGCTGTAGACTGTCGGTCCGGAGAACGACATGAATCTGGACCAGGTCAAGGCCGTCATCACGGGAGGCGCTTCGGGACTCGGGCAGGCGACTGCCGCGCGCCTCGCGGCCGCAGGGGCCGCTGTCGCGCTGCTCGACGTGCAGGACGAGGCGGGCCGCAAGGCCGCGGGCGCAATCGGGGCGCAAGCGAGCTATCACCGCTGCGACGTGACAGACGAGTCCGCCGTCGACGCCGCGGTCCGGGCAGCCGCGGAGCGCATGGGCGGGCTCAATGTCGCCGTGTCCTGCGCCGGCGTCGCGACGCCCGGCAAGCTCCTCGGCAAGGATGGGCCGCTCGCATCGTCGGCCTTCCAGCGCGTCATGGACATCAACGTGCTCGGCACGTTCCTGCTCGACCGCGCGGCCGCGGCGATCATGCAGGGCAATGCACCTGACGCCGACGGCGAGCGCGGTCTGCTCATCCACACCGCCTCGGTCGCGGCCTTCGAAGGCCAGATCGGCCAGGTCGCCTACGCGACGTCCAAGGCCGCGGTCGCCGGCATGGTGCTGCCGCTCGCGCGCGAGCTCGCGCGCTTCGGCATCCGCGTGGTGGGCATCGCCCCGGGGATATTCGGCACGCCGATGATGTCCGGGCTCCCGCAGGAGGCCCAGGATTCGCTGGGGAAGCAGGTGCCCTTCCCGCCCCGGCTCGGTCGGCCCGACGAATACGCCGAGCTCGTCGCCGCCATCGTCACGAACCACATGCTGAACGGCGACACGATCCGTCTCGACGGCGCGATCCGCATGGCGCCGCGCTGATGAAGGCGCACACCCGGCTCGCGTGGCTCGGCGGCTTCCTGGCGGCGGCCATCGCGGGCTGCACGTCTTTGCCGCCCGGTCCGGAGTCCGCGCCGGCGGCCGCATCGCCGGCGGCAGCGCCTGCAGCGGCCTCCGCCCCCGCGAGCGCGATCAACATCCCGGTCGACTATTACAAGCTCGACAACGGCCTCAAGGTCGTGCTGACGCGGGACGCGACCGCGCCGACCGTGACGGTCGGCGTGTACTACCACATCGGATTCCGCATCGAGCCGCGCGGGCGCACGGGATTCGCGCACCTGTTCGAGCACCTGATGTTCCAGGGCTCCGGCAACCTCGGGAAGATGGAGTTCATACGCCTGGTGGAGGGCAATGGCGGCGTGCTGAACGGGTCCACGCGCTTCGACTACACGAACTACTACCAGATCGTGCCGGCACACGTGCTCGAGACCGTGCTGTGGGCCGAGGCGGATCGCATGAAAGCGCTCGCCATCACCCAGGCCAACCTCGAGAACCAGCAGGGCGTCGTGAAGAACGAGGTGCGCGACGCGACGATGAATGCGCCCTACGGCGGCTTCCCCTGGCTCACGATGCCGCAGGTCGCGAACGAGAACTGGTACAACGCGCACAACTTCTACGGCGACCTCGCCGACCTCGACGCGGCGACCCTCGAGGACGCGAAGTCCTTCTTCGACACGTATTACGCGCCGAACAACGCCGTGCTGGTCGTCGCCGGCGACTTCGACCCGGTGGCCGCGCGCGCCGCGATCGCGCGCTACTTCGGCGCGATCCCGGCCCGCGCCCAGCCGGCGCGCCCCGACCTCGCGGAGCCGGAACAGCAGGCCGAGAAGCGGGATTCCTACGTCGACCGTCTCGCGCCACGCCCGGCGCTCGCACTCGCCTGGCAGGTCCCGCCCCGAAATACGCCAGAGCACTACGCCTTCAGCCTGCTGGACACGATCCTCCTGCAGGGCGAGGACAGCCGGCTGTGGCAGAAGCTCGTGCAGGAGCGCGGCTACTCGAGCGCCGTAGGCGGCGGCACCAACCTGCTCGGCAACGAGTTCACCTACGACGGACCGATGCTCTGGATGCTGTACCTGGTCCACGATCCCGGCGTCACGGCGGAGACGATCATCGCCGACGTCGACGCCGAGATCGCGCGCATACAGGCCGAGCCGCCGGCGCAGGAGGAGCTCGATCGCGCGCTCACGAAGCTGCGCGCGACGCTCTATGACCTCGCCGGCTCCAGCACGCGTTTCGGCCTCGTCGACCTGCTCGCATGCTTCGCGCTGTTCGACGACGACCCCGCC
Source organism: Steroidobacteraceae bacterium (assembly GCA_035281265.1). Taxonomy (GTDB): domain Bacteria; phylum Pseudomonadota; class Gammaproteobacteria; order Steroidobacterales; family Steroidobacteraceae; genus SCUD01. The sequence continues at coordinate 7,713 of DATEEF010000151.1, forward strand.
CGGATCAACCGGCTCGAGGCGGACTTCCGCGCGGTGCGGCCGGAGCAGATCCGCGACGTCGCGCGCAGCTACCTCACGCCGGCCCGCCGCACCGTGCAGCAGGTCGAGCCGGGGCAAGCCGCCGGCGAGGCAAACGCGCCGGGAGGCGGGCCGTGAGGCCTCTCGTGCTGCTCGTCGCCCTGCTCGCCGGCACCGTCGCGGTCGCCGCCGATCGCGAAGTGCCGCCGGCGCCGGGCAGGCCGCACGAATTCAAGCTGCCCGCAAAAGAAACGCTGCGCCTGGACAACGGCCTTGCGGTCACCTTCATCGACTACGGCAGCGTGCCCAAGGTTACGCTCCTCGCCGTCGTGCGAACGGGCAACATCGACGAAGGCGCGGACACCTGGCTGCCCGACCTCGCCGTCGAGATGATGAAGGAAGGTACGGCGACGCGGTCGGCATACGACATCGCCCGGGAGTCCGCCGGCATGGGCGGCACGCTCGGACTCTCGGTGGGCGCGGAACAGACGACCGCCGGGCTGTCGGTGCTGTCCGATCACGCGGTCGCGGCCGTGCGCCTGCTGGCCGACG
>DATEEF010000152.1:0-12292 GCA_035281265.1 Steroidobacteraceae bacterium
CCACGGCGGCGCCGCGCAGGCTGCCGGACAGTTCGACCGCGGCGTCCTGGGAGGCGAGGCTCGCGAACCGATCCGGCGCGCCGGTGAAGCCGATGCCGGTCCTCGCGGCGAGGCGCGCGATCGCGAGTGCCGCGAACCGCGGATGGGCGTTGACGCCCGTGCCGACGGCCGTGCCCCCCAGCGCGAGCCGGTGCAGCCGGTCTCGGCAGCCCTCGATCCGGGCCACGGCGTCGATGAGCTGCGACCGCCAGGCATTCATCTCCTGGCCGACCGTGACCGGCAACGCATCCATGAGATGCGTCCGCCCGGGCTTCACCTGTTCGCCGACCGCCGCGGCTTTCGAGCCGATCGCATCCGCGAGCCCGCCGAGGGCGGGCAGCAGCGTATCGCGTACCGCGAGCGCGGCCGCGACGTGGATCGCCGTCGGGATCACGTCGTTGCTGCTCTGGCAGCGGTTGACGTGGTCGTTCGCGTGCACCTGAGCGCCGAGGCTGCGCGCCGCGAGATGCGCGACGACCTCGTTGACGTTCATGTTCGTGCTGGTGCCGGATCCGGTCTGGTAGACGCCGAGCGGGAACTGCTCGGCGTGCCGGCCCGCGGCGATCTCGAGCGCCGCGGACGCGATCGCGCCGGCAAGCGCCGGAGGCAGCTCGCCGAGCTCGCCATTGGTCTCCGCGGCGGCCCATTTCACGAGGGCGATGGCGCGGATGAGGCCGGCCGGCATCCGGTCGCCGCCGATGCGGAAGTTGTCCGCGGCGCGCTGCGTCTGGGCGCCCCAGAGCGCCCCGGCGGCGACGCGAACCTCGCCGAGGCTGTCCTTTTCGATGCGGTCGCTGGCGCTCACGGGTAAGATGCGCATTCTATCATCCGCGCCTGCGCCCCATGACCGACTCCCGCCTGAACGCGCTGTCGCCGCTCGACGGACGCTATGCCGACAAGTGCGCCGACCTCGCCGCGCTTTTCAGCGAGTCGGCACTGATCGCGAAGCGCGTCCGTGTCGAGGCGGCCTGGTTCCGGCAACTGGCGGCTTCCGGCCGGTTCGCGGCCCTGCCGCCGCCATCGGCGGACGTGGAAACCTGCCTGCACGCCCTCTGGCATGGCGTCGACGGCGCGGGCGTCTCCCGCGTCAAGGCGATCGAGCGCGAGACCAACCACGACGTGAAGGCCGTGGAGTACTTCGTGCGCGAGCGCCTCGCGGCGGCGGGTGCCGCCCCGGCCGCGCTCGAGTTCGTGCATTTCGCCTGCACGTCCGAGGACATCAACAACCTCGCGTACGCACTCATGCTCGCGGAGGCGCGCGAGCGCATGGTGCTGCCCGCGATCGCGGCGGTGAGATCCCACCTGCTTGGCCTCGCGGACCGGCATGCGTCGCTCGCGATGCTCTCCCGCACGCACGGGCAGCCGGCCTCGCCCACGACGCTCGGCAAGGAGGCCGCCAACTTCGCGGCGCGGATCGCGCGCGCCTCGTCCGCGCTCGCGTCGGTCGAGATCCTCGGGAAGTTCAATGGCGCGGTCGGCTGCTTCAATGCGCACGTCGCCGCCGACCCGGCCCACGACTGGCGCGCGGAGTCGCGGCGCCTCGTGACCGGCCTCGGCCTCGCCGCGAACGAGTTGACGACGCAGATCGAGCCGCACGACTGGATCGCCGCCTATTGCGACGCGCTCGCGCGGGCGAACACGATCCTGGTCGACCTGTGCCGCGATTGCTGGGGCTACGTGTCACTCGGCTACTTCGCACAGAGGGCGGTGGCCGGCGAAGTCGGGTCCTCGACCATGCCGCACAAGGTCAACCCGATCGCCTTCGAGAACGCCGAGGGCAATGCCGGCCTCGCGAACGCGATGCTGCGCCACTTCTCCGAGAAGCTTCCGGTGTCGCGGTGGCAGCGCGACCTCACCGATTCCACCGTCATGCGCAACATCGGCGCGGCGCTCGGGCATTCGCTTCTGGCCTGGCGCTCCGCGCTCGGGGGCCTCGAGCGCATCGAGCCGGATGCCACGCGAATCGCCGCCGACCTCGACGCACACTGGGAAGTGCTGGGCGAGGCGATCCAGACCGTCCTGCGGGCGCACGGCGTCACGGGCGGCTACGAGAAGCTCAAGGCGTTCACGCGCGGCCGCGACGTGGGCGCGCGCGAGCTGCGCGAGTTCGTCGCGACGCTCGGCCTGCCACCCGCTGCGCGCGAGCGCCTCGCGGCGCTCACGCCTGCTGCGTACACCGGCCTCGCCGAGGCGCTCGCGCGGTCCCGCTGAGGGCGCCGCATGGCGGTCCCCGGAGTCGCGTGCTGCCTCGCCGACTGGCCCGCCGACCGTGGCGCGATCGAGTCGGTCCGCCGCCGGGTATTCGTCGAAGAGCAGGAAATACCCGAAAAGGACGAGTTTGATGCAGAGGATGCCTGCAGCATTCACGTCCTCGCCCGCCTGAACCGTGACCCAGTCGGCACCGGGCGCCTGAATCCCGCCGGTAAGATCGGCCGCATCGCGGTAATTGCAGGCCTGCGTGGCCGGGGCATCGGCTCGCTGATCCTGGGGAACCTGCTCGAAGAGGCCCGCCGTCTCGGCATCCGCGAACCGTTCCTGCACGCGCAGGTGCAGGCCGTGACCTTCTACGGGAAGTTCGGCTTCTCGCGCGAAGGCGAGGTGTTCGACGAGGCAGGCATTCCGCACGTGAGGATGTCGCTCGTCCTGGAGTGACATCGGTGCAGACGCAGCGGCAGAGCGTGACTGGAACGCGCTCGATCATCGCGACGCTCGACGAAGCGAGGAGCGCCACCCAGCAGGTGGCCTTCGCCGCGCGCCGTCTGTTGACGATGTACACGCAGGACCTGGAGCCGGCCGTCTACGACCAGCCCCAGTTCCTCGAGACGGTGAAGAAGCTCGTGCTGGCGAAGAGCTACGCCAAGGTCCGCGTGCTGCTCGCCGATCCGTCGCGGGTCGTCTACGACGGCAGCAAGTTCGTCCACCTCGCCCGCCGCATCACGAGCCACATCGAGATCCGCCGCGTGAAGTCGGAGTCGCGCGACAACCAGTCGGCCTTCCTGATCGCCGACGACCGCGCCCTGGTCTATCGGCTGCAGGCCTCGCGCTGGGAAGGCATCGTCGAGATGAACGATCCCCTCGTCGCCCGGCGCTACCTCAACTACTTCGACGAGATCTGGATCGCCAGCGAGCCGGAAGCGGAGACGCGCCAGCAGCACCTCTGAAGGGGTCAGACCCCTTCAGCGGGCACGGATTCTCCGTGGCACCCGCCTTTCGCTGAAGGGGTCTGACCCCTCCCCGTATAATCTGCACATGCCCCTCAAGCTCGACCTGACCGTCGCGGCCATTGCCGAGCACGACGGCCGCTTCCTGTTCGTGCAGGAGCGGGCCGCGCGGCGCATCGTGCTCAACCAGCCCGCGGGCCACCTGGAGGCCGGCGAGTCGCTGCTCGAGGCCGTGGTGCGCGAGACCCGGGAGGAGACCGGGCGGGGCTTCCGGCCGGAATCGGTGACCGGCATCTACCTGTGGCAGGGGCCAGCCGGCCGCACGGTGCTGCGGGTCGCATTCGCCGGCCGCATCGGCGAGCGCGAGAACGGCTGGACGCTCGATCGCGCGATCCTGCGCACGCTCTGGCTCGACCGGCGCGAGCTCGCGGCGCGGGCCGCGGAGCACCGGAGCCCGCTCGTGCTGACCTGCGTCGACGACTACCTGCGCGGCGTGCGCCATCCGCTCGAGCTGCTGAAGCAGGTCCCGTTGGGCGGACTGCAGCCCCTCACGGCGGCGGGCTGAGCGATGGCGCGCGTCATCGTCGCGCTGTCAGGCGGCGTGGATTCCGCGGTCTCGGCCGCCCTCCTCCTGGACGCGGGCCATCGCGTCGAGGGCCTGTTCATGTCGAACTGGTCGGAGGACGAGGACAGCTACTGCACGTCGGCCGCCGACTTCCAGGATGCGCGGCGTGTCAGCGAGGAACTCGGCATCGCGCTGCATCGGGCGAGCTTCGAGCCGGAGTACCGCGAGCGCGTGTTCTCGCATTTCCTCGCGGAGCTGGAAGCCGGAAGGACCCCCAATCCGGACGTCCTGTGCAATCGCGAGGTGAAGTTCGGCGTCGGTCTCGCGTATGCGAAGCGGCTCGGCGCGGAGCTCTTCGCGACCGGCCATTACGCGCGAATCGGCGCCGGCGGCCGCCTGTTGCGAGGCGTGGATAGCGGCAAGGACCAGAGCTACTTCCTGCATGCGCTCGACGCAGGTCAGCTCGCGGCCTGCGAGTTCCCGGTGGGCGGGCTCTGCAAGCCCGAGGTGCGCGCGATCGCGCGCGACCGCGGGCTCACGGTCGCCGACAAGCGCGACTCGACCGGCATCTGCTTCATCGGCGAGCGGCCATTCGGCGAGTTCGTCGGACGATGGCTGCCCGGGCGTGCGGGACCGATCGAGACCGAGGACGGCACCGAGATCGGCCGTCACCGCGGGCTCGAGCGCTATACGATCGGCCAGCGCAGCGGCCTGGGCATCGGCGGGCGCGCCGCGGCGAGCGGAGCGCCCTGGTTCGTCGCGGCCAAGGACATCGCGCGCAATGCGCTCGTCGTGGTGCAGGGCGCGGACCACCCGTCGCTCTACTGCCGCGGCTTGCGTGCGGCGGATGCCCACTGGATATCGGGGCGCGCACCGGCAGCGCAATTCGACTGCACGGCCAAAGTGCGCTATCGGCAGCCCGACGTCGCGTGCCGGGTCGCGGTGGACGGCGATGCACTCGACGTCCGCTTCCCGGCGCCGCTGCCGGGCGCGGCGCCGGGGCAGTACGCGGTGTTCTACGACGGCGAGGAGTGCCTCGGCGGGGCCGTTATAATGACTGCTTACCCGCTGGAGGATTCATGCAGGACAGCTTCAAGGCCCGCCGCAAGCTCGAGGCCGGCGGACGCAGCTACGAGTACTTCGCGCTCGACGCCATCGCCGAGCCGAATGTCGGCCGACTTCCCTACTCGCTGAAGGTCCTGCTCGAGAACCTGCTGCGCCACGAGGACGGCAGGAGCGTGACGCGCGAGGACATCCTCGCGCTCGCGCAGGCGGATCCCCGCAAGCTTCCCCAGCGCGAGATCGCGTTCACGCCCGCGCGCGTCATCATGCAGGACTTCACCGGCGTGCCCGCCGTCGTGGACCTCGCCGCAATGCGCGATGCCATGGCGGCGCTCGGCGGCGACCCGGCGCGCATCAACCCGCTCATCCCGGCCGAGCTCGTGATCGACCATTCGGTCATGGTCGACCACTACGGCTCGGCTGAAGCGCTGAACCTGAATGCACTGCTCGAATTCCAGCGCAACCGGGAGCGCTACACCTTCCTGCGCTGGGGCCAGTCCGCTTTCGCCAATTTCTCGGTCGTGCCGCCCGACACCGGGATCGTCCACCAGGTGAACCTCGAATACCTCGCGCGCGTCGTCTTCGCGGATGACAAGGGGCTCGCCTATCCCGACACGGTCGTCGGCACCGATTCGCACACGACGATGATCAACGGGGTCGGCGTGCTCGGCTGGGGCGTCGGGGGCATCGAGGCCGAAGCGGCCATGCTGGGCCAGCCGTCCACGATGCTGATTCCCGAGGTGATCGGCGTGAAGCTGACCGGCCGCCTGGCGGAAGGTTCGACGGCGACCGACCTCGTGCTGACCGTCACCGAGATGCTGAGGAAGCGCGGCGTGGTCGAGAAGTTCGTCGAGTTCTTCGGCGACGGCCTCGCTCAGCTGCCGCTGGCGGACCGGGCGACCATCGCCAACATGGCCCCGGAGTACGGCGCGACCTGCGGGATATTCCCCATCGACGAGGTGACGCTCGAATACCTGCGACTCACGGGCCGCGCGGAGCCGCAGATCGCGCTGGTGCGCGAGTACGCGAAGAAGCAGGGCCTCTGGCGCCACCAAGGCGCGGCGGATGCGCTCTACACCGACGTGCTGCACCTCGACCTCGCGACCGTGCAGCCCTCGCTCGCCGGCCCCAAGCGTCCGCAGGACCGCGTGGCGCTCGGCGACATGCAGAAGGCCTACCGGGACGCCTTTGCCCGCGATCAGGACAAGTGGAAGTCGGCGGGGCCTGTGCGCGTCCGCGACGGGCGGGCCGACTTCGAGCTGAAGGACGGCGCCGTCGTCATCGCGGCCATCACCTCCTGCACCAACACGTCGAATCCCGCAGTCATGATCGGCGCGGGCCTGCTTGCGCGGAATGCGCGCCGGCGCGGCCTGCACGTGCAACCCTGGGTCAAGACCTCGCTCGCGCCGGGCTCCAAGGTCGTGACCGAGTACCTGCAGCGCTCGGAGCTGTTGGACGACCTCGAGGCACTCGGCTTCAACGTCGTCGGCTACGGCTGCACGACCTGCATCGGAAACTCGGGCCCCCTCAATGCGCCGATCTCGAAGGCGATCAGCGACAGCAAGCTGTCCGTCGCCTCCGTGCTGTCCGGCAACCGGAATTTTGAAGGCCGCGTGCACCAGGAAGTGAGGATGAATTTCCTGGCCTCGCCGCCGCTCGTCGTCGCCTATGCGCTGGCGGGCACAGTCGACATCGACCTCACGCGCGACCCGATCGGGCGCGATGCCGCGGGCCAGTCCGTGTACCTGCGCGACGTCTGGCCGGGCGCGCACGAGGTCCAGCAGTTCATCGCGAAGAGCGTGAATGCCGAGATGTTCTCGCGGACCTATGCCGATGTCTTCCACGGCGACGAGCGCTGGCGCGGCATCGCGGTGCCCGCCTCCGAGACCTACGCCTGGGAGGACACCAGCACCTACATCCAGAACCCGCCCTACTTCGACGGCATGGGCCGCAAGCCGCCCGGCCTGCCGGCGGTGCGCGGCGCGCGCTGCCTCGCGCTGTTCGGGGACTCGATCACGACCGACCACATCTCGCCCGCGGGCGCGATCAAGAAGGACGCGCCGGCGGGCCAGTACCTGCAGAAGCACGGCGTCGCGCCCGCCGACTTCAACAGCTACGGCTCGCGCCGCGGCAACCACGAGGTAATGATGCGCGGCACCTTCGCCAACACCCGCATCAAGAACCTGATGGTGCCGGGCGTCGAGGGCGGCGTGACTGCCTACCAGCCGGGCGGCGAGAAGCTGCCGATCTACGACGCCGCCATGAAGTACCAGTCGGCGGGCGTGCCGCTCGTGGTCATCGCCGGCAAGGAGTACGGCACCGGCTCGTCGCGCGACTGGGCTGCCAAGGGCACGAACCTGCTCGGCGTCAGGGCCGTCATCGCGGAGAGCTTCGAGCGCATCCACCGCGCGAACCTCGTCGGGATGGGCGTATTCCCGCTCACCTTCCAGGCCGGCCAGACGGCCGGATCGCTCGGCCTCGACGGCACCGAGTCGTACGACTTCGAGGGCCTCGCGAACGGCAGCCGCGAGGCGACGGTCAGCGCCACCAGCCCGTCGGGCAAGGTCACGCGCTTCAAGGCCAACGTGCGCGTCGACACGCCCAAGGAGTGGGAGTACATGGAAAACGGCGGCATCCTGCATTTCGTGCTGCGCCAGCTCGCCGCCTGACCCCCAGCACGATGCGTGTCGCGGTCTTCGATCTCGACGGCACGATCACCCGCCGCGACACGCTGTGGCCCTACCTGCGCGGCTGGGCGCAGCGCCATCCGCGACCGGGATTCTGGCCGCGGGTGGTCGCGGCAGTCGCGCTCTTTCCGATCGAACGTGACCGCGGGCGCCTCAAGTCCCGGCTGATCCGCATCGCGATGGGCGGCGCCGGCCGGCCCGAAGTTTCGGCCTGGAGCGCGACTTTCGTCGGATCGCTCGGCGAGGCCGAACTTTGCCCGGGTGCGCTCGCGCAGATCGCGCGACATCACGCCGCCGGCGACCGGCTGGTTCTCCTGTCCGCCAGCGTCGACCTCTACGTGCCCGACATCGGCCGGCGGTTCGCCTTCGACGAGACGATCTGCACCGAAGTCGCCTGGTCGGGCGACCACCTCGACGGGAGGCTGGCGAGCGAGAACCGCCGGGCCTCCGGCAAGCGGCGCTGCATCGAGGCGCTCCGTACGCGGCATCCCGGCGCGCGCATCGTCGCCTACGGCAACGCTCGATCGGATTTCGACCACTTCGCGGTCGCCGACGAGGCGATACTCGTCAACGCGGGCCCGGGGCTGCGGCGCCAGGCCCTGTCCCGGGGATATTCTGTCGCGGAGTGGCGCAACAAAACGCAGGCAACACCGGTCCAACTGGCATGACTCGCGCCCCGAAGATCCTGCCCTCCGACATCACGCCCGAGGCGGTTTACCGCTCCCGCCGGGAATTCCTCGGCCGCCTCGCGGCTGCGGGCCTGGCGGCGGGCCTTTCCGGCGCCGCCGCACAGGAAGTCGTCACGGTCGGACTGGTCGAGCCGGCCCTGCAGTTCAAGCGCAACGAGCGGTTCTCGACGCGGGAGAAGATGAATTCCCTCGCCGAGATCACCGGCTACAACAATTTCTACGAGTTCGGAACCGACAAGGAGGACCCTGCCGAGCATGCGCACAGCCTCCGCCCGCGGCCGTGGACCGTCGTGGTCGACGGCGAATGCGAGAAGCCGGGCCGCTTGCTGCTCGACGACCTGCTGAAGCCGCACGCGCTCGAGGAGCGCATCTATCGGCTGCGCTGCGTCGAAGCCTGGTCGATGGTGATCCCCTGGATCGGGTTTCCGCTCGGCGACCTCGTCAAGCGCTTCCAGCCGACCTCGAAGGCGAAGTTCGTGGAGTTCACGACGCTCTTCGACCCGAAGCAGATGCCTGGCCAGCGCTATGGCGTGCTCGACTGGCCTTACGTCGAGGGCCTTCGCATCGACGAGGCGATGAACCCGCTCGCGATCCTCGGCGTGGGCCTCTACGGCAAGCGCCTCCCGAACCAGAATGGCGCCCCGCTCCGCCTCGTCGTGCCTTGGAAGTACGGGTTCAAGAGCATCAAGTCCATCGTGCGCATCCGCTTCACCGAGCGGATGCCGAGGACGAGCTGGGCGCTCTCCGCGCCGAACGAGTACGGCTTCTACGCGAACGTGAATCCCGAGGTGGACCATCCGCGCTGGAGCCAGAAAAGCGAACGGCGCATCGGCTCCTCCAGCTTCCTCGCGCGACAGGCGACGTTGGCGTTCAACGGTTACGCCGAGCAGGTGGCCGGCCTGTACCGCGGCATGGACCTCAAGCGAAACTTCTGACCCGCCGTGAACGCCGACTACCGCGTACGCCGCTACGCGAAACCCGTCGTGTTCCTGCTCTGCCTGCTGCCCGTCGCGTGGATGGCCGCGGGCATCTATGCCCTGCAATCGGGCGACCTGGGCGCCGCATCGGCGCGCGCGCTCGGGGCCAATCCCGTGGAAAAGATCCAGGACACGCTCGGCATCTGGGGCCTGCGCTTCCTGCTCCTGACGCTCGCGGTCACGCCCCTGCGCGTCATCGGCGGATGGCCGCGGCTGCAGCTGTTCCGCCGCATGCTGGGCCTGTTCGCCTTCTTCTACGTGACCCTGCACTTCGCCTGGTACCTGTTCGTGGACCAGGCCTTCGACTGGCAGCAGCTCGCCGCCGACGTCGTCAAGCGGCCGTACATCACCGCCGGCTTCACGGCGTTCCTGCTCCTGGTCCCGCTCGCGGCGACGTCGACGCAGCGCGCGATGCGCAGGCTCGGGCGCCGCTGGGGGCGGCTGCACCGCCTCGCCTATCCGGCGGCCATACTCGGCTGCGTGCATTTCTGGTGGCAGGTCAAGTCGGACATCCGCGAGCCGCTCGTGTATGCCTCGATCGCCGCCGTCCTGCTCGGCTGGCGCCTCTGGCGGTCGCGCAGGCGAAAGGCCGCGGTCGCTTCGGCCTCAGGAGCGGGGCCGGGCCTGTAGGGCCGCGAGACCGATACCCGCGAGTATCAGCGTGCCGCCGGCGCCGGTGCGCCAGTCCAGGTTCTCGCCGAGGAGCCACCACGCGAGGAGCGCCGCAAGCACCGGCTCCCCCACGGACACGACCGCGACGAAGAGCGGTTCGAGGTGCCGCAATGACCAGTTGTAGCCGCTGTGGCCGATGAGCTGCGAAATCGCTGCCATGCCCGCGAGCGCCCACCAGGTCCGAGCGTCGAATCCCGCCGCCTGCGTGCCCGTCAGGATGACTGCCGCCCACAGCACGGCCGCCGCGACGCCGTAGGCGATGCCGAGGTAGCCGCGAAACGAGAGCCTGGACTGCGCCGCGCGTGACAGCAGGAAGTATCCGGCCATGGCGACGCCGCCGGCGACGGCGAGCCCGTCGCCGACCAACGCCGCCTCGCCGCCCTGCCCGGCTCGGCTGATCACCGCGGTGCCCGCGACGGCGAGAGCGAGAGCGGCGAGCGTCCCACGCGACGGTGCGCCGCCCCCGGCCGCGAACTGGAGCAAGGCAACCCAGATCGGCGAGGTGCTGACGAAGAGGACGCTGCGCGCGACCGTCGTGTGATCGAGGGAAGCGATCCAGGTCGCGAAATGCAGCGCGAGGAGCGCGCCCGCGCCGGCCGCACACGCGATGGCGCGGGATCCGGCTTCCGGCGCGCGCGGTGCGGCGAGCGCGAGCGGCAGCACCACGAGGACTGCAAGCCCGACTCGCCAGGCCGCGATCGCCAGTGCCGGGGCATCCGCCAGCCGGGCCAGGATGGCGCCATTCGACACCGCGAACAGCGCGATGCCGAGGACGATGAAAGGCAGCGTGCGCCCCGGCCATGCCGACGCGGCGGACGGCGCGCCGGCGCTCAGGCGAGTGCCCAAACCGGCACTTGGCGCCAGCCGCGCGAGAGCGCGGCATCGAGCTCGCGCCAGCCCGGTTCGAATCGCTCGACGAGCCGCCAGAACCGGCGCGAGTGGTTGAGGTGGCGCGTGTGCGCGAGCTCGTGGATCAGCAGGTAGTTCACCACCGCTGGCGGCTGGAACATGAGGCAGGCGTTGAGGCTGATCGTGCCCGCGGGCGAGCAGCTGCCCCAGCGCGTGCGCTGCCTGCGGATCTGGAGGCGCGAATACCCGAGCCCGGTCGCCGCGGAAAGCTCCGCCAGCCAGGGCGCAAGTGACGCATGCGCCTCGCGCATCGTGAACCGCTGCAGCGCGTGGCGCAGCAACGACGGCCGGTCGCCCGCGCCGGTAATCAGGACCGAATCGTCCGAAACCGCCAGCCGCGGCGAGCCGCTGCCGCCGGCATACGTAACGCGATAGCTGCGGCCGCAGGCCGCGAAGTGAATGGCCTCCGGCGGGCCATCGCCGGCGCTGGCGCCGGGCGGGCGATAGAGATCGAGGGTCCGCTCGATCCAGCGCCGGTGACGGCTGACGAACTGCTCGACCGCGCGCGGCCGCGTGCCGCGCGGCACGACGATCTCGACGAGACCGCCCGGAAGCACGCGCACGGCGAGGCGCCTCGCCCGCTCGCTTGCGCGTACGCGCCAGGCGCCGTCCGGCGCGTTGTCATCGCCGAGGAGGCCAAGCTGTAACGCCTGCCCCGTCATGCTCAAAGGCCGGCCGCCAGTCGCGCGCCTTCGTCGATCGCGCGCCGGGCGTCGAGCTCCGCGGCAAGCTTCGACCCGCCGATCAACTGCGGCCTGAGTCCCCGCGATTCGAGGGCCGCGACCAGCTCGCGCCGCGGTTCCTGTCCCGCGCAGATCACGACGTGGTCCACGGCGAGCAGGCGCGGCTGTCCGTTCTGCACGATGGATAGGCCGCGATCGTCGATGCCCTCGTAGGTGACGCCCGCGAGCATGCGCACGCCGCGCCGCTTGAGCGCGAGCCGGTGGACCCAGCCCGTGGTCTTCCCCAGGTCCCGGCCGGGCGGGGTCGGCCGCCGCTGCAGCAGCCAGATTTCCCGCGGCGACGTCATCGGCGACTCGGGCTTGAGCCCGCCGCGTGCGGCGAGCTGCATGTCGATGCCCCATTCTTCCATGAATGCGGGAATGTCGAGGCTCGAGGGCGCATGGCCGTCATCGTGACTCAGGAACTCGGCAACGTCGAATCCGATGCCGCCCGCACCCACGATCGCGACCCTCGGGCCCACCGGTCGGCCCTCCAGGAGCACATCGATATAGCTCAGCACCTTCGGATGGGCGAGGCCCGGGATCGCGGGCATGCGGGGAAGCACCCCCGTGGCGAGCACGATCTCCTCGAATGCACCGTCCACCAGGTCCGCGGCCGTTGCGATCCGCCCGAGGCGAAGCTCGACGCCTGCGAGCGCGAGCTCGCGCCGGAAATAACGCAGCGTCTCGTGGAACTCCTCCTTGCCCGGTATGCGCTTCGCCATGTTGAATTGGCCGCCGATGGCGCCTGCGGCCTCGAACAACGTCACGCGGTGGCCGCGCCGCGCCGCGACGGACGCGCAGGCGAG
>DATEEF010000153.1:0-6443 GCA_035281265.1 Steroidobacteraceae bacterium
ACCACGAAGGCGTACGGCTCGTACGAGAAGAGGTCCTTGCTCAGCTTGTAGGCGGCCGGATCGGAAGCCTTCATGAGGAAGCCGATCTGCACGACCTGGTCGCCGGCGAAGGCGTCGACCTGCCTGGCCTCGAGCTGCTTCATCGCCTCGTCGCGATTCGGGACGACGACGACCCTGGCGTCGATGAGGTTCTTGGACAAGTACGCCTTCAGTGCCGACTCGGAAGTCGTGCCGGCGATGACCGCGACCGACTTGCCGGCCAGCTTCGCGACCGAGTCGATGCCGGAATCGGCGAGCGACAGGACGCTGCCGCCGGTCACGAACGTCATGTTCGTGAAATCGACCAGCTTCTGCCGCGACAGGGTGATCGTCGTCGAGCCGCACTCGATGTCCGCCTTGTTGTTGACGATCGCGTCGATGCGATCCTCGTTGCCGAGCGGCACCATCGTGACCTTGAGGTTGGCGAGCTTGAGCTCGTCCTTCACGGCGGTGGCGATCCGGCGGCAGAGCTCGACCGAGTAGCCGGCCGCCTGGCCATTGGCATCGGTGTACGACATCGGCGGTGCGTCGATCCGGTAGCCCAGGCGGATCTCCCCCGATTTACGGATCTGGCCGAGCGTATCGGCGCGCGCGATCATTGCAGGCGTGCACAGGACGGCAAGCGCCAGGAGCGCCGCGGCTTTGCTTTGGAACATGGTCCCCTCCCTCGATTGGCTCGAACTTTACTACTTGGGGGACGAGCGCGGAACAATATGGCGGCGGCACGGAGCTGCAGAAGGCTCTTGTTTTCACCCCCCAACCCTGCTCGAAGCGGCAACTGTGCTGTACTCTGACCGCCCATGAAGGGACGCGTGGCACTCGTGACAGGCGGCGGCCGGGGAATCGGGCGCGAGGCGGCACTGCTGCTGGCGGCCGCGGGCGCGCGGGTGATGATCACCGCGCGCAGCGAGAAAGAGCTGGCCGGCGTCGGGCTCGAGTACGTCGCCGCCGACCTCGGCACGACCGAAGGCTGCGCGCTGGCAGTCGCCGAAACGGAGCGACGACTGGGACCGGTCGACGTGCTCGTCGTCAACCATGGAATCGGCTCGGCGCACGAGAAGCTGGTGTGGGAGCAGCACCCCGCGGTCTGGCGCGAGACGATGCGCATCAACCTGGACGGTCCCTTCGAGCTCGCGCGGCTGACGGTCGGCGGCATGTGCCAGCGCGGCTACGGACGGCTCGTGTTCACCAGCTCGACAGCAGGCGAAAAAGCCGAGCGCTCCGGCAGCGCCTATACGGCGTCCAAGCACGGCCTCATCGGGCTCGCGCGCGCCGTCGCTCAGGACGCCGGGCCGTTCGGCGTGACCTCGAACGCCGTGCTGCCCGGCTGGGTGCGCACGGCGATGGCCGAGCGCTCGGCGAAGGCGGAGTCGGCGCGGCGCGGGGTCAGCGTCGAGGAAGTCTGGCGCGAGCGCGCCGCCATCTACCCGCAGAACCGGGTGCTGGAACCGCGCGAGGTCGCGGAGGTGATTGCATTCCTGTGCAGCGATGCCGCCGGCGGCGTCAACGGCGAGGCGATAACCGTCGCGCTCGGGGGGATGTGGTAGCGCGCCTCAGGAGCAGCTGCACGTCGCCGAGCTGGCGCTCGGCGAATCCCGCCTCGCAGTAGCAGAGATAGTAGTCCCACATGCGTACGAACGTCTCGGGATAGCCGAGGTCCCGGACGGCTTGCAGGTTCCGGAGGAAGTTGCATCGCCACGCCGCGAGCGTCGTCGCGTAGCTCGGCCCGATGTCCTCGAGGCCGATCGTATCGAGGTCGCCGGACGCTGCGATTGCCTCCACGAGCGCGCCTACCGAGGGAATGCAGGAGCCGGGGAATATGTAGCGCTTGATGAAATCCACTTCGTCGCGCGTGCGGCGATAGTGCCGGTCTGCGATGGTGATGGACTGCACCGCGGCAAGACCGCGCGGCCTTACGAGTGCCGCCACGCGCCGGAAGAACGACTCGTACTGGCGGTGACCGATCGCCTCGATCATCTCGATCGAGACCAGCTTGTCGAAGGTCCCCTGGAGGTCGCGGTAGTCTTCGCGAAGCAGCGTCACCCGGTCCGACAGACCTGCCCGCCGCACCCGCTCCTGCGCGAGCTCGAACTGCGACGGCGAAATGGTCGTCGTCGTCACGCGGCAGCCGTAACGGCCCGCGGCGTGGATCGCGAAGCCGCCCCACCCGGTGCCGATCTCGACGACGTGGTCCGCAGGCCCCAGCTCCAGCGCGCGGCAGATGCGATCGAGCTTTGCCGCCTGCGCTTCCGCCAGGCTCATGTCCGGCCGCTCGAACAGCGCGCAGGAGTACATCATCGTCTCGTCCAGCATGAGCCGGAAGAAGTCGTTGCCGAGGTCGTAGTGCGCCGAGATGTTGCGGCGGCTGCCTGCCCGTGTATTCCGGTGCCACCAGTGGGCGATGCGCCGCGCCGGCCCGGAAAGCCGGGCGAGTCCCGTCTCCATGCCCGCGAGCGCGTCCTCGTTGCGCAGCATCAGGCGCATGAGGGCGGTGAGGTCGTCCGCGCGCCAATGCCCGAGCATGTACGACTCCGCTGCACCGACGGACCCGCCGAAGGCGAGTTCCGCATAGAACGCCGGGTCCGCGATGGTGATCATCGCCTCGGGGCCGTCGCCTTCCCCGAACGCATGTGACTGCGCGCCGTCCCGCAGTCGCAGTCGTCCGGCGGAGAGCCGCTCGAGCTGCGACATCACCACGCCCCGCGCGAGCGGGGCTGGCGGTCGCGCACGCGTCGCGGCCCGCGACAGTTCGACGAGGGTCGTGTCGTTCACGCCACTTTCTCCTTGGCCTGCGCGCCCGGGTGGGGATGAAAGGGGACGCGCTTGAGCCGCAGCCGCAGTGCCTGCCAGTAGATCCGGCCCAGCACCTGCAGGGCAGCGAACGGCTGGCGTGCCAGTGCCGCCGCGAGGCTCGCGCCCGTGATCTCCCGTCGGCGCAGCATCAGCGATGCGTCGAACAGGAGCCGCCCCTCGCGCCGGTTCTCCATCCTCACCGAGATCGCCTCGCCGGGTTCCGCGAACCGCCAGTCGTATTCCAGGTCCATCGGCATGAAGGGCGAGACGTGGAACGACTTGGCGAGCCGGAACCGCAATGCCCTGGCATCCGCATCGCCGGAGCGGCGCAGCACGTAGGCATGGCGCTCGTTCCACGGCGTGTTCGTGATCTCGGCGACGATCGTCTCGACGCGGCTGCCGGCGGCGTCGTAGCAGTAGTAGAAGCTCACGGGGTTGAAACAGAAGCCGAAGCTTCGAAGCTGCGTGAGCAGCCGTATCGGCCCTGCGGGCCGTTCGCCGGTCCGCTGCTCCACGAGCCCGCGGACGGCCTGATCGATCTCCAGGCGCGGGTCGCCGGCATAGTCGGCGCGGCGCAGCCACGCGAGCGCGGGACGGCGCGTCGACCACAGCCAGCGGCCACGAAACACGGCATCCAGCTCGGCGAGGTCAAGCCAGCACAGCGTCACGCGATAACGGAACGCGTGCGGGACGGGCAGGAACCGGCGGTGGCTAAGCCGACCGGAATAGAGCGCGCTTTGCATGATCCCGCTCGAAGTGGATGACCGCCGCCTCGGCGCTCACGACGCCGTCCTCGTGGAAGCCGTTGCGCCACCACGCACCGCAGTAGTAGGTGCGGTTCACGCCGTTGAGCTCGCGCTGTCTGGCCTGCGCCGTGACCGACGCCGGCGTGAACAGCGGATGGTGGTAGGTGATCCGCTTCAGGATGCGCGCC
This sequence comes from Steroidobacteraceae bacterium, assembly GCA_035281265.1. Classification (GTDB taxonomy): domain Bacteria; phylum Pseudomonadota; class Gammaproteobacteria; order Steroidobacterales; family Steroidobacteraceae; genus SCUD01. The sequence continues at coordinate 3,767 of DATEEF010000153.1, forward strand.
GGGTCGATCGCGTCGCTGCGGTTCAAGGTCACCAGCAACGGCTCCGGCGTCACGAGCCGCTGCAGGACGTTCATGTCGTAGGTCACGGCGACCGGGCCGTCCTGGACAGCGACGTGGTAGTTCCAGGCAGCACGCGCCAGCTTGCGGCGCGGCAGAAGCCGCGGGTCGGTGTGCAGCACAGCCTCGTTGCGCTGGTAGGGGATCGCCGAAAGCACCTCGCGTTCCGCCGCGTCGGCGTCCGCCAGGAGGGCGAGCGCCTGGTCGCTGTGGCAGGCGAAGAACACCGCGTCGAAGTGCTCGGCATCGTGGCCACGCGGCTTGACGATCGCGAACTGGCGTCGGCGGCGAACCCACTGGACCGGCGTATCGAGCCGCACGCGCCGGCGGAAGGGCGCAATGAGCCGGTCGACGTACTGGCGCGACCCGCCGCGAATCGTGCGCCAGACCGGGCGCTGGTCCACCGTGAGCATCCCGTGGTTGTGCAGGAAACGCACGAAGAAGCGCGCCGGGAAACCCAGCATCGCGGCAGGGCTCGTCGACCAGATGGCCGCACCCATGGGCACGATGTAGTGTTCGCGGAACGCACGCCCGTAACGCCCGCGATCGAGCAGCTCGGCGAGCGTCAGCTCGTCCCCGGGGCCATCCAGCAGCGCGGGTGCCTCGCGATTGAAGCGCAGGATGTCGCGAACCATGCCGAGGAAGGCCGGCCGCACCAGGTTCCGGCGCTGCGCGAACAGCGCGGTGACCGACGTTCCGTTGTACTCGAGCCCGGCCGCCTCGTCGCGCACCGAGAAGCTCATGCTGCTTTCCTGCGTCGCGACGCCGAGCTCTGCCAGCAGCGCCGTGAACCGCGGATAGGTGCGCTCGTTGTAGACGATGAAGCCGGTATCGACGGAGACGCGGCGGCCGCCCACCTCGACGTCGTGCGTGTCGCTGTGGCCGCCCGCGTGCGATCCCGCCTCGAACACCGTGACGTCATGCTCGTGATACAGGCGGCGTGCGACGACGTTGCCTGCGATGCCGCTGCCGATGACCGCGACCCTCATCGCGGGGCTCCCTGTCCGGGCGCGCGGTGCGAATCCCGGATCGCGGCCGGCACGGGGCGCAGGCCCCAGACGATGCCGAGGGCGGAGAGGACCTTCAGCGCGAGGTAGCTGATGTCGATCTCCCACCAGTAGAACCCCTGCCGGGCCGCGGCAGGATAGCGGTGGTGGTTGTTGTGCCAGCCCTCGCCCAGTGTCAGCAACGCGAGCCAGCCGTTGTTGCGCGACTCGTCGCGCGTGGCGTAGCGGCGCGAGCCGAAGCGGTGGGCGAGCGAGTTGATGGTGAAGGTCGCGTGCCACAGCGCCACGGTCGAGATGCAGAAGCCCCAGACCAGCATCTGCCAGGGCCCGGTGCCGAGCGCTGGCGCTGCACGCTCGAGCCAGGCGCCGACGCCGAGCAACGCGAGCGCCAGGGCGGCCGGCACCGCCGCGTCCCAGCGGTCCAGCCAGCGCAGCTCCGGGAAGCGGGCGAGATCGCGGACGAGCTTCTCGCGCGTCGCGAAATTCTCGCGCGCGAGGAACCACTTGACGTGGCTCCAGAGAAAGCCGTGCACCTTGGGCGAATGGGGATCCGCGAGCCCGTCGGCCTGTGCGTGGTGCTGGCGGTGGTGCGCCGCCCACCACAGCGGCCCACGCTGCACGGCCGTGGCCCCGAGCAATGCAAACACGAACTGCGCCGCCCGCGAGGTGCGGAACGCGCGGTGCGAAAAGTAGCGATGGTAGAAGGCCGTGATGGCGAACATCCGCAGCCAGAACAGCGCGATGGCGGTCGCGATCGCGATGCCGCTCGCACCGGTCCACGCGACGCCGAGGCAGCCGGCGTGGACCAGCAGGAATGGCAGCACGCGCGGCCAGTCGACGCCGCTTCCGCCGTCCGCCTCCGCGTGCGTTCCGGCGTCGAACCATCGCCGCAAGGAGGAGACCAGGCGCGCGTTCATACGCCGCCTTGCCGGCGCTGCGGCACCCTCTGGATCTTCGAGGCGTCGTAACCCTGCTGCGCGACGAACTCGACGAGTCGCTCGTAGTCCGCCTCGGGGATCGACGGCTCGCGCGCCATGATCCAGACGTAGTCGCGCGCCTCGCGGCCGATGACCACCTGCGAGTAGTCGGGCGCAAGCCAGGCGATGCGGTAGTCGGCCTTGACCGGCCAGACAAACCGCATGCCCCAGACCGCGTTGCCGGTGCCCGGCCGAACGAAGCCGCGCGGGTTGTACTGCTTGCGCTCGCCGTCGAACCCGCCTTTGCGGAACGTGAACGTCGTGGCGATCGTTCCGTCCGGCTCGAGACGATATGACTCGACCGCGCCCCAGGCCTCGCGCTCGAGGCGCGTCGGGATGTTGGCGATGACGTACCAGTCGCCCATGAAACGCTCGAGATCGACGTCCTCGGCGAGCGCGATCGGCGGGTGGTCGTCGCGGCATCCGGCGAGGTTCAGCGCCGAGAGCAGCAGTGCGAGCAGGGTCGCGCGCCGCAAAGTCATGACGCCTTCTCGCCGGCGAGCTCGTAGCGCAGCACGCGCCCGCCGGCGGCGAGCGCCTCAAGCGCGACCCAGCGGCCTTCGGCGTACCAGAGGTCGATCTGGAGATCCTTGCCGGCGATGCGATGCCGTTCGGCGTTGCGCCAGCGCCCCAGGA
>DATEEF010000154.1:0-8741 GCA_035281265.1 Steroidobacteraceae bacterium
GCCCCGGCTATTACGACCTGGCGGCGTATTTCAACGTGGACAACGGCTCCGGGAAGATCCGCGGCATCTATGCCGAAGGCAATCCCGCGGTCGTGCCGATCTTCAAGGAATGGTTCGAGCCGTTCGAGAGCATGGGAGCCGCGACGATTTCCGCGCAGCGCACGGTCGACACCGACCACGAGCTGATGCAGGAAGTCGGTATTCCCGCATTCCAGTTCATCCAGGACCCGCTCGACTACAGCGCGCGGGTTCACCATTCCAGCATCGACAGCTACGACCACCTGAGGATCGAGGACCTGAAGCAGGCCGCCGTGATCCTGGCGTCCTTCCTGTACAAGGCGGCCGAACGCGACGAGCCCCTGCCGCGCATGCCGCTGCCGACCAAGCCGTCCGTGACGGATCCCTTCGGTTACGAGGATCCGGACGAAGACGAGAATACGGAGGACTAGCACCATGAAAATCGACGTCAAGGCCGTCGCCGCCACGCTCAACAAGATCATGGAATACGAGCTGGCGGGCACCGTGCGCTACACGCACTACTCGCTGATGACCTACGGCTACAACCGCATCCCGATCGTGAGCTGGCTGCGCGGCCAGGCGACCGAGTCGCTGACGCATGCGACGGCTGCCGGCGAGCTGATCACGCAGCTCGGCGAGCACCCCTCACTGGGCATCGGGCCGCTGCTCGAGACACACAAGCACGACATCGGCGACATCCTGCGCGAGTCCATGGCGCACGAGCGCGAGGCGCTCGCGCATTACTACGCGCTGCTCGGGCAGGTCGAAGGCAAGCACGTGCAGATCGAGGAATACGCGCGCGAGATGATCATGCAGGAGGAGCAGCACCTCGGGGAAGTCGATAAGATGCTGAGGAAGCCCGGCGACATCGCGAAGTTTGGCGGCTGAGGAGCATCCCATCTCCGAATCGAACAGCTTGATCCTGAGGGCCGCCGCTTTCGCGGCGGTTCGTCACCGCGACCAGCGCCTCAAGGGCGCAGGCGAGTCCCCCTACATCAACCATCCGTTCGCCGTCGCCAGCGCGCTGTGCGATGAAGGCGGCGTGACCGATGTCGAGCTTCTCGCCGCCGCGCTCCTGCATGACACGATCGAGGACACGGACACGACCCACGCCGAGCTGCGCGCGGCATTCGGCGCCCGCATTGCCGCCCTCGTGGCCGAAGTGACCGACGACAGGAACCTGTCGAAGGCCGAGCGCAAGCGCATACAACTCGACTGCGCCGCATCCGTGAGCAAGGATGCCCAACAGCTCAAGATCGCGGACAAGCTGTGCAACCTGCGGGACATCCTGTCCAGCCCGCCGACGAATTGGCCGCTCTTCCGCAAGCGCCAGTATTTCGACTGGGCCAAGGCCGTCGTCGACCAGGTGCGCGACTCGAACCCGCGCCTCGCGGCGCAGTTCGACGCCACGTACGCGCAGCGATCCCGTCTCTAGCCGCCGCGGAGGTTACGGCGCGGCCGACGCCCGCACGTCCGTCACGAAATACTCCGTCTCCGCAAAGCACGAGAACGGAATCCACTTGTGCTGCTGGTAGTGGAGCACGACCCGCGTGCCGACGGTCGCGTTGATCTTGTGCGCGACCGCATCGTCGGGCACGGTGAAGAAGAACTTCTCGGCGACGGTGCCCGGCATCGTCACCATCGCCATCTCGCCTTCCCAGGTCTTGCAGATCCAGCCGCGCTGCGAGAGCTTCTGGACGTAGCCGGCGCGCTCGCCCTCGGAGTACGACCAGTTGAGCGTGAAGAGCGTCCAGGCGGCGAGCACCAGGACGACCGCGGCGACGGCGATGAGCAGGAACCGCTTCACGGGCGCCATTCTATACTTACGGTCGTCCGTCCGGTCATCTCAGCCAGAACTGCAAGGTAACGAACGCCGCGATCGCGGCGCACAGTACGGCCGCCGCCATGAAGAAACGTTTCACGTAGCTGGCCGGAAGCTGCAGCTTGCGTATTTGCGTGTACGCCCAGATCTGGCTCACGACGAAGTACGCGGACAATGCCATCGCCATCGCGAAAGGACGCCGCAGCGTGATGACGATGAGCGCAACGACGATCAGGAGGCCGAACTTTCGCTGGGTCGAAAACGCGTCGAGGAGCTCTGCTTTCTTTTCAGTCGTCAATAGCTTCAATGCGTTCTCCGCAATGAAGCGGCTGGCGACGACACCGCAAAGAAGGACCGCAATCGCGAAGTACAGGTCGTTGCTCATCTCGCGCCCATGCTAGCAGCCGCGCTCGGCGGGCGGGTTTCGTGGGACATAACGGGGTCGGACCCCACCTCTGGCGTTTGGCGTGTATCTTGTGCCCGGAAGGGGGGCGAAATGAACGAAGCACAACCCGAATACGTCGGCTTCTGGGCGCGCGTCGGCGCGGCCATCATCGACACGATTCTGGCGATGGTCATCGTGGCGCCGCTGCTCACGTACATTTACGGGGGCGCATACTGGACGACCCCGGGCCGGATCATCGCCGGGCCGGCGGACCTGCTCCTCAACTGGATCCTGCCCGCGATCGCCGTGATTCTCTTCTGGGTCTACCGCCAGGCGACACCCGGCAAGATGGCGATCAGCGCGAAGATCGTGGACGCGACGACGCTCGGCAAGCCGTCGACCGGCCAGCTCGTCATCCGCTACCTCGGATACTACGTATCGATCATCCCGCTCATGCTCGGCATCCTCTGGGTCGGCTTCGATGCGAGGAAGCAGGGCTGGCACGACAAGCTGGCGGGGACGCTGGTCGTGCGCTCGCGCTAGGACGACGGGCGCGGCACCGGGCCGCGCCTAGTGCAGCTGCGAGCCCGTCGCCCGGCGCGTCTGCGAGCGGACCTCGTTGCGGATCCGCTCGAGATCGCCGACCCAGTACCCGAGTTGCTCGCGGATGTAGTGCTCCGTCACGCCGCCGTGCACGACGAGCGTGTGCGTGGCAACGAGGCGACTGGCGTGCCGGAGCGTCACGTGCGCGAACATCAGCTCCCACTGCAGGGCCCGCACGGCGGCCGGCGCGATGAGCGTCGGGACCGTGACATGCCCGAACAGGAACACGGAGGCGAACTCGTCGTGGCGTCCGTGGCGGAAGGGCGTCTGCATCCAGGCGCTGAAGCGCGGCTCGGTGAGCGTGCGAAAGCCGAAACGGCCCTGGTCGAGCGCGGGCTGGGCCGGATAGCCGAATTTGCGCAGCAGCCGGCCGAACTCGTCGTAGCTGATGGCGGGATAAACCGCGGCCTGGATCGGACCGGAGGTGGGAAGGGCTTCGTCCATGCGGGTGAGCCTACGGAACGACAGGCTCGGGGCGTGAGCCATGGGCCTCTGGACTTGTTGACGCCCGATTCCCGACTGCGCAAGCTCGCGCCCCGTGCAAACCGAGGTTGAACACCACACGTCGCTCGAGGCGACGCTGCGCGAGATCCAGGCGCTCATGGAGCGCCAGGAGGTCGTCAGCCAGCTCGTCTCGCGCGAGCACACGGGGAATGTCGAGCTGGCGCAGGCGCTGGTCGCGCGCCAGCAGGCGGTCGAGCTCGAAACCCGGCTGAACCGCCTGCACCCGGCCGACACGGCGTTCGTGCTCGAGAGCCTTCCGGCCGAGCAGCGCGACGAGGCCTGGCGGCTGATCCACCGCGACCGGCGCGGCGCGATCCTGCTCGAGCTGGCGGAGTCGGTGCAGGAGCCGTTGATCCAGCTCCTGGGCGATGACGAGCTGGTCGAGCTGTCGAAACAGCTGCCCGGCACGGACTTCGCGGACCTCGTCGAGAACCTGCCGGCGGATCGCGCCGCGGTGATCATGGCGCGCCTGGAGGCGGGCGACCGCCAGGAAGTGCAGACCGCGCTGTCTTTCCCCGAGGACAGTGTCGGTGCGCTGATGGAGACGGACGCGGTGACGGTCTGGGACGACCTCACGCTGGAGCAGGCGGTCGGGGTGCTGCGCGGCCGTCGCGAGTTGCCGGAGCAGCTGACGTCGGTGTTCGTCGTGGACCGGGACAACGTGTTGAAGGGCGTGCTGCCGATCGCGCGGCTCGTGGTCGGCGACGCGAACCGGCGAGTGGTCGAGGTCATGGATGCCGATCCGGTGTTCTTCTCGACCTCGGACAAGGCGGACGAGGCAGCGCAGGCGTTCGAGCGCTACGACCTGATTGCGGCGCCGGTCGTGAACCTGCACCGGCACTTGGTGGGCTGGGTGACGGTGGACAAGGTCGTCGAGCGCCTGAGCGAGGACACCTTCAAGCAGTCCCTCGGCCAGGTGGGCCTCGAGGAGGAGGACGTCGACCTCTTCGGGCCGGTGTGGCAGAGCGGGCGCCAGCGCTGGGTCTGGCTCGGGCTCAACCTGATCACGGCCTTCGTGGCTTCGCGCGTGATCGGCGTGTTCGAGGGGTCGATCGAGAAGCTCGCCGCGCTCGCGGCGCTGATGCCGATCGTCGCGAGCATCGGCGGGAACACGGGGAACCAGACCGTGGCGCTGGTGATTCGCGGCCTGACGCTGTCGCAGTTGAACGAGAGCAACCGCTTGTATCTGCTGCGCAAGGAGTTGTCGATCAGCGCGATGAACGGGGTGGTGTGGGGACTGCTGATGGGCGTGATCACGCTGCTGCTGTACGGCTCGCCGCCGCTGGCGGCGGTCATGGGGCTCGCGATGCTGCTCAACATGCTGGTCGCCGCGACGGCGGGGGTGGTGGTGCCGCTCATCCTCGAGCGGATGGGGCGCGATCCGGTGATGGGCAGCAGCATCCTGCTGACCGGCATCACCGACAGCATGGGGTTCCTGATCTTCCTCGGCCTCGCCTCGCTGCTGCTCCTCTAATCAGCAACTTATCGAAGGGGACGCACCCCTTCACGAATATGAAGGGGTGCGTCCCCTTCGGTCCTTTGGCGGATTCGGCGTAAACTCGCGGCATGAACGGGCGGCAGGTTGCCGGCTTCGGGATCGCTGCGGGGGCGGCGCTGCTGGCGCTTGCGGGCCGCACGATCGAGGTCGATTCGCATTCATACGAAGGGCGCACCCAGGCCGCGATCGACGAGTTTCGCGCCGCCGTCGCGCTGGACCCGGACCTCGCGCACGGCAAGACGCTCTTTGCGGCTTGTGCGCAGTGCCACCAGGCCAACGGCAGCGGGAGCGCGGACGGCACGATTCCGGTCATCGCCGGCCAGCACGTGTCGGTGGTCGTCAAACAGCTCGTCGACTTCCGCCACGACCGGCGCTGGCACGCGAAGATGCAGAGCGCAGCCAAGTCGCATGAGCTGTCGAGCCCGCAGGACATCCTGGACGTCGCCGCCTACGCGGAAAGCCTGCAGCGGCCGCCGCCGCCCAAGGGCGGCATGGGTGACGGCCAGGCGCTGAAAGAGGGCCAGATCGTCTATTACCGCGAATGCGCCGAGTGCCACGGCCGCCTGGCCGAGGGCGACTTGCGCACGCTGCGGCCGCGGCTCGCGGGCCAGCATTACGCGTACCTGCTGCGGCAGCTCAACGAGACCGCTTCCGGCCAGCGGCCGGGCATGGACGATGCGCACGTCAAGCGCATCGGCGCGCTGTCGGAGGCCGAGCGCTCGGCCGTCGCGGATCACCTCTCGCGCCTGAGCCCCGGCTTCTCCTCGACTAATTGAAGGGGTCAGACCCCTCCACGAATATGAAGGGGTCAGACCCCTTCATATTGAAGGGGTGCGTCCCCTTCAAATGCCGAAGGCTTTGAGGAAGGCGTCCATCAAGCCTTCGAGTCCCCGGCCAGTGAGGCCGCTGCGGCCCTCGCGCGCGGGCAGCTCTTCGTAGATGAACCAGCCCGGCCCGCCGGCGAAGAGGTCGTTGAAGAGCTCCTCCTGCCCGCGCAGGTACGGCACGAAGGTTTCGCAGCGGATCGTCCGGTAGTCGAGGTTCGCGCTGAAGCCGAGCGTCGCCGCCTGGTTGATCAGGCGCGGCTGGTCGGGCTGCGGCGCCTCGGCGCGCACGCCGCGGCAGCCTTTCAGCAGCAGCCGGCAAGGCCCGTGGAACACGAGGTAGCGCAGCTGCAGCGTGATCCAGGCGTGCAGGCTCCCGAGCCGCCAGTGCCGCGTGATCTGCGTCGGACGGTCCGCGGGCTTCACGACGGCGGCGAGCGCGCGCGGCTGGATGACCATCGCCGCGCCCGCCGGAATCCCGATCACGGCGATCTCCGAAAACGGATCCCGCTGCGAAGAGACGACCGCACGGGTCGTGCGCTCGCCCTCGGGCTTCACGCTCGTGAGCGCGAACATGCCGGAGGCGAGGCTTGCGATCGGCAGGCGCGGGTTGAGGAACCAGCGCGTGCGCTTGATCGCGGGCTGGCTGCTGCTCTGCAGGAATCCCGGCTGCACGAGCAGCTCCTCGCCGGGCGCGATCTCGAGCGCTGCGGAAACCTCGGAACGCGCGGGCCGCGGAAAGGGCGGCGGGGCGGCCATCGGCAGGATGCGCACGGGCGCCAGCTGGCCTGCGAGCGGCGCAACCCCGAAATAAAGAACGGTCTTGATGATGGCAGGCAGGATAAGGATGCCGGCAAGGATCGCGAGCGCGAGTGGCAACTTGCCCTCGGCGGCCGCGATCAGGCGCTCGCGCGGGTGGCGCTTGGCCTCCGCACGCTGCGTTTCCAGCACGCGCTCGAAGTCGTCGATCTGCGCCACCACCCCGGCGCGCTCGGCTTCGAGCGATTCGACCTGCCGGCGGATTGCCGCGACCGCCGCGGAGCTGCGCGCGCGCGTCGTCTCAGCGGCGCGCGCGGTCCGTTCGAGAGCGAGATACGTCGCGCGGGCTTTCTGCAGCTCCACGGTCTTGGCCGGGCTGAGGTACGGATCCCACCACCAGTAGTCGCGCTCGAGGACGTCGAGCCGCGCGCGCGCCTCGCGCGCGGCGCGCCGCGCCTTCTGCGCCTGCCTGGCGAGGATCAGGTACTGCCCGCGCGACGCCTGCGACTGCGACTGGAGGTCGTGGATGCCGGCGTCGATGGATTCCAGCTGCTGCTGGTAGGCGGCCTGCAGCGTCGTCGACTGCTGGCCGAGCGACTCCTGGAGCTTGCGGTGCTCGCGCCACTGATCCGTAACCACCGATGCGGCAACGAGGATCGCGACGATGGCGAGCAACAGCCCGAGCTTGCGGACGATCCACCGGACGATGTTCGCGATGAGCTGGGGCATCGGGGGCCGCGTGAAATCCTACGGTCGCGTGTTTGGCATTCCTACACAAAAGCCCCGGCCGGCGCTAGCGACGGGGCCTTGCGGTATGCTTTTCGCATGAAAATGACAAATCTCACCGGCTTGAGCGTCGCCGCAATGACGCTCGCGCTGCCCATGGCCATGGCGCAGCAAGTGGAGCGTGACGTCTCCGTGCTCAGCGACGAGATCGCGGGCCGGCTCGACGGCTTCAGCTATCGCGAGGGACCCGAGTCGTCGCTGGAATTCCGCGGCACGGCCATCGCGCTGGGCGCGGAGGGCGAGGCGGAAGTCGAATTCCAGGACGGCCGCGCGCGCGTGGATGTCGAGGTCGACAAGCTGCCCGATCCCGCGAGCCTCGGTCCGTTCTCGACGTACGTGGTGTGGGCCGTCGCCTCCGATGGCCAGGCCAGCAACATCGGCTCGATCGCCGTGGACAAAGGCGGCGACGGCGACCTGGAAGCGACGACGCCGCTGTCGCGTTTCGCGCTGATCGTGAGCGCGGAGCCGCATTTCGCGGTCAGCGCGCCGAGCCGCGCGATCGTCCTGCAGAACCTCGGCAAGAAGGTACGCGGGGAGGCGTTCATCATCACGGGGCTCAAGGAGCGCATCGACTATTCGAAGCTGTCGCCGCAGCCGCCGGCCAAGGAGGGCGACGACGTGCCCGAGCTGCGGCAGGCGCGCTATGCCTTTGCGATCGCAGAGGGCGCGGATGCGGACCGCCTGGCGCGGCCGGAATACGAGCGCGCCCAGCAGCTCCTGCAGCAGGCAGAGGCCGCCGCCGTGGACAAGAAGCACGCGGTGCGCAGCACCGCACCGCAGCTTGCCCGGAATGCCGTCCAGGTCGCGGAGGACGCGCGTCGCCGGGCGGTGCTCGGGCTGGCGTCCGAGCAGAAGGAAGCGGCGGCCCAGGCCGCGCGCGCGGAAGCGGAGAAAAAGGCGGCGATGGAAGCCGCGGCGGCCGCGGAAGCCGCCAAGCTCCGCGAGGCCGCGGCGGCGGAGGAAGCCTCGATGCAGGCGACCCAGGCGGCACGGGCTGATCTCGTCGCGCGCCTGAACCGCGTGCTGCCGACGCGCGAATCCTCGCGCGGCATCGTCGCCGAGATCGCGGGCGTGCAGTTTGCCGTCGGCGCAGCGACGCTTAACGCGGATGCGAAAGTCGCGCTCGCGCGGTTCGCGGGCATCGTCGGCATCTATCCCTCGTTGCGGTTCCGGATCGAGGGCCACACGGACAACACCGGCAGCGAGGCGACGAACCGGGCGCTCTCGCTCGGGCGCGCGAACTCCGTGCGGGACTACCTGGTGCAGCAGGGCGTGGAGACGGACCGGATTTCCGTCGTCGGCCTCGGCCCGGACCAGCCGGTCGCCGACAATTCCACGAGCCAGGGCCGGGCGCGTAACCGGCGCGTCGAGATCGTCCTGAGCGGCGACCCGATCACCTGACGGAGGGGTCAGACCCCTCCGCGAATATGAAGGGGTCTGACCCCTCCGTTGATCGCTACTCCACGACGCTGAGATAGTAGGCCGCGGTCTGGTCAGCCATCCCTTCGAGGTGGCTCACCAGGTACTTGCGGCCGTTCGTCG
>DATEEF010000155.1:0-6018 GCA_035281265.1 Steroidobacteraceae bacterium
TACGGCATCCAGTTCGCCGAGACGGGCCACCTCGTGCTGGCGACGCTGCACGCCAACAGCTCCAACCAGGCGCTCGACCGCATCATCAACTTCTTCCCGGAGGAGAAGCGCGAGCAGCTCCTCATGGACCTGTCGCTGAACATCCGCTCGATGATCTCGCAGCGGCTCGTGCCGCGCGAGAAGACCGAGGGCCGCATCGCCGCGATGGAGATCCTGATCGGCACGCCGCTGGTCGCGGACCTGATCTTCCGCGGCGAGGTTTCGAAGATCAAGGAAGTGATGGCGCGCTCGAACCGCCTGGGCATGAAGACGTTCGACCAGGCGCTGTTCGATCTCTACGAGGCGGGCGTCATCTCCTACGAGGAAGGGCTCAGGAACGCGGACTCGAAGAACGAGCTGCGCCTGCGCATCAAGCTCGAGAGCAAGCGCGAGGACCGCCTGCAGGCGGAGGCCAGCAGCACGCTGAGGATCGTCGATGAGTCCAACGACGGCAAAGTCTACTAAGCCCGGCGGCGCGGAGCCCGAGGCGGTCGAGGCCGAGGACGGCCGGTTCAGCATCAAGCCGCTCCTGAAGCTGATGGCGGAGAGGAAGGCGTCGGACCTCTTCTTCACCTCGAATTCGCCGGTCAAGATCAAGATCGAGGGCCTGATTTACCCGATCAACAAGCAGATCCTGAACGCCGAGTCCGTGCGCGACATCGCCTACGGCCTCATGAGCGCAGAGCAGCTCGAGCATTTCCAGAACGAGCTGGAGATCGACTTCGCCATCTCCGAGCCGGGCGTCGGCCGCTTCCGCGCGGCGGTCTTCTACCAGCGCGGCTACCCGGCGATGGTGCTGCGCTATATCAGCGTGGACACGCCGAAGCTCGAGCAGCTGAACCTCCCCGACACGCTGCGCGACCTCGCCATGCTGAAGCGCGGGCTCGTGCTCATGGTCGGCGCCACCGGCTCCGGCAAGTCGACGACCCTCGCGGCGATGATCAACCACCGCAACGAGAACTGCTCGGACCACATCCTCACGATCGAGGACCCGGTCGAGTTCCTGCACCAGAACCGCAAGGCGATCGTCAACCAGCGCGAAGTCGGGCTGGACACGCGCTCGTTCAGCAGGGCGCTGCGTGCCGCCATGCGCGCCGCCCCGGACGTGATCCTGATCGGCGAGATCCGCGACCGCGAGACCATGGAGTCCGCCATCGCGCTCGCCGGCACCGGCCACCTCGCGATCGCGACGCTGCACGCGAACAACTGCGCGGAGACGCTGGACCGCATCATCAACCTGTTCCCGCGCGACCAGCACGCGCAGATCTTCCTGGACCTGTCGCAGTACCTGCGCGCGATCGTGTCGCAGCGCCTCGTGCGCGGCAAGAACAGCAAGCGCGTCGCCGCGGTCGAGGTGATGCTCAACACGCCGCACATCCAGGACCTGATCAAGAAGGGCGACGTCATCGCCGTGAAGGAGGCGATGCTGGCGTCCAACGAGCGCGGCATCCAGAACTTCGACTCGGCGCTCCTGCAGCTCTACAAGGAGGGCAGGATCGACATGGAGGAGGCGCTGACGAACGCGGACTCGCGCACCAACCTCGAGGCGCGGATCAACTTCGGCTAGATTCTTGTTCCGCCGCACGGACTTCGCCGGCGGGACCCCCTTCGCTCGCTCGGAAGAACGGACACTCGCTCGCTCCGGGGTCCCGCAACGGCTCGCCCGCGCGGCGGTCCCGCAATCGCCGCCGAATCCTATCCGCGCCGCCAAGGCACGCGCGAGACAGGCGTCGGGACCCCGAGGCGAGCGCGTTCTTTCCGGCCGCGCGAGCGGAGGGGTCCCGACACGTGTCCTGTGCGTGATTACGCGGCGTTGAAGACGGTTTCGGCGTCGAAGACGGGCCCATCGACGCAGACGCGTTTCATGGCTGGGCCGTCGGGAGTCTGGACGAGGACCGTGCAGCCGGCGCAGCCGCCGACGCCGCAGGCCATGTTTTCCTCCAGCGACACCTGGCAGGGCAGGCCGTGCCGGCGCGCGAGCGCGGCGACCGCGACGAGCATGCCGTGCGGGCCGCAGGCGAAGACCTCGACTTCGTCCCGCTCGGCGGCTGTCAGCGACGCGACCCAGGCGTCGGCAAGCTCGGTGACATAGCCGCGGTGACAGCCGTCGAAGCCGGAGAGGCTCGCGAGCCGCGACGGCACGCCGAGGGATTCGAGGAGCGGCATCGCCGCGGTCGCGGCCGCGGGCAAACCCGGTGCCGGCAGTTTTGAAGAAGCGAGCTCGAAGGGGAAGGGCAGCTCCGAGCCCATCAGCACGAGCGGCCGGTAGGCACCGCCCTGCGCTGCAAGCGCCTCGGCGAAGAAGACCATCGGCGGGATGCCGACGCCTCCGCCGACGAGCAGCAGGCGCGGGCGGCCGGGGTGCGCGGTGAATCCGCGCCCGATCGGGCCGAGGCAGGAGAGCGTTTCCCCGGGCTGCCGGAGCGCGAGCTCGGCGAGCCCGTGGCCGACGACCTTGTAGAGCAGCTCGATCCAGCCCTCGGCGGCGTTCGCCCGCATGATGGAGAGGGGCCTGCGCATCGGCAGGTCGGGGCCGCAGGCCAGGTGGACGAAGCTGCCGGGCGTCGCGGTGGCCGCGCAGCGCGGGGCGGCGAGCCGCAGGATGTACTGGCCGCCGTGGAAGGCGCGATGCTCGAGGGCGACGGCATCCTCGAGGAAGATGGTGCCGCGGTGCGCTCGGCTCGCGCTCACGGCGCCCGCGCCCGGCGCGACCCGGCGAGGTGCTCGAGCACCGCCATGCGCACGGCGAGTCCGTTGGCGACCTGCCGCCGGATCACGGACTGCGGCCCGTCGGCGACGTCCGAGTCGATCTCGACGCCGCGATTCATGGGCCCGGGGTGCATCACGATCGCGCGCGGGGCCGCTGCGGCGAGGCGCGCCGCCGTGAGGCCGAAGTCGCGGTGGTAGGCCGGCAGGTCCACCGGGCCGCCGCCGGCGCGCTCGTGCTGGATGCGCAGCATCATCACGGCGTCGACGCCCGCGATGCCTTCCTCGAGCGACTCGAAGCGCCGGCAGCCCTCGAACTCCGATGCCTCCGGCATCATCGCGCGCGGCGCCACGATGCGGATGTCGGGAACGCCGAGCGTCGCCAGGGCGCGGTGGGCGGAACGCGCGACGCGCGAGCGCGCGATGTCGCCGACGATCGCGATCGAAAGCGCGCCGAAATTGCCCTTGCATTGCTTCAGGGTCAGCGCATCGAGCAGGCCCTGCGTCGGGTGCGACAGATGCGACTCGCCGGCCGACACGACGGCGGCCTCGCCGTCGACAGCACGTGCCACGCCCTCCTGCACGCCGCTCACGGCGTCGCGCACGACGAATACGCCGACCCGCAGCGCCTGCAACGTGTGGACCGTGTCGAGCAGCGTCTCGCCCTTGGCGCGTGAAGACAGCGTGTTGTCGAGGTTCACGACGTAGCCGCCGAGGCGCAACGCCGCCAGTTCGAAGGAGGCGCGCGTCCGCGTCGAGGGCTCGCCGAACAGGTTCGCGACCGTAACGCCGGCGAGCGCGTCGCCGCGCGCCTCGCCGGCGGCGAATCCTTCCGCGCGCGCGAGCAGCTCCTCGATGAGCGGACGCGGCAGGCCGTCGAGCGTGACGAGATGCCGCAGCCGGCCGGCCGCGTCGAGCTGGGAAAAGGTGGAGCTCATGGGCCGGGAGACCCGCCCGTTCCGCGCAGCCATTGCAGCAGCAGAAGGCGCGCGGCCTCGCGGTCGATATCTCCGCGCCGCACGCGCCTCGCCTTTGCGCCGCTCCGGCGGAGTTCCCGTAAGCCGTTCTCCGCCTCGCGCGACGTCAGTCTTTCATCCACCCGGTGAACCTCGATGCCGTACCGCTCGCCGAGCTCGCCGGCGAACCGCAGGGCCGCCGCGGCAAGGCGCCCATCCCCGCCTTCATTATAGGGAACGCCTGCGACGAGGGCCGCCGGACGCCAGTCCGCTACCAGGCGGTCGATCGCAGTCCAATCCGGGACGCCGTCGCTCGCTGCGACTGTCGTGAGCGCATCCGCGGTGCCCGTCAGCGTGTTGCCCACCGCGACGCCGATGCGCCGGAGTCCGTAATCGAAAGAGAGCACCGTCCTCGCGGCCGGCGCGGGGGAGTCGGGCGCCCTAGGCACGCCCCGCCTGGGTGCTGATGCGGGACAGCTCGATGCCGAGCAGGCGCGCGGCTGCATGCCAGCGCTGCTCGAACGGCAGCTCGAAGATCAGCGAGTCGTCGCAGGGCACGGTGAGCCAGGCATTCTGGAGGAGCTCTTCGTCGAGCTGCCCGGCTTCCCAGCCTGCGTAGCCGAGCGCTATCACGGCCTGTCGCGGGCCGTCGCCCTTGGCCATGGCGGCGAGCACGTCCCGCGAGGTCGTCACGTGCAGCGCGTCCGAGACCCGCATCGTGGACTCCCAGCCGCGCGGGCCGGGACGGTGCAGCACGAAGCCGCGATCGCGCTGGACGGGGCCGCCGGCGAGTACGGGCATGCCCCTGAGCTGCGCGTCCTCGGTCTCGAGCGAGAGCTGGTCGAGGACTTCCGACATGCGCATCTCGAGCGGCCGGTTGATCACGAGGCCGAGTGCGCCGCGCTCATTGTGCTCGCACACGAGCGTCACGCTGTGCGAGAAGTTCGGGTCCGCGAGGGAGGGCATGGCCACGAGCAGCTGGTTCTGGAGATATGCGCCGGTGCCCATGCGTCTAGTATCGGCCCCGGGGACCGCGGTGGTCAAAGCCATAAAAAGGGGACAGACCCCTTTTTATTCCACCGGCACTTCCACGGCGGAACCCGCGAGGCGGCCGCCGACGAACTGCCATTCGTAGGCGAAGCGCAGCACGTCGTGCCGGGCCGCCAGCGCGGCCGGGAACGGCTCGAAGGGCGTCGCCAGCTTCAATATGTCCATTGCGGCGCGGTCCAGCTCGCCATGGCCGCTCGAACGGAGGACTGCCGCGCGCACGAGGCCCCCGCCGGAGGCGAGCACCACCTCGATCACCGGGCTGCCGGTCAGGCGGCTTCGGCGTGCCGCGTTAGGGAAGTTGACCGTGCCGACCTGCTCGATGCGCCGCTTCCAGGCATCGAGGTACACGGCGACGTCCGACACGCGCGTGTTCGGCGTGACGACCAGCTCGCGCCGCGGCGCGCCCTTGAGCTGCAGCTCCGACGCATCGTCGCTGCCGGCAAAAGGGAAGGCCGAGCCGGCGATCATCTCGCGCGGCAGCAGCGGCGTGGCGGCATCGGATTCTGCGTTCGCGGCGACGAAGCGCCGGGCGCCGTCCCGCCCCGTCAGCAACTCCCCCTTGCCGCCGGGCCGCCCCTCCGGCGCAGGCTGGACCGTGCCGCCGAGGAGATCGCCCATGATCGATTCGGCTCCGTCGCCCGCGAAAGGCTGACGCGTGCGGCCGTCCGGCGAGTTGCCGCTGCCTTGCTGGGTGCGCTCGGCGAGGTAGTTCGCGCTGTCGTTCCGCGCCGCGTCCGGCAGCGGGTTGTTGACCAGCAGCACCTCCAGCGTCGGCATGTCGCCGGAGTCCGCCACGGGCGGCGAGAAGCTGATCCCGAGGATCACGATCATGTGGAAGAGGGCAGCGAGGAACAGCGTGACCGTCAGCCTGTCGCGCGATCCCACGGTCGGGTGATGCGGCTGCATGCCGGCTCAGCGGCGGTCGAGCCGCGCCAGGATGGCGTCGATGAGCATGCCGCCGATGTCATGCCCGTGCATCTTCTCGATCTCGCGGATGCCGGTCGGGCTCGTGACGTTGATCTCGGTGACGAAACCGCCGATGACGTCGAGGCCGACGAACAGCATGCCACGCTCGCGCATCGCGGGACCGATGCGCGAGGCGAGCCAGCGGTCGCGGTCCGTCAGCGCCCGGCTGGCGGCGCGGGCGCCTGCGGCGAGGTTGCCCCGGTGGTCGCCCGCGGCGGGCATGCGCGCGAGCGCGTGCGGCACCGGCTCGCCGTCGACCAGCAGGATGCGCGCGTCGCCGGTCTCGGCAATCTCCGGCAGG
>DATEEF010000156.1:0-19339 GCA_035281265.1 Steroidobacteraceae bacterium
GGCCGCCCGCACCCGTTCTCGGCGGCGGGCAACAGCGAGTTCAATGCCCTGCTCTGGATGCCGCCGGCGGGCAACCGCGCCGGAGATATCCTGGTCATGGATTCCACGCACTTCACGACGCTGTTCGGCGGAACCGACAGCCTGAAGAACTTCTGGAGCAACCTCGCCGAAATGCGATAGTCGCCCGCTACGGATTTCCGCGCGGCCCCGGAACCTCGAACCCAGCTGCGTAGTCGGCCAGTGACGTCAACGTGACGCCAAAGCGCGCGGCGTTATCGCTTGCCTCGGGGATGGCATCGCCCTGCGCGTACCCGAGCATCAGCGCGGCGAACGCCTGCTGCAGCGGGTCGCCGGATCGGTGCTGGGCCTCGAGGGCGGACACGGGCACATGGTGCAGCGTCATCCGGCGACCGAGCGCGCGCTCGAAATGCGCCACGGCTTCGAGTTGCGACAGCGGTTCAGGGCCGCCCACCTGGACTTTCTCGCGCAGTTCGCCGCGCCGCGTCGCCGCCGACGTTGCGAACGCCGCGACGGCGCGGCCGGAGACGTAACTCACCGCGGCCTTGCCGTCGCCGTAGATGCGGACGTGTCCGCCGGCGACGTCAAACCCGAGATGCGGTCCCAGCCAGACCTCCATGAAGAACGATGGCTGCAGGATCACGTAGTCCATCCGGCCCGACTCCAGCCGCGCTTCGCAGCCACGCTTCGCGCGGCTCAGCGGAGATTCGGTGCGGATATTCCGGGAATACGAGATGTACACGCACCGCGCGACGCCGGCAGCCTCTGCCGCGGCAATCAGGTTGAGCACGCCCTCATGGTCGATGCGCCGAAGCGCGTCGCCGCCCGCATTCGGCATCGCGGTCGCCGTGCACACGACCGTGCCGCAGCCGGCACAGGCCCGCGCGACCGAGGCAAAGTCGGTGAGATCGCCGTCGAGGACGGCGACACCGGCGGCGGCGAGTGCCGATGCACCGGCGTGCCCTGCGCCGCCGCGCACGAGCGCCCGGACATGCCGTCCTTGGGCGCTGAGCTGGCGGGCGACCAGCCCGCCCACGAAACCCGTGGCGCCAACCACCAGGTCCATGAACTTCCCCCGCCGGCCGAGGGGCCGGGTGGCTCAGCGCAGTGTAGCGTTCCGCTCCGCGATCGTCCCCTTCGCTGGCATGTTGACCGATCGCGCAACCGGCAGCCGCTCGCGGATCCAGTCCTGGAAGCCCGCGAGGACGACCTCCTTCGACGACAGGATCCCCTGCGAGTAGGCGCCCGAGGCGAGCCCGCGCTGCACCGATTCGGTGAGCGCTTCGTCCTCGGCCTGCACGCGCGCGTTGAGCCGCGAGCAGAGGAAGCGCGCCGCCTTCATCTCGCGGCGCTCGTCGGGGAAGCCGAAGGAGCGCGCGCGGATCAGCGTGCGGCCTGCGCCGAGCGGTATCACGTGGAAGAAGTCCATCCACTCCGGGTAGATGTCGAAGAACACGTTCGGGTAGAGCCCGAAGTAGGTCCAGCGCCGGCGCATGTCTTCCGGCAGGTGCTCGATGACCGGCAGGAGCTTGGCGTAGCGCTCCGCGCTCCAGGACTTCAGCGGCACGGCGCGCATGCGGTGCGAGAGGCGCATCGTGCCGCCGGGGAAACTCGCGCGGTCGTACTGAGGCTCCATGAGCGCGGAAAGTCCCGGGTGACCGATCGGGAAGTGGTAGTCCTCGACGTAGTTCTCGACGACGTTTTTCCAGTCGATCGCCACCTCGTTCGTCCAGGTTTCCTCGAGGGGCACCATGTCGGCGAGCCGGTAGTGCGAGAGTTCGGCGGCGTGCGGCGCCATGCGCTCGGCGACCGAGGGCTCGCCGCCCCGGAACCGCACGAAGACGAAGCCCATGAACACCTCGAGCTCGATCGGCTTCAGGCCGTACTGCGAGCGGTCGAACTTCGGAAAGGTTTCGGCGGCGCTCACGCTGCGATTGCGGCCGTCGAGGTGGTAGGTCCAGCCGTGGTACCGGCAGGTGAGGAACTTGGCGCAGCGCCCACGATCACCCGACACGACCGCATGGGCCCGGTGCGCGCAGACGTTGTGGAAAGCGCGGAGCTCCCCGTCGGCCCCGCGCACGACGAATCCGCGCCGGCCGAGGAGCTCGAACGCGACGTAGTCGCCGGTTTCCGGCAGCTCGCTCTGGTGGCAGGCGACCTGCCAGGACGACAGGAAGATCTGCTCGCGCTCCAGCTCGTGGAATTCCTCGCTGTGGTAAGCCCAGGCCGGCAGGGTCAGCCTGATCGCGGGGTCGGCGGCGATGCCCGGCTCCGGCTGCAGCGCGCGTGCGGATGCCGTCGCTTCGATGCGCGGGGCCAGCCAGGGGAACACGCTGCAGAGATAGGCGCGGCACTGCCGGCGCGCGGCCTCGCGGTCGAAGCCGTCGCCCTCGAACAGGATTCCCTGCCACTGCTGGTCGATCAGTCCCATGAGGCCCTGGGCCACGGCCTCGGCATCCGGCCAGGGCGAGGCGTGGCCGCGCGTGGCGATGAGCCGCTTGCAGAGGTCCATGACCATCCGGCTCCAGGCCGAGTCGCGCTCGCCGCAGATGCGCTGGTAGTCTCCGCGCGCCTTGCTCTCGGAAAGGAAGGCATACCAGACGGCAATCCTGTGCGAGTCGGACAGCCCGCGCCCGAGGCTCGCATCGACGATGCCGAGCAGCGCGCGCAGGGCATCGTCCCGCGCCTCCTCCAGGACGCTCGCCATGGAACTCGCGAATTCCTCCGAAACCTCGCGCAGCGTTGCGAGCAGCAAGGCTTCCTTGCTGCCGAAGTGGAAGTTGATCGAGGCCGCCGTGTGCCCGGCGGCGCTCGCGATCTTCGCGGACGTGAGCTCCGACAGGCCGTGCTGGGAAATGGCCGCAACGGTCGCCCGGATGAGGTCGAGCTTGGAGCCGGTCGGGCGGACTTCGACGCTGGGTTCGAGATTTGCGGCCATGCTAGCCTCCGGTCCGGATACAACACATTTTATCGCGGCTAACCCCCATGACTCAACACTTGTTTAGTTTTTTGAAGTCTCATTTAGTGACTCCTAAGTGGCTCTTTATAATGCTTTTTATGGTCACGTTCAGCATGACCTCGAGCGCGACTGACACCTACGGCATGGAAATCCGGCCCGCGACGATCTCAATGGCGGACGGGGTACGGCTGTCGGTGGATCTCTATCACCCCACCGGTGGCCGCGCCGGGGAGAAATATCCGGTCCTGCTCGAGTACCTCCCCTACCGCAAGCACGAAGGCCGCCGCCGCAACTGGGCGACCTACTCCTACTTCGTCGCGCGTGGCTATGTCGTCGCCGCCGTCGATATCCGCGGCACCGGCAACAGCGAAGGCCGGCTGATCCCGCACGAGTACTCGGAGATCGAGCAGCGGGACGGCGAGACGGTCATCGACTGGCTGTCGAAGCAGCCCTGGTCGAATGGCAGCGTCGGGATGTTCGGCATCTCCTGGGGCGGGTTCAACTCGATCCAGATGGCGGCCCGCAACGTGCCCGCGCTCAAGGCGATCGTCGCGATCGACGCGACCGAGGATCTCTTCCAGGACGATGTCCACTACATGGACGGCATCATGCACCTCGATTCCTGGGAGATGAGCATGGACCTCGACAACGCGCGCCCGGCCGCGCCGGACTACGTCGTCGACGACGCCAGTTTCCGGGACCGCTTCGACACCGAGCCCTGGATGCTCACCTACAAGAACCAGCAGCGCGACGGCCCCTTCTGGGACCGCGCCTCGGTGCGCGACCGCTACGCCGACATCCGCATCCCGACCTTCCACATCGGCGGCTGGTACGACGGCTACCGCGACAGCGTACCGCGCATGCTCGAGCACGTGAAAAACGCGCCGGTGAAGGCGATCGTCGGCGCGTGGCACCACACCTGGCCGAACGAGCCCTACCCCGGGCCCGGCATGGAATGGCGGCGCGAGGCGGTGCGCTGGTTCGACCAGTTCCTGAAGGGCGAGGACACGGGCATCCTCGACGAGCCGCGCTTCGCCGTTTTCGTGCGCGACTGGCATCCGCCCGGGCCGCATCTCGACGACGCGCCGGGGCGCTGGCGCTACGAGGATGGCTGGCCGATCGCGCGGATCCGCGACGAGCTGCTGTACCCGCAGCCTGACCACACGCTTGCGGCCGAGTCGCCGGCGGCGACGACGCACGCGTTGCGCTACGTTCCGTCGACCGGCGTCGAAGCGGGCGGCCCGGTCATGTGGTGGGGCGACGTCGCGCATGACCAGCGCGGCACGGATGCCTTCAGCCTCGTCTACGACAGTGCGCCGCTCGAGAAAGACCTCGAGATCCTCGGTTTTCCGCGCGCGCTCCTGACGGTGGCGGCTGACGCGACGCGCGCGAACTGGATCGCGCGGCTCTCGGACGTGGCGCCGGACGGCACGGTGACCCAGGTCACCGGCGCGGCCATGAACGGCACGCATCGCAAGTCGGCGCGCTCGCCCGAGGCGATCGTGCCCGGCGAGCCGTTCGAGCTCGACGTGGAGATGCATTTCACGTCGTGGGTGTTCCCGAAGGGTCACCGCATCCGGCTCGCGGTGAACAATGCAATGTGGCCGATGCTCTGGCCGACACCGGATCCGATGACGACGCAGCTGATGCTCGGCCCGTCGCGGCTCGCGCTCCCGGCCGTGCCTTTCGAGCAACGTCCCGTGCCGGACTTCCTGCCGCCGGCCACGGACCCGGTGTTCGCGGGCGTCGAATCGATCGAGACCGGGACGACGTCCGGTTACGGCGAGATCTCGTCAGTGGAACGCAACCCGCAAACCGGGTCTGCCGTTGCGCGACTGACCAACGAGTCGGGCACCCGCTATCCCTGGGGCACCGAGAAATCCTTCGAGACGATCCGCTACGAAATCAACGACAAGGCGCCGGCCGATGCCCGGGCCACCGGCACGCACCGCGTCGAGGTCGAGCTGCCGGGTCGCCGCCTCGTCTGGGATGCGGAACTGACCTTCCGCAGCGACCGCGAAAATTTCTTCTACACTTACCGCCGGCGGCTGACCGAGAACGGCAAGCCGGTCCGCGAGAAGACCTGGAACCAAACCATACCTAGGGATCACCAATGATGAAGAACGCGAACATCCACCTCGCCCATCCGGTCGCCGTGCTGCTCGCCGCCGCAGCCGTATCGGGCTGCTCGCAGCAGGCGCCGGACGCGGAAGACGGGAAAAAGTCGGCCGTTGCGGACCTCGCACTCCGGAATGGCGCGATTTACACGGTGGACGGCGCCCGCAGCTGGGCACAGACGATCGCGATCGACGAGGGACGCATCGTCTACATCGGCAACGACGCCGGCGCGAAGGACTACATCGGGCCGCAGACGAAGGTCGTGGACCTCGGCGGTCGCATGGTGCTGCCGGGCATGCAGGACGTGCACATCCACCCGATCTCGGGCGGCATCGAGGCGAACGGCTGCGACCTCAACGCCGCGACCACCGTCGACGAGTACATCGCGATCATCAAGAAGTACGCCGAGGATCACCCCAACGAGCCCTGGATCAAGGGCGGCGGCTGGGCCATGTCCTCCTTCGGTCCCGGCGCGCTGGCGCGCAAGGAGCTGATCGACGCGGTCGTACCGGATCGGCCGGTCATCCTCTGGAGCCGGGACGGCCACACGACCTGGGTGAACAGCAAGGCGCTCGAAGCCGGCGGCATCACCAGGGACACGAAGGACCCGCCGGATGGCCGCATCGACCGCGACCCGAAGACGGGTGAGCCGAGCGGCAGCCTGCAGGAAGGCGCGAGCAGGCTCGTCTCCGACAAGTCGCCCCCCGACTCGGACGAGAAGCGCGACGCGGGCCTTCGCTACGCCGTCAAGATGCTGAACGGCTACGGCATCACCGGCATCCAGGATGCCAATGTCGACCAGGCGGACCTCGAGACCTACCGCCGCCTCGATGAGGCCGGCGGGCTCTCGCTGCGCGTCGTCGGCTCCATCTGGTGGAAGCGCAACCAGGGCCTCGAGCAGATCGAGTCCATCAAGAAGCTGCGCAGTGAGTTCACGGAAGGCCGCATCGATGCGGGCACCGTCAAGATCATGCAGGACGGCGTGATGGAGAACTACACGGCCGTCGTGCTCGAGCCGTACAGGCTGAAAGGCCAGAAAGACGTGCGCGGCATCCCGATGGTCGAGCCGCAGCTGCTGAAGCAGGCGGTGACGCAACTCGACAAGGACGGCTTCCAGGTGCACTTCCACGCGATTGGCGACGGCGCCGTGCGCCAGGCGCTGGACGCGGTGGAGGCTGCCCGCACGGCGAACGGCGACGGCGGCCATCGCCACCACATCTCGCACATCCAGCTGATCCACCCGGACGACCAGCCGCGCTTCCGCAAGCTGGGCGTGATCGCCAACTTCCAGCCGCTCTGGGCCTATGCGGATTCGTACATCACGGACCTGACCCTGCCCTTCGTGAGCAAGGAGACGGCCTCGTACATGTACCCGATCGCCAGCATGGAGAAGAGCGGCGCGGTCGTCGCCTTCGGCAGCGACTGGTCCGTGTCCACGGCCAACCCGTTCGAGGAGATGGAGACCGCGGTGACGCGCATGGGCTCGCTCGGCGACACGAAGACGCCGTGGATGCCGGAAGAGCGCATCGGCCTGCCAGAGGCGATCGCCGGGTTCACCATCAACGCCGCGTACACGAACCGGGACGAGGCCAACACCGGCTCCCTCGAAGTCGGCAAGCGCGCGAACCTCGCGGTGCTCGATCGCAACCTCTTCGACATCCCGGCGACGGAGATCTCGGACACGAAAGTCCTGCTGACGCTGTTCGAGGGCAAGACGGTGCACGGCGACCCGGGAGAGCTGTAATGAAAGCGCCGCGCCATCGCATCGACCCCGAAGGCCGGCGGCTTCCGATCAAGCTCGACACGACGAGCAACGGCGAGTTCCTGCCGGTACCGCTCTCGCGCGCGAACCGGCAGGCCAACGACCTCGCCCACGAGGCGGCGGGCCGGAACGCGAAGCGGCTCGCCATGGGCCGGCGCGACTTCCTGCTGAGCAGTTGCGGCGCGGCGAGCACGCTGCTCGCCTTCAACGCCGCCAACGCTGCGGCCGGCCGGACCGGCGGCTTTTTCGACCTCCCGGCGGTCGCCGCCATGGAGCCCGCCGCTGCCGCCGCGAAGCTGGAGACCGGCGAGTTCATCTTCGACGTGCAGGGGCATTACGTGGACCCCACGGAGGCCTGGCTCAAGGTCGCGCCGGAGTCCGCGTTCAGCTGGGCGCCGAAGGCCGGCTGCGCACTCGGCGACGGCAAGACGCCGCGCAGCCACCTCGCCTGCCTCGCACCCGGGGAATTCGTGAAGGACGTCTTCCTCGACAGCGACACCGACATGATGGTGCTGTCGTTCGTCCCCTCGCGCCGCGACGCCTCCCCGCTCGAGATCGAGTCCGCCGACAACGTGCGCCGCATCGTCGAGCGCATGGAGGGCAACCACCGCCTGATGATCCACGGCCGCGTGAACCCGAACCAGCCGGGCGACCTCGAGGACATGCCGCGCCTCAAGGAACAGTTCGGCGTCTGCGCCTGGAAGACTTACACGCAGTGGGGCGTGGACGGAAAGGGGTTCTACCTCGACGACGACGTCGGCATCCGCTTCGTCGAGGAGGCGCGCCGGCTCGGCGTCAAGGTCATCTGCGTGCACAAGGGCCTGCCCTTCGGGCGCGAGTCCTACGAGCACAGCCAGTGCCGCGACATCGGGCCGATCGCGAAGCGCTTCCCCGACGTCAGCTTCCTCGTCTACCACTCCGGCTTTGTCGCCGAGGTGGCGGAAAAGGCCTACGGGCAGAACGCAGGCGGCGACGGCATCGACACGCTGATCCGCTCGCTCGAGGAAAGCGGCATCCGGCCGGGCTCGAATGTCTACGCGGAGCTCGGCAGCACCTGGCGCTTCCTGATGCGCGACCCCGAGCAGGCGGCGCACGGCATTGGCAAGCTCCTGAAGCACTGTGGCCCGGACAACGTGCTCTGGGGCACGGACTCGATCTGGTACGGCTCGCCCCAGGACCAGATCCAGGCATTCCGCGTGTTCCAGATCGCGCCGCAGTTCCGGGAGAAGTTCGGCTATCCCGAGATCACGCCGGAGCTGCGCGCCAAGATCTTCGGGCTGAACGCCATGCGGCCGTACGGCATCTCCGCCGAGGAGATGAAGCTGCGCGCACGCCGCGATGCGGTCGCGGCCGAGCGGGTCGCCTACCGCGAGCACCCGGAGCCGCATTTCCGCACGCGCGGGCCGAAGACGCGGCGCGAGTTCCTGAACCTGCTCGGCTGGAACGGCGGCTCGCGCGCCTGAGGGGACGGACCTCGCGATGCGGCACGTACCCGTCTTGAGCGCCATCCTGCTGGCGGTCGCCGTCGGCGCCGGCATCGCGCTCGTCGAGCGGGCTGCCGAGCCGCCGGCGCTGGGCGCAGGCACCGCGCTGCCCGAGCCGCGTGAACTGCCAGCCTTCGCGCTCCTCGACCAGGCCGGCCGGCCCTTCGACGCCAAGCGCCTGGAGGGACGCTGGAGCCTCCTGTTCACGGGCTTCACGCACTGTCCCGACGTCTGCCCGACGACGGTCGCGCTGATGGCGGACCTAAATCGCCGCGTGGCGCGGCAGGACGTCCAGTTCGTGTTCGTGAGCGTGGACCCCGAGCGGGACACGCCGCAAGCGGTGGCGCGTTATCTCGCGCACTTCGATCCCGCACTGGTGGGCGCGACCGGCCCGCGCGCCGAGATGGAGCGCCTCACCGCGGGCCTCGGCCTCGGGCAGGTGCGCAATCCGGGCGCCGGCGACGAGTACACGGTGGACCATTCCACCGCGTTCGTGCTGATCGATCCCGACGCGAGGCTGGCCGGCTACTTCACGGCGCCGCACGACCGCGATGCGCTCGCGGCCGACCTCAGCCGCCTGCCGAAATGAAGGGGACGCACCCCTTCATATTCGCGATCAGTCCGACGACCAGGAACCGCCGAGGACCATGATGGGGTGCGTCCCCTTCATTTCAGATCTTTCCGAGCTCGACGTCGGCGTTCGCCCAGGCCTTGGCGAAGCGGTCGGCCGCGGCCTGCGCCTCGTCCTTCTTGCCCTGCGCCTTGAGCGCGCGCGCGAGGCCGTGGAGCGACCAGCCGTTCTCCGGGTTGCGCTGCAGCTCGTCCCGGAATGCCTGCTCGGCGTCGGCGGGTTTCTTCGCCTCGAGCAGCACGTTGCCGAGCGCGAGGCGCGTCGGCCAGTTCCAGGCCGGCGGTTCGTCGTAGGGCAAGGTGTCCTCGATCGTGACCGCCGTGTTGAGCGCGGCGATCGCGTCATCGTATTTCTTCTCGGAACGCGCGATCTCGGCCGCGACGAAGCGCTCGGCGACCCGCACGCCGCCGATCAGCGAGTAGCGGTCCCAGGCCATCATCTTCTCGATGGCGGGATTCTCGGTGGCCGGCACGAGCGCCTCGTGGAACTTCTTCGCGTCGTCGATGCGGCCCTGGGCCACGGCGGCCATCGCCTGGCCGTAGTTCCACATCGCCTGCATGTAGGGCACGTCGTCCGCCGGCTTCGGCGCGGCCGTCACCGCGTCCCAGCGGCCGAAGCGCACGTCGGCGTAGAACGGCGTCAGCGAGAAGTTCTGCATCGCCTCGAAGCCCGGCGTGCGCATCAGCTTCGGGTCGCTCGTGCGCTCGCCGGTGTGTGCGGCGGCCGAGCGCGCGATCTCGCTGGCGCCTTCCATCGTCGCCGCGAACCAGAGGAAGTGGTGGTTGTGCGGCACGTAGCCGAGCGGATACACGCCGGGGCCCGGCTTGCAGATCGCGAGGTAGGTGTCGTCCGCGACGATCGCCTTCTGGTTGGCCACCACGGCGTCGTGCCAGCGGCCGACGCGCGCATAGATGTGGGCGGGCATGTGCACCAGGTGCCCGGAGCCCGGCAGCAGCTCCCGCAGCGTGTCTGCCGCGGCGACGCCCTTGGCCGGGTCCGGCGAGGCCTCGACGGCGTGCACGTACAGGTGCAGCGCGCCCGCATGCTCGGGATCGCGCGCCATCACCGATTCGAGCGTGGAAACGACCTCGGCGGTATGGCCCTTCGGCTGGCCGGAGGCGTCCCAGTAATCCCAGGGCTGCAGGTCCATCTTCGACTCGGCGTGCAACGTCGCGGCGTCGAGGTCATCCGGGTATTTGGCGGAGAGCTCCGCCATCGCGACCGCATAGGCTTCGTCCAGCGGCTTGCGGACTTCCGGCGGATTCTCGGCATAGCGCGCGGACAATGCCTTGATGAACGCCTGCTCCTTCTCGGTGGCGCCGGACGCCACGCGCTTGGCGCGCTGCAGGCGGTCCCAGGCCTTGGGGTTGTTGGCCGGGTCCATCGCGGAATTGACGTGCGGGCCGAGCACCAGCGCCGAGCCCCACCAGCACATCGCGCAATCCGGGTCGAGCTCCGCGGCCTTCAGGAACGAGCGCTCCGCGGCGTCGTGGTTGAACCCGTAGGTCATCGCGAGGCCCTGGTCGAACCAGCGCTGGACTTCCGGGCTCTTCGCCGTGACCGGCATCGAGTAGTCGCCCAGCCCCTCGAGGAGGTTGGCGCCGGCCGGCGCGAGATCGGGCAAGGCCGCGTCCCGCTTCGACTTCCCATAGAGCCAGAACCCGACCGCGGCGAGCGCTATGACGACGATCGCCAGCATGAGGTTGCGATTCATGCTGTCCTCCCACCCAGGCGTTGCGAAGGGCACTGGAATACTCTCATTCCCGGCGATTTTCAATCTCGGCTGTGACCGTGCCTCCGCTGGACGCAGTCCAAAATGCGGGCCTAGAATCCGGGCCTCGCCAGGGGGACGAAATGAAAAATTCGAGGGTTTTCCGTTGCTTTGCGGCTGCGCTCTTCGCTCTCGCGCTCGCCGGCCCGGCGGCGCGCGCACAGTCGCCCAAGGCCGCCGGCGCCGAGACGCTCGCGACGCTGTTCCAGGACTGGCGCGCATTCGAGAAGCCGCCCATGCGCGACGGGGCCCCCGATTACACGGCTGCGACCTTCGAACGCAGGCTGAAGGAACTCGAGGGCTACCGCCGCCGGCTCGAGGCGATCGACGCGAGCGCCTGGCCGGCCGAGGCCCGCGTGGATCAGGCACTCGTCCGCGCCGAGATGAACGGATTCGACTTCTACGCGCGCGTGCTGCAACCCTGGGTGCGCGACCCCGCCTTCTACCAGAGCATCTGGGCGGAACAGAGCGACACGCCGGCCCACGAAGGCACGACACACCACGGCCTCGTCGAGCTGTGGACTTATGCCTGGCCGCTCTCGCGACCGGACGAAAAGAGGCTCGCCGGCGAGCTTGCCATCGTTCCGCCGCTCCTCGCCCAGGCCCGCGGCAACCTCACGGGCAACGCGCGCGACCTCTGGGTCACCGGCGCGGGCACGATGCGCGGCCAGGTCGACGCCCTGGACGCGCTCGCCGAGAAGACTTCCGGGAGCGGTCCGGAGCTCAAGTCGGCGATCCGTGCCGCGCGCGAGGCGACCATCGGATTCGTCGCCTGGCTGGACGCCGAGGCGCCGAAGAAGAACGGCCCATCCGGCATCGGCAAGGAGAACTACAACTGGAGCCTCA
Source organism: Steroidobacteraceae bacterium (assembly GCA_035281265.1). Classification (GTDB taxonomy): domain Bacteria; phylum Pseudomonadota; class Gammaproteobacteria; order Steroidobacterales; family Steroidobacteraceae; genus SCUD01. The sequence goes on from DATEEF010000156.1 coordinate 11,590, forward strand.
GGAACGTCCACCTCGTGCCCATGACCTGGGAGGAGGAAGTGGACCTCCTCAAGCGCGAGCTCGCCCGCGCGCACGCTTCGCTCAGGCTCGAAGAGGCGCGCAACGCCGGCAAGCCGGAGCTGCCGGTGATCCAGACACCCGAGGAATACCAGCGCCGAGGCAACGAGGCCGTCACGCGCTTCCTCGCCTACCTGAAGGCGCATGACCTGTACCCGATGCGCGACAACATGGACCCGGCGCTGCGAGCCAGGATCGGCGAGTACGTGCCGCTCGAGACGCGGAACTTCTTCGCCATCGCGACCCACTACGAGCCGCTCACGCTCTACACGCACTTCTACCACTGGTGGGATCTCGCGCGTATGCGCGACGAGCCGCACCCGAGCCCGGTGCGGCGCGACGCCCTCCTTTACAACATCTGGGACTCGCGCTCGGAAGGCATGGCGACGGCGATGGAAGAGTTCATGCTCCACGCCGGTCTCTTCGACGACCAGCCGCGCGCGCGGGAGATCATCTGGATCATGCTCGCGCAGCGGGCAGCGCGCGGACTCGCCTCGCTGTACGCCCATGCGAACATCTTCGATCTCCAGCAGGCCAAGGCTTTCCAGGTCAAGTGGACGCCGCGCGGGTGGATGCGGCCGGACCTGGACCTGCTCGGCTTCGAGCAGCAGCTCTACCTGCGCCAACCCGGCTACGGCAGCAGCTACGTCACCGGCAAGCACCTCCTCGAAGACCTGATGCGGGTGCGGGCGGACCAGCTCGGCAGCGCGTTCACGCTGAAGGGCTGGTTCGACGAGGTGAACGGCGCCGGCATGATCCCGGTGTCCATGATCCACTGGCAGCTCACCGGGCACGCGGACGAGAACCGCGCGCTCCAGACCGGCTCCGAACGCTGAGGGAACCCATGATAAAGCTCCTCGCCTGCCTCGCCCTCGCCGTCGCCTGCGCTGCGCAGGCGGATACGACGCTCGACTACAACGTGCTGCACGCCGGCAAGAAGTCCGGCGCCCAGAAGACCGTCATCAAGGACGGCGGCCGCATGCACGTCAGTTATTCCTATCGCGACAACGGCCGCGGACCGGACATCGAGGAGGACATCGCGATCCTGCCCGACGGCAGCTTCAGGAGCTACCGCCAGACCGGCAAGACGACCTACGGCGCCGTCCTCGACGAGCGCTTCTCGATCTCGGGCAAGCGCGCGAGCTGGCAGTCGCCCGCCGAGCACGGCAACCAGGCGCTGACCGGTCCGGCGGTCTACCTGCCGACCTACGGCAGTCCCGAGACCAACGCGATCCTGGTCCGCGCGACGCAACAGGCGGGCGGTGCGCTCGCGGCGCTGCCGGGCGGTGAGCTGCGCAGCGAGAAGCTCACGACCACGCGCGTCGGGGCCGCGGGGCGGGAGCGCGAGGTCGCGCTGTACGCGATCCTGGGCGCGGGCCTGCAGCCGGACTACGTCTGGCTCGAGACCGGGACCGGAATGCCGCTCTTCGCCAGCGTCAACGTCGGCGGCAGCCACATGGTGGTCGCGGGCTACGAGTCGGTCACGCCCGAGCTCGAGCGCCTGCAGCAGCAGGCGGAGACCAAGTACCTCGAGGCGCTCGCCGCGAAGCACACGCAGGCGCTGCCGCAGCCGATCCTGATCAAGAACGTCCGCGTCTTCGACTCGAGGTCGAAGTCGCTCGGCGAGCCGTCCGACGTCTACGTGAACGACGGCCGCATCGCGGCGATCTATCCCGCGAACTCGCCCGCCAAGGATCCGGCCACCGTCATCGACGGCGCGGGCCGCGCCCTGCTGCCCGGGCTATTCGACATGCACACGCACGAGGACGCCTGGAACTCGGCGCTGCAGATCGCCGGCGGGGTCACGAGCTCCCGCGACATGGGCAACGACAACGGCTACCTGGCGCAGCTCAGGGCCGACATCGCGGCGGGACGCGCGATCGGGCCGCACATCGAGCCGGCGGGCTACATCGAGGGCGACAGCCCCTTCGCTTCGCGCGGCGGATTCGTCGTGGCGAGCGTGGCCGAAGCCGAGAATGCCGTCGACTGGTACGCCGAGCGCGGCTACCGGCAGGTGAAGCTGTACAACTCGATCAAGCCCGAGTGGGCGGAGCCGATCGCGAAGTACGCGCATTCGCGCGGGCTGCGCGTCAGCGGGCACGTGCCAGCCTTCTCGCGCTCGGCGCGCGTCGTGCGCGAGGGCTACGACGAGCTGCAGCACATCAACCAGATGGTGCTGAACTTCGTGTCGGACCCGGACACCGACTCGCGCACGATCGTGCGCTTCAACCTGGTCGGCGAGCGCGCGCGCAACCTCGACCTCGATTCGCAGGAGGTGCGCGACTTCATCCGGCTGCTCGTCGACCGCCAGACGGTGATCGACGCCACCATGGCGACCTTCGAGGGCTCGTACACGCAGAAGCCGGGCGACCTGGACCCGTCGCTCGCGCCCGTCGCCGACCACTTTCCCTACGCCGTCCAGCGCAACATGCGCAACAACTCGACGGACGTGAGCGGCGGCAAGCTCGAGACCTACCGCGCGTCGTACCAGCGCATGATCGAGCTCTTCGGCCGCTTGCACGCGGCCGGCGTGCCGCTCGTCGCGGGCACGGACAGCCTCGCGGGCTTCATGCTGCACCGCGAGCTCGAGCTCTATGTGAAGGCGGGCGTCCCGGCCGGCGAAGCCGTGCGCATCGCGACCGAGAACGGCGCGCGCTACGCGGGCGTGCTTTCGGACCGCGGCACGATCGAGCGTGGCAAGCGCGCCGACCTGATCCTCGTCGACGGCGACCCGACGCAGGACATCTCAGCCATCCGCAAGGTGAGCTACGTGCTCAAGGACGGCGTCGGCTTCGCACCGGCGGAAATCTACGAGGCGATCGGCATCCGCCGCTTCGCCGAGCCGCCCGCGATCACCGAAGCAAACAAAGGGGACAGACCCCTTTAGCTGCCAGCAGCATGTCAGTGGAGCGGTTTCTTCGCTAAAGGGGTCTGTCCCCTTTGTTTGCTTCAGGCCGCCGGCGCGAGGGGGCGTGGCCGGCCGATGGCATGGCCCTGCACGAAGTCGATGCCCATGGCACGCGCCGCTTCGAGGGCCGCGACGTCCTCCACCTGCTCGGCGACGAGCCGGAAATTCAGCGTGCGGGCCATGCCGACGACGGCGCTCACCATGGCCTGGTTGACGGAGTCGCGGCCGAGGTCGCGCATGAACGAGCCGTCGATCTTCAGGTAGTCGAGCGGCAGGTTCTTCAGGTTGGCGAAGCCGCCGAGGTCCGTGCCGAAGTCGTCCAGCGCGAAGCGGCAGCCCATGCCGTGCAGCACCTCGACGAAGCGCCGCGCCTGCTCGAGATTGCCGATCACCGAGGTCTCGGCCACCTCGAAGCAGATCTGGGAGGGCGCTACGCCGGTGCGGTCGAGCTCGTCCACGACGAATTCCAGGAAGGCCGGGTCGGCCAGCGTCTGTGCTGAGATGTTGAGCGACAGGCTGCGACCGGGCGGCAGGCGGATCGCACCGGCGGCGATCGCGGCAAGCGCGGAGCCGAGCACCCAGCGGTCGATCATCGACATGAGGCGGTAGCGCTCGGCGGCCGGGAAGAAGTCCGCCGGCGAGATCGCCTGCCCCTCGTCGTGCAGCCGCACGAACACCTCCATGGCGGGACCGCTCGACACGGCGCCGGGGCGCGCCGGCTCGATCGGCTGCACGTACAGCTCGAAGAAACCGTCCCGCAACGCCGACTGCAGGCGCTGCAGCCAGTGGATCTCCCCGCGGCTGCGCGCCACGGCCTCGTCGTGCGAGGAATACACGTGTATGTGGCCGTCGCCCTGCTTCTTGGCGACGTAGCAGGCCGAATCGGCCGCGCTCATGAGCTCCTCGAGCGAGTTGCTCTCGCCGGTGATCTCGACGATGCCGATGCTGACGCCGACGCTGAAGATCCGGTCCTTCCAGACGAACCGGTACTCGGCGATCGCCCGCCAGATGTCGTCCGCGATCTGCCGCGCCTTGTCGAGCGGGCAGCCGACCAGCAGCACGCCGAACTCGTCACCGCCGAGCCGCGCCACCGTGTCAGAGTCGCGCACCGCCTCGCGGATCAGGGCCGCGACCTCGCGCAGCATGTTGTCGCCCGCGAGGTGGCCGCTCGTGTCGTTCACGGCCTTGAACCGGTCGAGGTCCATGTAGCACATGACGTGCCCCTGCCGGCCCGCGCGCGCGATCTCGAGCGCCTCGCCGAGGCGGCGCTCGAACTCGCGGCGGTTGACGAGGCCCGTCAGTGCGTCGTGGCTCGCCTGGTAGGACATCTGCTGCGTGAGGCCGCGCAGCTCGCTCACGTCGTGCAGCATCACGGCGACGCCCTGGACGTCGCCGGCCGCGCCGCGGATCGGCGACGCGGTCGCCTCCACGCCCAGCTCGTTGCCGGTCGCGCGCGAGATGAGGATCGAGCGGCGGCCGAGGTTCACGCGGCTGCCGGTGGCGAGGCACTGCTGGACGGGATCCGCGATCGCGCGCCGGTCGTGCTCGTCGACGAAGCCGATCATCGCGCCGAATGCCTGGCCGAGGGCGTCCTCGCGTCGCATGCCGGTCAGCGCCTCGGCCGACAGGTTCAGGTAGTCGATCACGCCGTGCGCGTCGGTCGTGAGAATCCCCTCGCCCAGCGAATCGAGCGCGAGCTGCGAACGCGCGGGCGGCGGCTCCGCGGCCTCCTCGTCACGGTGCGGGAGCATTTCCTCGGCGGTGAACAGGACCCGCCGGCCGCCGGCGAACCCGATGGCGGATCCGGACAGCTCGAGCCGCGTCACCTGGCCGTGGGCGTCCGCGACCTCGACCTCGGTCAGGGACGGTTTCGCCTCGCCCGCGAGCGCGCGCTGGACCGCCAGCGCCGCGAGGTCCGCGTAGTCTGCCGAGACGAGCTCCGCGAGCGTCCTGCCGGAGAGCTGGGCGGCCGGGACACCGACGAGCGCGGCGAACGGCTCGTTGACTGCCTCGATGCGTTCCCCGTAGAGCAATGCCGGCTCCCGCAGCGCGTCCAGCATGGCGCGCGCGGCGTCCTCCGCCGGGGCCGCCGCGGCCGGGTCGCCCCCGTCGCGCAGGCGCAGGATCGCCTTTCGCTGCCGCCACGCGATCATCGCGAGTGCGGCAGCGACCACCGCCAACGCCACGGCGGCGATCGTCGAGACCGTCATCAGGCCAGTCATCCCCTTGTCGAATCGCGGCCCGCGGTGCCGTCAATTTCGTTACATTGCGCGGCCTTGGCCAGCATAGCCCACGCTTGTGCTGAGGCCCGCAGCGATTCACCATAATGGTATCCCGATGAACGCCAAAACCGAGGCCGCCCGGCGGCAGATGATCGACCAGCAGGTACGCACATGGGACGTGCTGGATGCGCGCGTGCTGGACGCACTTCAAGCGGTGCCCCGCGAGCAATTCGTGCCGGAAGCCTATCGCGGCGTGGCCTTCGCCGACGCACCGATCCCGATCGGCCATGGCCAGTGGATGCTGCCGCCGGCGCTGGAAGGCCGGATCCTCCAGGCGCTGGCGCCGCTGCGCGGCGAACGCGCGCTCGAGATCGGTACCGGCACGGGCTTCTTCGCGGCCTGCCTCGCGCAGCTGACGGGCTCGGTCGACAGCATCGAGATCCACGCGGACCTCGCTGCAGGCGCGGCGCGCGCCATCGCCGAGGCCGGCGTTTCCCGGGTCACCGTCGAAACGGGTGACGCCTTGGCGCGCGATTTCGACGCTGCCTACGAGGTCGTCGCGGTCACGGGCAGCCTCCCTGCGCCCGATCGCAGGCTCGAGCGCGCGCTCGTGCCCGGCGGCCGCATGTTCGTGGTCATCGGTGTCGCGCCCGTCATGGAGGCGCGCCGGGTGACCCGGACCGGCGACGATTCCTGGCTGAGCGAGCCCCTGTTCGAAACGAGCATCGAGCCGCTCCTGTTGCCGGCCGCTCCATCACGGTTCAGCTTCTGAAACCGGCTGCGGGAGGGTTTTCGGCCCCTTTTTCGGTCGTTTTGGCGCAAATTGGCCGGTTTTTCATCGACCCGGTGGCAGTATCGAGTGCTCTTGAGCTGGGTCTATTGGTGATATACACTAGTAATACAGTAGTTCTCCCCCTCGTACACATTTTGCGAAGGAATGCCTGCGCATGAATACCCGAGTCCTGGTCCGCGCCATCCTCGCGGCCGCTAGCCTTGCCGCCTTCAACGCTGCCGCGGCCGACCTCAAGGAGGTCTATACCCGCGCGCTCACGAACGACCCGCTGATCCGCGAAGCGGAAGCCAACCGCCTCGCCACGCGCGAGTCGAAGCCGCAGGCCATTGCCGCGCTGCTCCCGCAGATCGCGGCCAATGCGGCAGAGCTCAAGAACGAGAGCACCGGCTCGCAGACCGTCATCGACATCAACGAGGACAACGGCGACGTCACGATCGGCAGCGCCGAGCGCGAGACCAAGGGCACGCGCCAGACATGGAACGTGGAGCTGCGCCAGAGCATCTTCCGCTGGCAGAACTGGGCCGAGCTCAGGCGATCGGACGTGGAAGGCGCTCAGGCCGAGGCGGAGTACGTCGTGGCCCAGCAGGACCTCATACTGCGCACGGCCGAGGCCTACTTCAACGTGCTCGCCGCGCGCGACACGCTCGAAGCCGCCCAGGCCGCGCACGACGCCATCGCCCGCCAGCTCGAGCAGTCCGAGAAGCGCTTCGAGGTAGGCCTGATCGCGGTAACGGACGTGCAGGACGCCAAGGCCGCCTCGGACTCCGCGACCGCCGCGCTGATCCAGGCGAAGCGCAACCTTGCGACGAACGGCGAGATCCTGCGCGAGCTCACCGGCGATGCCTGGGACACCCTCGAGAAGCCGGGCAACGACATGCCGCTCGCCGGCCCGAATCCCGAGAACGCCGAGGACTGGGTCAAGCTCGCCATGGACCAGAATGCGCGCCTGACGGCGAGCCGCCTCGCGGCCGACGTGACACGGCAAGTCGTGAACATCGAGCGCGGCGGCTATTTCCCCGAGATCGACTTCATCGTCACGAAGGGCGACTTCGACGACGACGGCAACTTCACGAACCAGGGCGGCGTGACCTTCCCGAACGACTCGGACTCCGAGGACACGACCTACGGCGTGCAGGTGACGTTGCCGATCTTCACGGGCGGGGGCACGACATCGCGCGTGCGCCAGGCGCAGTACCGGCACACGGCGGCCCGCGAGCGCCTCGAGCGCACCGTACGCGAGACCGAGCGCTCGACGCGCGATGCCTACCTCGGCGTGAACTCCGAGGTGGCGCGCGTGCAGTCGCTGAAGCAGGCGGTGGATTCCGCGCAGACCGCGCTGCAGGCGACCGAGGCCGGCTACGAGGTCGGGACGCGCACGTCCATCGACGTGCTCCAGGCCCGCCAGCGCCTGTTCCAGTCGCAGACCGACTATGCGCGCAGCCGCTACGATTACCTCCTGAACGTGCTGCGCCTGCAGCAGGCGGCCGGAACGCTGGACGGCGAGGGCCTCGACGACATCAACGCCCTGCTCGCGGAAAACGTGTCGGTCCGCTGACCGGCGCACGCGCCTCAGGTCGAGTCGGCCGCGACGTCGTCGACCGCCTCGTCGCGGGCCGCGGCGCGCGCGAGGCGGTCGGCGACCGCGGCCCAGGCCTCCCCTTCCGGAACCGCCTCGACGAGGATGCGCCCGGCGCCCGCGGCGTCGAGCGCGCGCAGCGCCGCGTAGAGCGCGCGGCCGTAGGCCGCGGGTGCCTCCGGCATGCGGCGGAA
>DATEEF010000157.1:0-9248 GCA_035281265.1 Steroidobacteraceae bacterium
CGGAGGGGTCAGACCCCTCCGCGAATATGAAGGGGTCTGACCCCTCCGTTGATCGCTACTCCACGACGCTGAGATAGTAGGCCGCGGTCTGGTCAGCCATCCCTTCGAGGTGGCTCACCAGGTACTTGCGGCCGTTCGTCGCATCGTGGAATACGTATTGACCGAGGTGCGGATAGATCGTGCCGCCGAGGGTCACCGGCTGGAGCGCGTAGACCGACCCGCGGGCAAGCGTGGTGGCGTCGTACCGGGCATAGTGCGTGTAGCACTTGCTCCAGGAAAAAATCGTTTCGCAGCGCGGCGTGGATTCGATCAGCGCGAGCTCGTTGCGCGCCGCATCGTGACTGAACGAGCGAATCTGAAACCGGTACAGCTCCGGCTGGGCTACGGGAAGTTCGAGCGTGCCGATGTATTGCATGTCCTCGGCCTGGACGGCGCTCGTGCCGAACAGGTGGCCGCACGCGGTAAAGACCCGATCACCGCCCGCGCTGAACCAGAGATTTCCGCAGAAATCGTAGATGCCGTAATACTCCGAACTGTAGAGAAACAGCGCCTTGCCCGTGCTGATATCCCATTTGTTCAAGTGGCTCGGGTTCGAGATGGTATCTGCTTCGTAAATTGCGGTTCCTACGGGGTCCAGCCGTGCACGCGAGTCGTGCCGCAGGAAGCCGCCGACGCCTTCCTGCTCGGTATTCGCGGCAATGGCGATCGATCGGATCGGACCCCAACCGTATTGGTTCGGAAACGCGTGCACGGAGCCGAGGCCATCCAGCACGACGTCGGACACGTCTATGCTGAGGTCGAGCTGCGTGGGTGCGGGAGCACCCGGCTGGCCGACTGTCGCAAGGTCTACGATCGAGATGAGTGAAGCATGACCCACCGCGGCGGTCAGGCCACCGGGGCCGATCGACACCGCGCGCGGAAGGGCCGCCAGGGCTTGCCGCTGTTCGAGGCCGGTCGCGACGTCATAGACGTACAAGGCATTCTCGGGCTCTCCACTCACCATGATGATGCTGTTGAGGGCGCGGCTGAACTCGGCGTCGATCACGTCGTGTCCCAGCGCAACGCGGCTCACGACCGGCAAATCGTCATAGCCGGGCTCGGGGTAGATCGTGACCTCGTGGGTGGAGGTGATCCGCAGCGGCGATCCCACCAGCTCCTTCGTGCAATCCGAGGTGTAGCAGATCTTCAGCCGAATGAGGTCTTCGTGGACGCCCTGGGTGAGATACTCCGGGAGGTAGTACCGGATCGATACTTCATACTGCGTCCCTGAAACGCGACGCGGATACACGCTGCTGACTGCCTTGTTGGAAGTCGTGACCTCTATATACGGATTTTCGAGTGGCCGCTCGAGGTCGAGCAGCACGATTTCCCGCTGATCCTCTTCGTCACGCGCGTCCACGACGGACTCCACGTGGTTTGCGCTCAGCGTCGCGCTCGTTCCGCCCTCGACGTCGTAGATCGCGTGAATCCTGGCCGGGCTGCCCGCGATGTTCTCGTTGCACGCGGAATCCGGGCACACGTAGAACTGGATGTCGTCCTCGTAGCGGTCGTTCTCGATCTCGTGCGGGACCTTGAAGTGGAGGTGGACGATGGCCGTACTGGAGCTCGTCCATTCGAACCACGCGTCCTGGATTCCATTGTTCGAGGACGACACGTAGGCCCAGAGATTGTCGGCCGGGTTCTGGATCGTCGCGTGGATGTCCAGCTTCTGCGCCGCCTCACCCGGCTCGGCGGAAATCGAGATACTCGTCGTGCTGACGCTGAGTCGGCCGGAATCATTGCCGCCGCCGTTGTTTCCGCCGTCGCCACTGCCCCCGCCGCCGCAGGATTGCAGCAGCGCCGTGAGCAGAACGAGGATCCCCGCGCGGACCTGCGCCAGATTCACCCTGACCCTCCCTCAAGTCATGGCGTACCAGCAAGTTATGGGGACATCTTAACAGCGCGCTCAGGCTGCCCCGGATCGGCGGGACATAAGCGGGCAGGCGCTCGCCAATCAACCGCTTAGCGAAGGGGCCGCACCCCTTCGCGAATATGAAGGGGTGCGGCCCCTTCAAACCCCTTCAGAAGGAGGGTTGCTCGCGCCGGAACATGGGCATGGCGAAGCGGCGGATGTACGAGCCGGCGCCGGTCGCGAGTGACGACACGAGCGCGGAGGTCGTGCGCGCGACGTGCGTGCGCAGCTCCGGCACGGCCGTCGCCTCCCAGTGCCGCGCGCGCAGCAGCGGCCCGATGTAATAGAGCACGCCCGGCGCGCTGCCATTGGCGTCGAACAGGCGGCCGTCCGCGTCCGTGCCCCAGCCGAGGCCGAGCCCGTCGGGCTCGCAAAGTGCCTGGTCCATGAGCGACTGCACCAGAGGGCAGGCCGAGCGACCCGGATCGCCGTCCGGTCCCGTGACGTTGATGACGGCGTCGTAGAGATCCTCGCGCACGGCGTCGCTGCCGCGCGCGCGCCAGGCGACGACGACGCCGTCCTTGATGCGGCGCGTCTCGACGATGCGGCCGGCGCGGATGTCGAGCTTCTTTTTCTCCCGCAGCGTCGCGATCTTCTTCGCGGTCTCCGTCGGCACGCGGTGGCGGTGGACGTCCCAGTACGCGCGCAGGTGCCGCAGGAAGCGGCGGCGCACCCTGCGTGGCGCCGCGCGCCAGAGCGCCGGCATCACCTCGCGCACCTGCTGCAGCGCCGCGCGCCAGTCGCCGCCCGAGGCGACGACCTGCGCGCGGAAGCGCCGCAGGCGCTCGGACAGCGGGCCGCGGCCGAGCAGGGCGGCAGCGTCGAAGTTCGTCGCAGGCAGGTGCTTCGCGCCCTCGTGCGGCTGCGGCAGGAGCCCGTGGCGCGAGATCGCGGTCATGCGCACGTCCGGTCGCTTGTCGGCGCTTGCGAGCGCGATGTCGATCATCGTGAGCCCGGTGCCGACCAGCAGCACGCGCGGCACGTAGGTCGGCAGGCGCTCCATCCAGCGCAGGTTCCAGGCGTCCGCGACGGCATCGCCAGCTCCCGGCATCGGGGCCGCGGCCGGGGAATTGCCGAGCGCGAGCAGCACGCGGTCGGCTTCGATCACGGCGCCGTCGTCGAGCCAGATGCGCGCGCTCGAGCGGGCGACGTCGATCGCCGTCGCGCGGGCACGCGCGCGCTCGAACGACAGCCAGCGCGGGCTTCTGCGCCGCGCGAGCTCGAGGCGGTCGGAAAGGTAGTCGCCGTACCAGGAGCGCGGCAGGAAATCCCCGCCGCTCACGAGCGGGTTGCGCGCGCGTGCGAAGTCGAGGAAGTCGTTCGGCCGCTCCGGGAACGCGGACATCCTTTCCGCCGGCACGTTGAGCCGCCAGTAGTCCGGTCCCGCGCGATAGGCGAGGCCTTCCCCGGCACGGCCGGGCTCCACCAGCACGATCTTGCTGCCGAAAGGCAGCGAAGGTGCGTTTCGCTGGGGGGAAGACAGCAGCCGGATGGCCGCGACCGTGCCGGAGAATCCGCCGCCGATGATGGCAACCGTTGCGTTTGTCATGGGCAGATTCTGCAAAACGGGGAGTCTTGGCGTCAGTCGTGACGCGGTGACATTCGGGTTGGTCTCCTACGGCATTTCAGGCTCCGGACGCTTACCGTGAAACCGGAGTAGGACATGCTGGAAGTGATCATGGCCCTGTCGCTGTCATCTCCCGCTTTCGAGCACAACGGCGCCATACCGAAGCTCTATACCTGCCAGGGCAAGGACACCTCGCCGGCGATCAACTGGACCGGCTTGCCGAACGGCACGAAGAGCATCGTGCTGATCGTGGACGATCCCGACGCGCCGGATCCGGCGGCGCCGAAGCGCACCTGGGTGCACTGGGTGCTCTACAACATTCCGCCGACGGCATCGGGATTGCCGGAGGGCGTGAACGCGACCGGCCTGCCGTCGGGTACGCGCCAGGGCCGCAACGACTGGGACCGCACCGGCTACGGCGGACCCTGTCCGCCGATCGGGCGTCATCGCTACTTCCACAAGCTCTACGCGCTCGACATCGTGCTGCAGGACCTCAAGCAGCCGAACAAGGCGACGGTGCTCGAGGCGATGAAAGGCCACGTGCTCGAATCGGCCGAGCTGATCGGCACCTACCAGAAAACTTGAACGGAACTATGAAGGGGACGTTCACCTTGCAAAGGTGAGCGTCCCCTTCAAGTCCCCTTCACGGCCTGCCGGACGCGGCGGCCGAGCGGGGGAGACGGCCGCCGCACCCGCTTTCCCTGCGGGCAATGAAATTCTGGACGCGGATTGTTGCCGGCTGATGACCGGCACGCTGCGGAATTATTTCGCGAGGAGCGCGGTCTCGACGAAGCCGCGCCGGCAGCCGTTGCAGGGCGAGACGAAGGAATACGGCGCGCCCCGCGCCGTGCCGATGACGATCATGGCCGTGCCGACGGGATATTCGTCGAGCGCCTGCGCCCGCCTGCCGCCCGGCGCGTCGAGTACGGCGGAGTCCTGCGTCAGCGTCATGATGCCGCCGGGGACGACGTCGACGGCATGGCCCTTGAAGTCGATCCAGGTCCGCTCGTACGCGGTGCCGTTCCACTCGTAGTAGGCGTACTCGCTGCAGGGCTGCTGGCCGAGGCAGCCACCGCGCAGGCCCGCGTACTTGCCTTCTTCGGCAGGCAGCACTTCGATGGCGGGTGCCTCGTCGGCGCCGATGGCGCCGAGCTCGACCCAGGTCTCCCCGCGCTTCTTGTAGAGCAGGAACGGACAGCCCGTGCTGCCGCAGGCAAAGAGGCCGGGCGCGCCCTCGCAGTCGAAATTCCCGATGAGGTCGACGAGCACCTCGGCGCTCACGTCGCCGTCGACGTCCAGAGACCAGGCTTCCGATGGCTGCCGCGCCTTGAGCGTGCCGCCGCTCGCGGCGCACCGGCCCTGCATGTAATCGAGCGAAAGCAGGGCAAAGGAGGGGCAGCGCGTGGCGCGTGCCTGGTCGTCGGCGACGTCCTCGGCGAGGCAGGAAGCGAAATCGAGGCGCGCGGTCCTGGTCGAAGGCACGCCGGTGGGGCCGGCCGTCGCCGCGGCGTTCTTGCCCTTGACGCGCGTGACGTCCTGTTGCGCGTCGTCCCCGCAGCCTGCCAGCACCAGAGCCGCCGCCATCGCGATCAGAAACCGCATACCGACCCCCGCCGGGCTGTCCGTTGCCGACGACGGCGAGCGTATCAGAGTTGCGAGGAGAGGAGCGCGGAGGCCTTTTCGAGCAGCTTCTCGTGCCAGGGCCGGTTCGCCCAGGCCTCATAGGTGATCTCGTGCGTGCGCTTCAGGTCCTGCTCGAAAACGGCCGTCGTGCGCTCGGCGAAGTCGCGGTCGTAGACGTTGAGGTTCGCCTCTTCGTTCAGGCGGAACGACCGGTTGTCGAAATTGGTCGAGCCGACCGACACCAGCAGCCGGTCGACGATCAGCGTCTTGCAGTGAAACATCGTGGGCTGGTACTCGTGGATCTTCGCGCCCGCACCGAGCAGCTCGCCCCAGCCGGCGCGGGAGGCCTTGCGCACGACCTGCGCGTCGATCCGCTTGCCCGGCACGATGATGCGGACGCGCACGCCGCGGCGCAGCGCGGCTTTCAGCGCCTCGCGCGTGAGCTCGTCGGGGACGAAATAGGCCGCGGACAGGTCGATGGTCTGGCGCGCGGCGGTGATCGCCATCAGGTACATGAGCAGCATGCTGTCGCCGCCGCCGCTGGGGGAGGCCGTGAAAACCTGGGCCTCGGCGTCTCCCGCCTCCTGCAGCTCGGGAAAGTACGTGGCGCCCTGCAGCACGCGGCCGGTCGTCTTGATCCAGTTGTCGAGGAAGGCGGCCTGCATCTGTGCGACCGCCGGCCCCTCGATGCGGTAGTGGGAGTCGCGCCAGTGCTCGGGCGAGTCCGCGTTGCCGTCCCAGTTGTCGGCGATGCCGACCCCGCCCGTGAAGCCGACGCGGCCGTCGACCACGAGCAGCTTCCTGTGCGTGCGGTTGTTCATCCGCGCGAGGTGGTACCACTTGAGCGGGTGGAAATACTCGACTTCGACGCCGGCGCGCTTCAGCTCATCGACGAGCTTTTCGTCCATCCTCTGGCTGCCGACCCAGTCGATGAGCACGTGGACCGCGACGCCCGCGCGCGACCGCTCGCTGAGCGCCTGCACGAACTCGCGACCGATCTCGCCGGACCAGTAGATGTAGGTCTCGAAGTCGATCGTCTGCTTCGCGCCGCGGATCGCCTCCAGCATGGCGGGAAAGATCTCGTCGCCGTTCTCGAGGTTGACGACGCGGTTCCCGCCGAGGATGGGAGGCCCCAGGAGCGTACCGATCTCGCGCTGGAACTGCGCGTCGCCGACCGCGTGGCCGTGCTCGAGCTTGCGCTCGATGCGCTTCTCGCCGCCGGTGAAGTTGAGGACGAGGACGGTGGCTGCGACGGCGAGCAACGCGCCGGCGATGGCAGCGATCCACATGGTCTTTCTTCTATGCGCCAAACGGCGCTCCCTCGACCGATGCCCGGGCCGCGCTCTCCGTTCGCGCCCGGCCGGAAACTACTGGGTGGGGGCCGGCTTCTTGCCCTTGGCCCGAGCCTTGCCTTTCAGCTCCGCCTCGACCATCTCGCGCCGCTCGGCCTCGCTCTTCGGCTCGGCCTCGCGCGCGAGCTTGTTCACGTCGTGCGAGCGCGCGAACTCCTCGGCGTCCTTCTGGTAGCGCTCGCCGGAGATGTAATCGCCCTCGCCCTGGATGCGCGAATTGCCCGGCGCGCGCTTGTCCTTGGCGTTCTTCCGACCTTCTTCACGCGGCATCTTGCACCTGCCTGTCGAGCGCGAGGTCCACGCACACCGCGTTGTCGAGGCGGCGGGCGACGTCGGCCCAATTGATCATTTCCCAGAAGTTGACGATCCACTGTTCCTTCTTGTTGCGGTACTGGAGGTAGTACGCGTGCTCCCACATGTCCATCACGAGGAGCGGCACCGTGCCCATGGCGCTGCGATCCTGGTGGTCGCGCAGCTGCTCGATGAGCAGCGTCCCGCGCGTCGTTTCCCAGGTCAGGGCGACCCACCCCGAACCCTGCAGTGCGGCGCCTGCGGCACCGAACTGCCGCCGAAACGCATCCGTGCCGCCGAACGCGGTGCGGATGCGGGATTCAAGATGGCCCGACGGAGGGGCTCCCTCGTTCGGCTCGAGGTTGCGCCAGAAAAGCGAATGCAGGACGTGGCCCGAGTAATGGAAGGCGAGGTCCTTCTCGAGGGCGTTGAGCCGCGCGAAGTCGCCTTTCTGGCGCGCCTCCGCGAGGTCCTCGAGGGTCTTGTTCAAACCGTCCACGTAGGCCTGGTGATGGCCCGTGTAGTGCAGCTCGAGCAGTTCCGCGGAATACGCCGGCGCGAGGGCGTCGTAGGCATAGCCCAGCGGCGGCAGCTTGTATTTGACGGGATGTCCGGTCATGTCACTCCAGCTCCGGGCGAGGAACGGGCCCCCATTTCCGGTGGAAACGGGGGCGCGTCCGTTCCCGGTAAAGGTCAGCTCGGCCTGCGCGTCGTGGCGCGGTCATCGCCCAGCGTGTCGGCGAAGTTCGTGATCTGGCGATCCGCTTCGTCCTTGGTGACGCCGTAGGCCTTCTGGATGCGGCCCGAGAGTTCTTCGCGACGGCCGTCGATGACGTCGAGGTCATCGTTGGTGAGCTTGCCCCACTGCTGCTGCACCTTGCCGCTGAACTGCTTCCAGTTCCCTTCAATGCGATCCCAATTCATTTCGCTCACTCCTTGAGACTCAAAAGCCGCGGCCCATTCCGCGGCTCGAGTTTCAGGATGGCCGATCGAAATTGGGCGTCCTGTAGGACTACTGCTGATTGCCGCGTAAGTCCTCGAGGTCCTGGCGGGCCTCGCCGAATGCGGCATTGGCCTCTTGTTCGCATTGCGTGCGGACCGCCTCCGGCTGCGCGGCGCAGCGTTGCTTCGCCGCGTTGTGCTCGGCCGCCGCGGTCGCGATCGCGACTTCGTAACTGGGCGCGGCGGAGGGATCCGCCACCTCCTCGGGCGAAATGATGGCCGGGGCCACCCGCATCGAGTCGGCGGCCGGCTGCGCCTGCGATTTCGCCGTGGTCGCGGCGGGCTCGTGTGCGCCATCGCCGCAGGCGGCGAGCATCAGAGTGCAGAGTGCGAGGGTGTATCTCATCCTTGTGTCCCCGTGTTGCGTATGCGTTCCAGCCGCAACGAGAAGCGGCATTCCGTGCCGACGTTCGTGCCGAGCGATTTCACCGTCATCGAGCCGTCCAGCGATTCGATTCGATGCCGCATGCCGAGCAGGCCGTGCGACTTCGGCGTCTCGATGCGCGACTCGTCGATGCCGACGCCGTCGTCCCGCACCATGACGGACAGCAGGTCGCCCTCCAGCGTGAGCCGGATGAGCACCGACTTCGCCTTGGCGTGCTTCACGATGTTCATGAGGCACTCCTGGATGACCCGGAACACCGCGATGCGCGCGTCCGGCGAGAGCTCCGGCATGGACTCCGGGTACTGCTCCACGCAGTCGATGCCCTGGCGGCGCAGCGTCTCGTCCGTGAGCCAGCGCAGCGCCGCGACGAGTCCGACGTTGTCGAGCAGGGTGGGCCGCAGGCTCTCGATGACGCGCCGCTTGAGCGAGAGGCCCTCGTCGAGGCTCTTCAGTACCCGCTCCCAGCGGAGCTTGGCAGCCTCGCTGCCGTCGTCGATGTGCTTGCGCAGCCACGACACGTCGATCTTGGTCGCGACCAGCAGGCCCCCGAGCTCGTCGTGCAGCTCGCGCGCGAGCCCGGCCTTCTCGCGCTCCGCGACCTTCTGCAGGCTGCTCGAGAGGTGGAACAGCATCGCGGTGCGCTGCTGCACGGTGCGGTCCAGCTCGCGATTGCGCGCGCCGAGATTCTCGGTCACCTGTTCGCGCTGGCGCATGTCGCGGCCGAGCAGCACGCCGACCAGCACGACGAGGACGAGGCTCAGGAAGCTCGCGGCGCACAGCAGGACCCGCGAGGTCTGCAGGTCCTTCTCGGAGCTCGCGCGAGCGGCTTCCAGCCGCTCGGTTTCGAGGTTCCACAGGGCGCGCAGCTCGTGCCGCAGCCTGGTCATCGCCCGCTGGCCGATGTCGGTGTCGAGGAGCTGCAGCGCCGCAGCATGGCCGACCTCGCCATAGAGCCGGAGCGACGACTCCATTTCGTTGATCTTCTGGCCGGTGATCAAGCGCAGGTTCTGCGCGCGGTTCGCATCTTCCTCGAAGCCGGACTCGCGCAGCTCCGCGACGATGCGGTTGAGCATCGGG
>DATEEF010000158.1:0-21504 GCA_035281265.1 Steroidobacteraceae bacterium
CCCGTCACCGCTGCCCAGTTCGTAACCGGCTTCCGCCGGGCAACTGATCCCGCAACGGCATCGGGCGCCGCCGATCTCCTGAGAGCGATCGTCAATGCACCCGCCATTCTCCGCGGGGAGATGCCGCCTGACAGTCTCGGCGTACAGGCTGTGGACGATCAGACGCTCGAGATCCGCCTCACCCATCCGGTCCCGTATTTTCCGGACGTGCTGACCAATACGGTTGCCTCTCCTGTGCATCCGTCGTCGTTGACTGCATCCGGTGGATTTTCAAAGCCCGGCACGACGATCACGAACGGCCCATATGTCCTCCAGCGGTTCGTGCCGGGCACTGGCCTGACATTGAAGCGGAATCCCCACTACTGGGATCGCGCAGCAGTCCAATTCGACGAGGTACGGTACGAATTCATCGCGGACGAGAATGCGGAATACACACGCTTCCGTGCCGGCGAGATAGATGTGACCAACACCGTGCCGGAGCAAAGGTTTCAGGAACTAGCGGAAAAACGTGACCCGAGGCTGCAGCACCGGCCGACGCTTTCGACGTTCTACTTCACGCTGAACACCGATCGGGGCCCCCTGCGCGGAAAGCCGGGCCTGCGCGAGGCCCTTTCCCTTGCCGTGGATCGGGACGTCATCACGGCGTCGGTGACCCGGGCGGGCCAGGTTGCTGCCTACTCGCTGGTGCCCGCGGGCGTGTGGAATTACGAGCCACAGGCGTACGCGTGGCGCGAGGACAATGCGGCCGCTCGGCAGGCCCGGGCCAGGAAGCTGTATGCGGATGCAGGCTATTCAGCGCAGCGCCCGTTGCGCCTGCGCCTGCTCTACAACGAGAACGAGCTGGTGCAGCGGGTCAGCATCGCCGTGGCGGCGATGTGGAAGGAGCAGCTTGGCGTCGAAACGGAGCTCGTGCAGATGGAGTTCAAGGCCTACCTGGCCGCGCGCGCGGATCCTGCGCAATGGGACGTCGTGCGCGTCGGGTGGACCGCGGACTACAACGACGCCTCGACGTTCCTGGACACGATGACGATCGGCAGCCCGCAGAATTTCGGCCGCTGGTCGAGCTCCGAGTACGCGCGGCTGCTGGCCGAGGCCGCCGCCGAAACGGATTCCTCGCGGCGGCGCGACGTGCTGCAGCGGGCCGAGTCACTCATGCTCAGCGACTACCCGCTGCTGCCCGTCTACTTCTACGTGACGAGGCGGCTGGTCCAGCCACGCATCGCCGCGCCGGCCATCAATCCGATGAACAGGACGTACTCCAGGTACTTCCGGCTCGCGCCCTAGCTCAAAGCGACTTTTCGACCTTGGCCGTCTTGACCAGCTCGTCGAGATGGGCCTCGAACTTCTTCTGGTTTACCAGCGGCCCCAGCTGCGCCTTGACGGCATCGAACGGCGGCGGCGTCGTCGCGCGCTTTTCCTCGAGCCGGATCACGTGCCAGCCGAACTCGGACTTCACCGGCGTCGCGGTGTACTTGCCGATCTCGAGCTGTTGCACGGCGTCCGAGAAGGGCTTGACCATCTGGTTGGCATTGAACCAGCCAAGGTCGCCGCCTTCGGTCGCTGAGCCATCCTTCGAGTTGTCCTTGGCGAGCTGCTCGAAGCTTCCGCCCTTGTCGAGCTGCGCGATGAGCTCCTTCGCCTTGGCCTCGTCGTCGACCAGGATGTGGCGGGCATGAAACTCCTCTTTCGGAGCCTCCGCGATGCGCGCGTCGTACTCGGTCTTCAGCTCGGCGTCCGTGGGCTCCGCGCCCTCGGTGAACTTCTTGAAGAGCAATTCGGCACGCGCGCTCTTGCCGACCAGCTCGAGCCGCGCCTTCGGCTCGCCCTCGGCCAGCTTCTGCTTGTCGGCCTCCTGCGCGCCCACGTACATCTTTATAAGCTCGTCGAGCGCTTCGCCCTGTTCCTCGGCCGTGAGGTCCCCAGGCGTCTTTCCCTGGTGCCGCGTCTTGACGTAGAGGTCAAATACGTCCCGCGAAATCGGAGTGCCATTCACGACGGCAACCGGCTTGCCGGCCGCCTCGGCCGGCGTGTCGGCCTTGGTGCAGCCGGCCATCAGCAGCAGGCCGAGCGCGGAAAGGGCGAGAATCTGCGTATGTCTCATTGTGTCCTCGGTGGGGAAACTTCTTCGGGTGAAACTGCCTCGATGTTCAGGGCGTGTATCTCGCGCGGCAGCATGGCGGCGAGCGCCTCGTAGACCAGACGGTGACGCTCGAGGCGGCTGCGTCCGGAGAATACCTGTGACTCCACGCGGACGTAATAGTGCCCGGCGCCATCGCGTGCGCCGGCATGTCCGACGTGCAGCGCGCTGTCGTCGCGGACCGACACCTGCGAGGCATTGAACGCCTGCTGCAGCATCTCCTTGATCCGCTCAGCCCGTGGAACCGTCATGACCCTGCGTCCGCGAGGCGATCCAGAATCCCTGTACGACGATGAATACGAGCGTGAGCCCCAGCATGCCCCAGGCCTTGAAGTTTACCCAGGTGTCCTCGTCGAAATTGCGGAATACGAAGAGGTTGAGGGTACCCATCACCACGAAGAAGGCGATCCACAGCCAATTGAGGCTCCGCCAGCGCGATTCGCTGAGCGCGAGGTCGCCACCCGCCACTCCCAGCATCCTCTGGATCAGCGGCCGGTCGCTGATTCGCCGCCACATGCTCCCGAGGAACGCCGCCGCGAACAGCCAGTTCAGGATGGTCGGCTTCCACATGATGAATGACTTGTCGTGTATCAGCAGCGTCAGGCCGCCGAATACGAGCACGAGTCCCGCCGACACGAGGTGCATCGGATTCACGCGCCGCTTCCAGAGCCAGTGGATCGAGATCTGCAGGACCGAGGCGACGATGATCACGCCGGTGGCGACGTAGATGTCCGCGAGCTTGTACGCGACGAAGAACGCGATGACCGGCAGGAAGTCGAAAAGCAGCTGCATGCGGGGGGTCGGCGGATGGGGGCGCCAATGATAGCGGAACCGGCGCGGGTATGCGCCCGGTCCATAATGAACCATGGTTGAGCGCCTAGAGCTGCATCCGACGACTCCGCAGGCGCGGCTGCTGCGCGCCGCGGCGGAGTGCCTGCGGTCGGGCGGCGTCATCGCCTATCCGACGGACTCGTGCTACGCGCTCGGCTGTGCGATCGGCGCGAAGGGCGCCATGGAGCGGATCCAGGCGCTTCGGCAGATTCGCAAGGGCCACTTCTTCACCATCGTGTGCCGCGACCTGTCGGAAATCGCCCGCTTCGCGCTGGTCGAAAATTGGCAGTATCGGCTGCTGCGGTCGTGCACGCCCGGTCCCTACGCCTTCGTACTCAAGGCAACGCGCGAAGTGCCGCGGCGGCTCCTGGATTCTCGCCGCAAGACCATCGGCATCAGGGTTCCGGATCACGTCGTGCTGCAGGCGCTCCTGGAGGAGCACGGCGAGCCTTTAATGAGCACGACGCTCCAGATGCCGGGCGACGAATGGCCCATGACGGACGGGCGCGAAATCGCGGAGCGGATCGGGCACGCCGTCGACCTCGTGATCGACGCGGGGAATTGCGGACTCGAGCCGAGCACAGTCGTCGACCTGTCCGGCGACGTGCCGCGCCTGTTGCGGGCGGGAAAGGGGGACCCGCGACCATTTCAATGAACGTCGCCGGCGCCCGCGTCTTATAATTGGCCGGATTCGGCGGCAAATCGGCGCGTGCGCCCGGTCGGTGACATGGACTTGCACTCGATACTGACGACTATCTCCATCGCGGCGATTCCGCTGGTCTTCGCGATCACCGTGCACGAGGTCGCCCACGGCTGGGTCGCCAAGCAGTTCGGCGATCGCACGGCGGAGATGCTCGGTCGGTTGACGCTCAACCCGATCCGGCACGTCGACCCGATCGGGACCATCCTGGTGCCAGGGATCCTGTTGCTCACCCAGAGCAGCTTCATGTTCGGTTGGGCCAAGCCGGTACCCGTCGATCCGCGCAACATGCGCAATCCCAGAGGCAACATGGTCCTCGTCAGCGCGGCCGGGCCGATGTCTAACCTCCTGATGGCGACGATCTGGGCGTTCATCATGATGGTCAACCAGGACAACGTCGGCGGGGTCACCGGCGAATGGCTCGCGCGCATGGCGCAGTACGGGATTTTCTTCAACATCATGCTGGCCGTCTTCAACATGCTGCCGATTCCGCCGCTCGACGGCGGCCAGGTCCTCACCAACCTGTTGCCGCCAGGCCCGGTCAGCGACTTCCTGCGCCGCATGGCGCCGTTCGGATTCTTCATCCTGCTGGGTCTCATCTTCACGCGTCTGCTGTGGCCCTTGATCGCACCGCCCAGCGCCTTCCTGCTGTCGCTGCTGGTCGGGCTGTTCGGACTGCGGCTGATGCCGTTCTAGCGAATGCCGGCGTCACCCGCGCATCAACACCGTGTGGTATCGGGCATGCGCCCGACGGGGCAGCTGCACCTCGGCAATTACCACGGCGCCCTCGCGAACTGGGTGGAATTGCAGTACCGCTACGAATGCTTCTTTTTCGTGGCGGACTGGCACGCGCTCACGACGGGTTACGAGGACACGGCCGAGTTCAGGTCCAACACGAACGAGGTCCTGATCGACTGGCTCGCCGCGGGCCTCAATCCCAGTGCCTGCACGATGTTCGTGCAGTCGCGGATTCCCGAGCACGCGGAGCTGCACCTGATCCTGTCGATGATTACGCCGATCTCGTGGCTCGAGCGCGTCCCCACCTACAAGGACCAGATTGAGCAGCTCAAGGACAAGGACCTCAGCACGTACGGTTTCCTCGGTTACCCGCTGCTGCAGAGCGCCGACATCCTGATGTACCGCCCGGCGTACGTCCCCGTCGGCGAGGACCAGGTCGCGCACGTCGAGATCACGCGCGAGGTCGCGCGGCGCTTCAACAACATCTATGGTCGCGAGCCGGACTTCGAGGCGAAGGTCGCCGGAGCCGTCAAGCGGCTCGGCGCGCGCAATGCGGCGCTGTACGAGGAACAACGGCGGAAGTTCCACGAGCAGGGCGACGCGGATGCGCTGGCGAAGGCGCGCGCGATGGTCGGATCCGCCGCAAGGCTCACGGTTGCCGACCGCGAGCGGCTGCTCGGCCACCTGGAAGGCGGCGGTCGCGCAATACTGCCGGAGCCATCGGCGCTCCTGACCGAGACGCCGAAGGTGCCGGGCCTCGACGGAAGGAAGATGTCGAAGTCCTACGGCAACACCATAGGGCTGCGCGAGGACCCGGCCAGCGTGACCCGAAAGCTGAAGGCAATGCAGACCGACCCGGCCCGGGTCCGCCGCACCGACCCGGGCGACCCGGACAAGTGCCCGGTCTGGGACCTGCACAAGATCTATTCGGACGAGGCCACGAAGGACTGGGTGCAGAAGGGTTGCCGTTCGGCAGGGATCGGCTGCCTCGACTGCAAGAAGCCGGTCACCGAGTCGATCCTCACGCAGCTGGCCTCGATTCGCGAGCGTGCCCGCGAGTACGAGGAGAACCCCGACCTGCTGCGCAACATCGTGACGGAAGGTTGCGAGCGCGCGCGCGAGGCCGCGCGTGCGACAATGGCGGAAGTCCGCGAGGCCATCGGCCTGGAGTACCGTTGACCGAGAGCAGCGAGCACGGCATTTCCCCGGATCCGGGCACTGCCGGTGGCGACATCCCGCCGCGGCAGGCGGAGATGCCATTCGCCATCGTGGATGGCGAACCCGTCACGGAGATGCCGCGCGACCTCTATATCCCGCCACAGGCGCTCGAGGTGTTCCTCGAGGCCTTCGAAGGCCCGCTCGACCTGCTGCTGTACCTGATCCGGCGCCAGAACCTCGACATCCTCGACATCCCGATCGCCGACATCACCCGCCAGTACATGGAGTACATCCAGCTGATGCAGGGGCTCGATCTCGAGCTCGCGGGCGAATACCTCCTGATGGCCGCGATGCTGGCGGAGATCAAGTCGCGCATGCTGCTGCCGCGGCTGTCGGAAGGCGGCGAGGAAGAGGAAGATCCGCGTGCCGAGCTGGTGCGCCGCCTCCAGGAATACGAGCGCTACAAGCAGGCGGCCGAGGACATGGATCGCCTCCCGCGGCTGGAGCGGGACATCCATCCCGCCGTCGCCGAGCTCACGCACCGGCAGGTCGTGCGCATCCTCCCCGAGGTCGCGCTGCAGGAGATGCTCGTGGCGTTCAAGGACGTCGTGCAGCGCGCGACCATGTTCGCGCACCTGCACGTGAGGCGCGAGACGCTCTCGGTGCGCCAGCGGATGTCGGACGTGCTCGCGCTGCTGGAGGGCGGCGGCCTCGTCGAGTTCATCAGGCTGTTCAGGTTCGAGGAAGGCCGTCTCGGCGTGACGGTGACGTTCGCGGCCATACTCGAGCTGCTGCGCGAGCAGCTCGTCGAGATCGTGCAGGCGGAGCCTTATCAGCCGCTGCACGTGCGGCGTGTCGAGCGGGAGGCAGACGCGACCGCTATCGACGACTTCCAGGTCACGACGGCCTGACGGTGAACCGCATGGAAACCGCGCAGCTCAAGGGCATCATCGAGGCGGCACTGCTCGCCTACGGACAGCCGCTCGGCATCGAGCAGTTGCGTGAGATCTTCGACGAGTTCGAGCGCCCCGACGCCTCGCAGGTGCGCAAGGCGCTGGTCGCCCTGGCCGACGACTGCGACGGTCGCCCGATGGAGCTCGTCGAGGTGGCCAGCGGCTTCCGGCTCCAGGTGCGCAAGGAATTCTCGGCGCGGCTATCGCGGCTCTGGCAGGAGCGGCCGACGCGCTACTCGCGCGCCTTGCTCGAAACCCTGGCGCTGATCGCCTACCGCCAGCCCATCACGCGCGGGGAGATCGAGAACGTGCGTGGCGTGACGGTGAACCCGAACATCATCCGCACGCTGACGGAGCGCGGCTGGATACGCGTGGTCGGCCATCGGGAAGTGCCGGGCCACCCGGAGTTGCTCGGCACGACGCGGGATTTCCTCGACTACTTCGGGCTCAGGAGCCTCGACGAGCTGCCGTCGCTCGCGGCCCTGCGCGACATGGACGACGTCGGGATCCAGCTCGAGTTCGACGAGCCGGTCACGGTGCAGGCCGCGCCCGCGGACCAGCCGGCCGCGAACGACGCCGACGCCTTGACCTGAGATGCCGCGCCAGCGGCGCGCCGGCGACGCCATGCGTGAGCGCATTCAGAAACTCCTGGCCGCGCGCGGAGTCGGCTCGCGCCGCCAGGTCGAGGCCTGGATCGCCGAAGGCCGCGTCAGCGTCAACGGCAAGCCGGCGACTCCCGGACAGCCCGTCGGTGAGCGCGACGACATACGCCTGGATGGACGGCGCCTGCGCCTGGGACGCGGCGAGGACAGCGCGCACCGCGGAGTCGCCTACCATCGTCCGGCGCAGGAAGGGGTACGCGCCGGCGCCCGCGACACGGAGTCCAGCTCCCTGGAGCGCCTGCCGAAGGCGGGCGGCCGACGTTGGGTGCCGGTCAACCCATTGCCCCCGCGCGACGGCGGCCTCGAGGTCTTCGTCACCGACGGCGAGCTCGCGGCTGCCCTGACCCGGCGCAGCGCCGCGATTTCCAGCGAGTACAGCGTGCGGGTACGGGGCGAGTTCGAGGGATCGCAGGTGGAGGCCCGGATCCAGGCGGCCGCGGAAGCGGCTGCGCTCAAGGGGGAGATTCGTTCGGTCGCCGCCACGGGCGGCGAGGGCAGCAACCGGTGGCTTCAGATCTCGGTGCTCGGAGTGCGGCCGAGGGACCTGCGCGAAATCCTCGCCGCCTGCGGACTCGAAGCCAACAGGATCCTGCGCACGCGCTACGGACCCATCGCGATGGACCGCGCGCTGGCGCGCGGGCGCAGCCGGGCGCTGACGGAGGGCGAGCTCACGGCATTGCGGGAAGCGGCGCAGGGCGCTGCTGGCAATCGATCGACGCGCCGCTGACGTCCCGGCCAGCCGGACCGAGCAGATACAGGTAAGGCGCGAGAACCGCGCCCGGCTCCGGCAGTCGATCGGCGTCCTCCGCCGGAAACGCCTGCCTGCGCATCGCCGTGCGCGTCGGTCCGGGGTTCAGGGCATTCACGCGAATGCGTGTCGTGCCGGCCATCTCGTGCGCGAGAACCTGCATCAGTCCCTCGGTCCCGAACTTGGAGGCTGAGTAGGCGCCCCAATACGCACGGCCGACGCGGCCCACGGTGCTCGTCGTGAACACGATCGATGCATCCTCCGACTTGCGCAACAACGGCAGCAGTGTGCGGGTCAGCAGGAACGCGGCGGTCAGGTTGACGTGGAGGACCTTGCACCAGGTCGGCACGTCGTACTGTTCGATGGGACTCAGGTCGCCGAGGATGCCGGCGACATGCGCGAGCCCGTCGAGCCGGCCGAATTCGCGATCGAGGGCGTCGAACAGCGCGTCGTACTCGGCCGCCGCTGCGGTTTCGAGGTTGAACGGGAGCAGCGCAGGCTGCGGGCCGCCGTCCGCGACGATGCGATCGTAGGTCCGGATGAGCTTGCGCTGGTTCCGCCCCAGCAGCGCGACGGTCGCGCCCTGGCGCGCAAGCGCCAGCGACAGCGCCTGCCCGATCCCGTCGCTCGCGCCCGTGACCAGCACGATGCGCCCTGCGTGCGAGCCGGACGCGGGCGCGTAGCCGCGCGCCGAGTCGCCGGCCGCGTTGCCTCCGGTCAATGCTCTTCCGGCGGCGTGAGGCGCCGAGCGGCGCTTTCCGTCACCCGGGCGGTGACTTCGACCTGCGGCAACTCCTCGATCGGCTTGTCGGCCCGCACGCCGAGTTCGACGAACTTGCGGGCGCCGGGCAACACGCTGCGCTCCAGCGAGCCGACGGCTGCATTGAATGCGGTGATGCTGGACTCGAGCGAACTGCCGACCTTCCCCATGTGGCTGCGGAAGGTCACGAGGCGTGCGTGCAGGTCCTCGGCGAGGGTGCGGATGCGCTCAGCGTTCTCCGCGAGCCGCACGTTCTGCCAGCCGTTGTAGATCGTCTTGAGCAGCGCCAGCAGCGTCGAAGGCGTGGTGAGGATGATGTTGCTGCCCATCGCCCGGTCGAGCAGGTCGGGCTGCTGGTCGAGCGCCGACGAAAGGAATTGGTCGCCGGGCAGGAACAGCACGACGAACTGCGGTGCCCGCGCGAACTGCGAGGCGTAGTTCTTCGACGAGAGCATTCGCACCCGTTCGGCGACGTGCTGCGCATGCCGCTTCAGCGAGGCCGCACGCAGCTCGTCGCTCGGCGCCTCGGCCGCGGCCAGGTAAGCATCGAGTGGCGTCTTGACGTCGACGACGACGTCGCGTCCCTCGGGCAGGTGCACGACCATGTCCGGGCGCAGGGCACCCTCGGGTCCGGCCACGTGCACCTGCTCCTCGAAATCGCAGTGCGCCGTCATGCCCGCAAGCTCGACGAGGCGTCGCAGCGCGATTTCCCCCCATTGGCCGCGAACCTGCGGCTTGCTGAGCGCCTGCACGAGGTTGCGCGTCTCGCGCTGCAGCGCCGAGTGCGAATCCCGCATGTCGGTAAGGTGCTGCCGCAGGCTGCCGAAGTCGCGCTGGCGCTCGGCCTCGATCTCGCGCAGGGCCTCGGACGTCCTGGCGAGCGTCTCCTGGATCGGCTTGACGAGGGCCTCGATGGCCTGCTCGCGCTCGCGCAGCGACGCCTGCGCGTTCTGCTGGTGCCCGCCGAGGTTCTCCCGCGCGAGCCGCAGGAAGTTCTCGATGTTCTCGCGCAGCTGCCGGCCGGCCAGGTCGTCGAACCGGCGATCGAGCTGCTCCATGGCGCGGTCGATGGCGAGCGTTCGCTCGGATTCCAGCGCCGCCGCCCGGCGGCGGGCCATCCACCAGCCCGCCGCGAGCGCAGCCGCCACGGCAGCGAGGATGGCAGCGAGGAGTGCGAGGTCTAACGTCATCTGTCCAGTTCCAGCCAGTCGGCCAGATCCTCCGGCCGGGAAAAAACGGCCTCGGCCTGCCAGCCCGACGGATCGTCGCCGTCGCCCAGGTAGCCGAAGCCGGCGACGAGGGGAATCATGCCCGCGTTCCGGGCAGCCTGCACGTCGCGCTCGGCATCCCCCACGTAGACGCAATGCCCGGGTTCGAGCCCCAGGAGCCGTGCGGCATGCAGGAGCGGCAGCGGATGTGGCTTGCGCTCCGCCAGCGTGTCGCCCGCCACGAGGCAGGCGCAGCGCGCGGAGAGACCCACTTCGGATAGCAGTGGTTCGGCGAGCCAGCCGGGCTTGTTGGTCACGATGCCCCAGCGCAGCCCGGCCCGTTCGATCGCGGACAACACGGCCTCGAAGCCGGCGAACAGGCAGGTCTCCACGGCGAGCGCCTCGCGATAGTAGTCGAGGAAGCGCTGACGCAGCAGCTCGTAGCGTTCCGGTGCCGGATCCCCGAACGCAAACTTCAGGAGGCGAGGTGCACCGTGAGACACCAACGGGCGCAGTTGCGCGAAAGGCAGCGCATCGAGGCCTTCCGCGACGCGCAGGCGATTGAGCGCGGCGGCCATGTCCGGCGCCGTGTCGAGCAGCGTCCCGTCGAGGTCGAACAGCACGCCGCGCAGCCCGCGGCCGTTCCTCATGCGCCCGGGGTCGTCATCGGGCGCCGGAAATGGGCGAGGTAGTTGACCGACACGTCGCCGGTCACGCGCGCGCGCCGGCTGAACGGGTCGTAGCCGAGGCCGGCCAGGTCGACGAGTTCGAGCCCTGCGGCGCGCGCCCAGCGCGACAGCTCCGAAGGCCGGATGAGCCGCGCGTAGCGGTGCGTGCCCATGGGCAATAGCCGCAATAGGTATTCGGCGCCCACGATCGCGAGCGCGAACGAACGCGCATTCCGGTTGATCGTCGAGACCACGGCATTGCCGCCGGGTCGCACCAGCCGCGCGATCGATGCGACGACGGCCGCGGGGTCCGGCACGTGCTCGAGCATCTCGAGGCAGGTGACGAGGTCGAACTGGCCGGTCGCCGATTCGGCGAGTGCTTCCACCGGGACTTCGCGGTATTCGACCGCCAGGCCGGACTCCAGGGCATGCAGCCTTGCGACCGCAAGGGCCTCGGGGGCGAGGTCGATGCCGAGTACCCGGGCACCGCGGCGCGCCATGCCCTCGGCCAGGAGGCCGCCGCCGCAGCCGACGTCGACGACCCGACTGCCGGCGAGGCCGGCGCGCGCCTCGATGTAATCGAGCCGGGCGGGATTGAGGTCGTGCAGGGGGCGGAACTCGCCGTCCGGATCCCACCAGCGCGGCGCGGCCGCGTCGAATTTCGCAATCTCGGCGGGGTCGACATTGGAGCCGTTCTGCATCCGGGAAGTATACGCGCTGTGTTAAAATTCGCGCTTTCCTGGGCCCCTGAAAAGACGACGAAATCCGCATGAGCGAGATCGCGCGCGAAGTCCTGCACGTCAACCTCGAAGACGAGATGCGCAAGTCCTACCTCGATTACGCGATGAGCGTGATCGTGGGCCGTGCGCTGCCCGACGTCCGCGACGGGCTGAAGCCAGTGCACCGCCGGATCCTGTTCGCCATGCACGAGAGCAAGAACGTCGCCTCGCGCCCGTACGTCAAGTGCGCGCGCGTCGTGGGCGACGTGCTCGGCAAGTACCATCCGCACGGCGACACCGCCACCTACGACGCGCTGGTGCGCATGGCGCAGCCATTCTCGATGCGTTACCTGCTCGTGGACGGCCAGGGCAACTTCGGGTCGATCGACGGCGATCCGCCGGCGGCCTACCGGTACACCGAGTGCCGCATGACGCCGCTGGCGAGCGAGCTCCTGGCGGACATCGAGAAGGAGACGGTGGACTTCGTCGACAACTACGACGCGAAGGAGCAGGAGCCCGTGGTCCTGCCGACGCGGGTGCCGAACCTCCTGGTGAACGGCACTTCGGGCATCGCGGTCGGCATGGCGACGAACATCCCGCCGCACAACCTCGGCGAGATCGTCGACGCCTGCGTCGCGCTCATCGACGACCCGGAGCTCGGCCTCGCGGACCTCATGCGCCTCGTGCCGGGTCCCGACTTTCCGACGGCCGGCATCATCAACGGCGCGGCCGAGATCGTGGCCGCGTACAAGACCGGCCGCGGCCGGCTGTCCGTGCGCGCGCGCACGACGGTCGAGCCGATCGACGACCGGGGCCGCGAGGCGATCGTCGTCACCGAGCTCCCGTACCAGGTCAACAAGGCCCGGCTGCTCGAGCGCATCGCCGACCTCGTGCGCGCCAAGGAGATCGAGGGGATCTCCGAGCTGCGCGACGAGTCCGACAAGGACGGCCTGCGCGTCGTGATCGAGCTGAAGCGCGGCGAGAACAGTGAGCTGTTGCTGAACCAGCTCTTCAAGCTGACGCCGATGGAGGCCGTGTTCGGCGTCAACATGGTTGCGCTCCTGGACGGCCAGCCGAAGATCCTTTCGCTGAAGGAGATGCTGGACGCGTTCCTGCGCCACCGCCGCGAGGTCGTGACCCGCCGGACCATCCACGACCTGCGCAAGGCGCGCGAGCGGGCGCACATCCTCGAGGGCCTCGCGGTCGCCCTCGCGAACATCGACGAAGTCATCGCCGTCATCAAGGCATCGCCGTCGCCGCCCGAGGCGCGTGCGGCGTTGCTGGCGCGCAGCTGGGGACCCGGCGCCGTGCCCGCCATGCTGGCGCGCGCCGGCAACGTCCCGACGCGTCCCGAGGGCATCGCTGACGAGCTCGGGCTGCAGGGCGGCGCCTATCGACTGTCCGATGCGCAGGCGCAGGCCATCCTCGACCTCCGGCTGCATCGCCTGACGGGGCTCGAGCAGGAAAAAATCGTCACCGAGTTCCACGAGCTCCTCGACCTGATCCGCGATCTGGGCGAGATCCTGGCCAGGCCGGACCGCCTGCTCGCCGTGATCCGCGCGGAGCTCGCGGCCCTCAAGGAAGCGTACGGGGACGCGCGACGCACGCAGATCGTCGCGGACCAGTCGGACGTCACCATCGAGGACCTGATCGAGCGCCAGGACCTGGTCGTGACGCTGTCGCACGCGGGCTACGCGAAGACGCAGCCGGTGACGGATTACGAGGCGCAGCGCCGCGGCGGCAAGGGCAAGATGGCGACGACGGTCAAGGACGAGGACTTCGTCGACAAGCTGTTCATCGCGCATTCGCACGACACGCTGCTGTGCTTTTCCGACGGCGGCCAGTGCTACTGGCTCAAGGTGTACCAGCTGCCGCTCGCGAGCCGTGGCTCGCGCGGCAAGCCGATAGTCAACCTGCTTCAGCTCGCCGAGGGCGAACGCATCACCGCCATCCTCGCCGTGCGCGAATTCGACGAGTCGCACTTCGTGTTCATGGCCACGGCGCAGGGCACTGTCAAGAAGACGCCTCTCTCCGCGTTCTCGCGACCGCGGGCCAACGGCATCATCGCCGTCTCGCTGGACCAGGCCGACTGCCTGGTGGGCGTCGCGCTGACCGACGGCCAGCGCGACATCCTGCTGTCGACGACCGACGGCAAGGCGATCCGCTTCGCGGAGGACCAGGTGCGGCCGATGGGCCGCGAGGCTGGCGGCGTGCGCGGCATCAGGCTCGCCGAGGGCCAGAAAGTCACGTCACTCATCGTGCTCGCCGAGGGCCCGATCCTGACCGTGTCGGAGCGCGGCTACGGCAAGCTCACCGGGATGGAGGACTTCCCGCGCCACGGCCGCGCCGGGCAGGGCGTGATCGCGCTGCAGACGAGCGAGCGCAACGGCGCACTGGTCGGCGCGCGCCAGGTGCAGCGCGACGACGAAGTGATGCTGATCAACTCCAGCGGCACGCTCGTGCGGGTGCCGGTCAGCGACATCCCCGTGCTGGGCCGCAACACCCAGGGCGTCCGCATCATGCGCCTCGAGGATGGCGAGAAGCTGGTCGGGCTCGAGCGCATCGCGGGCGACGACTCGCAGGGCGGCGAAGGGGCCGGCTGAGTCCGGAGCAGCTGGCGCGTGCGCGTCTACAATTTTTCTGCGGGTCCCGCTGCGCTGCCGCTGCCCGTCCTGGAGCAGGCGCGCGACGAGCTGCTCGACTGGCAGGGCGGCTCGTCGGTGATGGAGATCAGCCATCGCAGCAAGCCCTTCGTCGCCGTCGCCGAACGCGCGGAGGCGGACCTGCGCGAGCTGCTCGCCGTACCGGACGACTACCGCGTGCTCTTCATGCAGGGCGGCGCGACGGCGCAGTTCTCCGCCGTGCCCCTTAACCTGGCCGCCGAAAGTGCGACCGCCGACTATGTCAACACCGGCCACTGGTCGGAGCGCGCGATCCGGGAAGCGCGCCGCTTCGTCGCGGTCGGCATCGCGGCCGACGAGGCCGCATCGGGTTACACGTCCGTGCCGGAGGCGCCATCGCTCCGGGCGACGCCGGGTGCCGCGTACCTCCACTACACGCCGAACGAGACGATCGGCGGCGTCGAGTTCCCCTACGTGCCGGATGCGGGCGGGGTGCCGATCGTGGCGGACATGTCGTCCACGATACTGTCCCGCCCGATCGACGTGACGCGTTTCGGCCTGATCTACGCGGGCGCCCAGAAGAACATCGGGCCTTCCGGCATCACCGTCGTCATCGTGCGCGCCGACCTCCTCGGGCGGGCCCGCGCCGGCACGCCCTCGGTCTTCGACTATCGTGCCGTGGCGGAGGCGGGCTCGATGCTGAACACGCCGCCGACTTTCGCGTGGTACGTGGCGGGACTCGTGTTCCAGTGGCTCAAGCGCGAGGGTGGCCTCGCCGAGATGGCGCGCCGCAACGAGGCCAAGGCGCGGATGCTCTACGCCGCGATCGACGGCACCGGCTTCTACGCGAACTCGGTGGCCAGGAACTGCCGCTCCTGGATGAATGTGCCGTTCCGGCTCGCGAAACCGGATCGGGACAGGGCTTTCCTTGCCGAGGCCGCATCAGCGGGCCTTGCCCACCTGGCGGGACACCGCGCCGTCGGCGGGATGCGCGCGAGCCTCTACAACGCCATGCCCATCGAGGGCGTCGCGGCACTCGTCGAGTTCATGCGCGACTTCGAGCGGCGGCACGGCTGATGCGTTTTCGCGTCCAGACGCTCAACACCATCTCTCCGAAGGGGCTCGACCGGCTTCCCGCGGATCGTTACGAGGTCGCCAGCGACATCGCGCGCCCCGACGCGATCCTGCTGCGTTCGGCCGACTTGCACGAGCTCGACATCCCCGCGAGCGTTCTGGCCGTCGGCCGCGCGGGCGCAGGCACCAACAACATCCCGGTTCCGAGGCTGTCGCAGCGCGGGGTTCCGGTGTTCAACGCGCCGGGCGCGAATGCGAACGCGGTCAAGGAGCTGGTGCTCGCCGGGCTCCTGCTCGGCGCGCGGCACATCGGTCCGGCCCTCGACTTCGTGCGGTCGCTCGACCTGTCCGGGGACGCGCTCGACGAGGCCGTGGAGCAGGGCAAGAAGCGCTTCATCGGGCACGAGCTGCCGGGGCGCGTGCTCGGCGTCGTCGGGCTCGGCGCAATCGGCGTCGAGGTCGCCAATGCCGCCCACCTGCTGGGCATGCACGTCCTGGGCTACGACCCGCAAATCACGGTGCAGCGCGCCTGGCAGCTGTCGTCGGGCGTCGAGCAGGCATTGAGCCTCGAGGACCTGTTCGCCCGGTCGCATGCCGTCACCGTGCACGTGCCGCTCACCGACTCCACCCGCGGCCTCGTCAATGCGAAGCGGATCGCCCTGATGCCGGAAGGCGCCACCGTGCTCAACTTCGCGCGCGCGGCCATCGTCGACGA
Organism: Steroidobacteraceae bacterium; assembly: GCA_035281265.1. Lineage (GTDB taxonomy): Bacteria > Pseudomonadota > Gammaproteobacteria > Steroidobacterales > Steroidobacteraceae > SCUD01. Next base: position 15,693 of record DATEEF010000158.1, read on the forward strand.
GCCGGCCGTCATCGCAGCGCTGCGCTCGGGGCGGCTCGCGGCCTATGTCTGCGACTTTCCCTCGGCGGCGGCCCGCGGCGTGCGCGGCGTCGTCGCGCTGCCGCATCTTGGCGCCTCGACCAGCGAGGCGGAGGAGAACTGCGCGATGATGGTCGCCGACACGCTGCGCGACTTTCTGGAGCACGGGAACGTTCGCCATTCCGTAAATTTCCCGGAGGCGGCATTGCCGCGCGTGCCGGCGACGGCGCGTATCGCGATCGCAAACAGCAACGTGCCGAACATGGTGGGCCAGATCTCGACCTGCCTCGCCGGGGCCGGCCTCAACATCGCCGACCTCCTCAACAAGTCGAAGGGCGAGCTCGCGTACACGCTCATCGACATCGACGGCAAGGTCCCGGCCGGCCTCGTCGAGCGCATCGCGTCGATCCAGGGCGTGCTGAGCGCCCGGGCGGTCTAGGTGGGGAGATCGAATCGTTTCGAGTCGCTTGCCGCACCGGGATTGCGCGGACTCGCGCCTTACGTGCCCGGCAAGCCGCCGGAGACCCTCGAGCGCGAACTCGGCATCCGCGGCAGCATCAAGCTGGCGTCGAACGAGAATCCGCTCGGCCCTGGACCGCATTCGCGCGCGGCGCTCGCGGCGGCGATCGCGAACGTCGGCCACTATCCGGACGGCAGCGGCCACGGCCTGCGAGCGCGCATCGCGCACCGTCACGGGGTCGACATCAGCCAGGTAACGCTGGGCAACGGCTCGAACGAGATCCTCGTGATGCTCGCCGAGGCCTTCCTCGTGCCGGGCCTCGAGGCCGTCCACTCCCAGTACGCGTTTTCCGTGTATCCAAGCGCAATCCAGGCGTCGGGCGCCACGGGCCGCGCCGCGGCCGCCTGGCCGCCCGGGCACGCGCAGCCGCTCGGCCATGATCCGGACGCCCTCGTCGCTGCGATCGGCGCGAAGACGCGCATGCTGTTCGTCGCCAACCCGAACAACCCCACCGGCACGTGGCTCGACGACAGGCAGCTGGAAGCGTTGTTGCGCGCGGTCCCGCCCGACGTCATCGTCGTCCTCGACGAGGCCTATCACGAGTATTCGGCGCCCTGCGGCGTGCCGGATGGCGTCGAATGGCTGCGTCGTCACCCCAACCTGGTCGTCACGCGCACGTTCTCGAAGGCCTATGGCCTTGCAGGCCTGCGCGTCGGCTACGCCATCTCGCACCCGGATCTCGCCGACGTCCTGAATCGCATCCGGCAGCCCTTCAACGTGTCGGTGCCGGCGCTCGCCGCCGCGGCCGCCGCGATCGACGATGACGCGCACCTCGAGCGGACGGTCGCGCTCAACCACGCAGGCGTCGCACGGCTGCGCGAGGGTCTCGCGGGCCTCGGAGTCACCGCGCCGCCATCGGCCGGCAACTTCGTGCTGGCGGACTTCGGTCGCGCAGCCCGGCCGATCGACCAGGCGCTGCTCCGCGAGGGGGTCATCGTTCGCCCGCTCGAGAACTATGGCCTGCCGAATCACCTGCGCATCTCGACCGGAACGGCCGAGCAGGTCGAGAGGCTGCTTGCCGCCATGGCGATCGCGATCGCCGCCACCGCGTGAGCACGGCTTCAAGCAGCTACGTCGTATCGCCCGCGGCCGCCGTCGCCGGCGAAATCCGGGTTCCCGGCGACAAGTCGATCTCGCATCGTGCCGCGATGCTCGGGGCGATCGCGGAGGGGACGACCGAGATTCAAGGCTTCCTCGAAAGCGCCGATTGCACCGCGACGCTTGCCGCGTTGTCGGCGCTGGGCGTGCGCAGCGAGCGCGCCGGTCCCGGGCATTTCCTGGTGCATGGCGTCGGCCTGCGCGGCCTGCGCGCGTCGCCCGGGCCACTCGACCTCGGCAATTCGGGCACTTCGATGCGATTGCTGACCGGCATCCTTGCCGGCCAGTCCTTCGATTCCGTGCTCATCGGCGATGCGTCCCTCATGCGGCGGCCCATGGAGCGGGTGGCCGGGCCCTTGCGGCGCATGGGCGCGGATGTCAGGACGCACGACGGATGCGCGCCGATCTCCGTTTACGGTGGACGCAGGCTGACCGGTTGCGAGCACGTTCTCGACGTGCCGAGCGCGCAGGTCAAGTCCGCATTGCTGCTCGCCGGCCTGTTCGCCGAGGGCCGCACGCGCGTGCAGGAACCCGGCCTCTCTCGCGACCATACGGAGCGCATGCTGGGCACGTTCGGGGTGACGGTCGTGCGCGAGCCCGGCGCCGTTGCGCTCTCGGGACCGCAGGGCCTCGCTGCTGGCCGCGTCCGGGTCCCGGGCGATTTCTCGTCGGCTGCCTATTTCCTGGCTGCGGGGCTCGTCGCCGGTTCAGGCGCCCTGACAGTGCGGGGCGTCGGCGTCAATCCGACGCGCACGGCGCTGATCGACATACTGCGGCTCATGGGCGCGGACATCCGCGTGCACGCGCATCCTGATCCGGGAGCCGAGCCGGTCGCCGACATCGAGGTCCACGCCGGACCGCTTCGGGGCGTCACGGTCCCGGCTGCACTGGTGCCGGCGGCTATCGACGAGTTGCCGCTGCTGTTCGCGATCGCGGCGCTTGCCGATGGCGAAACCGTCGTGACCGGCGCCGCCGAGCTGCGGGTCAAGGAAAGCGACCGGATCGGCGCGATGGCCACCGGGCTTCGAACCCTGGGCGTCGCCGTGCAGGTGCAGCCGGACGGAATGTGTATCCGTGGCGGGGTCGTGCGCGGAGGCACGGTGGACAGCCAGGGAGACCACCGCGTGGCCATGGCCTTTGCGGTACTGGCGACGCGTGCCGAATCGGCGGTCACGATTCTCGACGTGCAGAATGTCGCCACGTCCTTTCCCGGCTTCGCGCAGGCCGCGCACACCGCAGGACTGCGTCTTTCGGAGGGGGCATGAGCCAGGTGCCGGTAATCGCCATCGACGGCCCCAGCGGCTCTGGCAAGGGCACGATTGCGCGCCGGGTTGCGCGCCACTTCGGCTGGCACCTGCTAGACAGCGGCGCCCTGTACCGGCTGGTGGCGCTCGCCGGCCTGCGCGCCGGGCTCGCCGCAAATGACGTGGACGGCCACGCGCGGATCGCCGCCGACCTCGACGTCAGCTTCGGGATGGACGAAGCGGGCGACGAACTCGTCAGCCTTTCGGGTGAGGACGTGACACGCCAATTGCGGGCCGAGGCGACCGGCGAGGCGGCCTCGCGGGTCGCCGCCTGGCAGCCGGTGCGATCGGCCCTGCTGGGCCGCCAGCGGGCCTTTGCGCGCCCGCCCGGGCTGGTTGCCGACGGGCGCGACATGGGCTCCATCGTATTCCGCGACGCCGGACTCAAGATCTTCCTGACCGCCAGTCCCCACGAAAGGGCCCTCAGGCGCTATAAGCAGTTGAAAGAAAAGGGGTTGAGTGGTAGCCTTGCCGCCCTTTCCGCGGAGATTGCCGAGCGGGACAGGCGGGATACCACGCGAGCCGTGGCCCCGCTGGTCGCGGTCCCGGAAGCCGTCATCGTGGATTCGACTGCGTTGACCATCGAGGAGGTCGTCGGGCGGGTGATTGAACTCGCGCGCGAGCGGTTTCCGGAGGCGGCGCGCGGGCGTTGAAGGGCCGGCAGGAGCCGGCAGGGACGGCAGGGCAGGATGCCCCGCCGCGTCGAGCAGGACCCGCATCGGCAGGATGCCGTGCGGCGCGTAAACCCAAGTGGGCCCCGCGGCCCGGATGACCCAATGACCGAATCTTTCCAGCAACTTTTCGAGCAGAGCCTCGCCAGCCAGCAGATCAAGCCCGGCCAGATCCTGACCGGCACCGTCGTCGACGTGAACGACGACGTCGTCATCGTGAGCGTCGGCCTCAAGTCGGAGGCCGTGATACCCGCGGAGCAGTTCCGCAACGAAAACGGACAGGTGGACGTCGCCGTCGGCCAGGAGGTCGAAGTAGCGCTGGATGCCGTCGAGGACGGCTCCGGGGAAACCCGCCTGTCGCGCGAGAAGGCCAAGCGCGCGCGCACCTGGACCCGCCTCGAGGAGGCGTTCACCAAGGGCGAAGTCGTGCGCGGCATCATCAACGGCCGCGTCAAGGGCGGCTTCACCGTCGAGCTCGACAATGTCCGCGCGTTCCTGCCGGGCTCGCTGGTCGACGTGCGGCCGGTGCGCGACCCGAGCTACCTGGAGGGCAAGGAGCTCGAGTTCAAGGTCATCAAGCTGGACCAGCGCCGCAACAACGTCGTCGTGTCGCGCCGCGCGGTCGTCGAGCAGGAGTACAGCGCCGAGCGCTCGGCGCTGCTCGACAACCTGAAGGAAGGCGACGTGGTCAAGGGCACGGTCAAGAACCTGACCGACTACGGCGCGTTCGTCGACCTCGGCGGCATCGACGGCCTGCTGCACATCACCGACATGGCGTGGAAGCGCGTCAAGCACCCGTCCGAGATCGTGAAGGTCGGCGACGAGATCGACGTGCGCATCCTGAAGTTCGACCGCGAGCGGCAGCGCGTGTCGCTCGGCATCAAGCAGCTCGGCGCGGACCCGTGGCAGAACATCGCGCGCCGCTACCCGCCGAACACCCGCTTGTTCGGCAAGGTCACGAACATCGCCGACTACGGCTGCTTCGTGGAGATCGAGGAAGGCGTCGAGGGCCTCGTCCACGTCTCCGAGATGGACTGGACCAACAAGAACGTGAACCCGGCCAAGGTCGTCCACGTGGGCGAAGAGGTCGAGGTCATGGTCCTCGACATCGACGAGGAGCGCCGGCGCATCTCGCTCGGCCTCAAGCAGTGCAAGCCGAATCCATGGCGCGAGTTCGCGGACAGCTTCAGCCGCGGTGACCGCGTGTCGGGCCAGATCAAGTCGATCACCGACTTCGGCATCTTCATCGGGCTCGCCGGCGGCATCGACGGCCTCGTGCACCTCTCCGACATCTCCTGGGACCGCCCGGGCGAGGAGGCGGTGCGCGACTACCAGAAGGGCCAGACCGTCGAGGCCATGGTGCTGTCGATCGATCCGGAGCGCGAGCGCATCTCGCTCGGCATCAAGCAGATGGCCAAGGACCCGATCGCCGCTTACCAGGCCGACCACCCGAAGGGGAGCATCGTCAAGGGCACCGTCAAGGAAGTCGACGCGCGCGGCGCGATCATCGACCTCGGCGACGGCATCGAGGGGAGCCTGCGCGCCTCCGAAATCGCCCGCGACCGCGTCGAGGACGCGCGCACGGTGCTCAAGGTGGGCGACACGGTCGAGGCGAGGTTCGTCGGCATCGACCGCAAGAGCCGCGCGATCTCGCTGTCGATCCGGGCCATCGAGGCCGAGGAAGAAGCCGAGGCGGTGCAGCAGTACCGCGGCTCCGATTCGGCGACCGGCACGTCGCTGGGCGACCTGCTGAAGGAGCAGATCTCGGGTCAGTGAGCCGGTCCGGGCTGCCGCCGGGGATGGCGGCGGCGGTCCGCAGTTGAGGACGGGAGCGATGACAAAATCAGAACTGATCGAGATCATATCCGCCAAGCAGAAGCATCTTCCGGCCAAGGACATCGAGCTGGCGGTGAAGCAGATGCTCGAGATCATGAGCGACGCGCTCGCGGGCGGCGAGCGCATCGAGATCCGCGGCTTCGGCAGCTTTTCGCTGCATTTCCGCCCGCCGCGCCAGGGGCGCAACCCCAAGACCGGCGAGGCCGTCGCGCTTGCCGGCAAGTACGTCCCGCATTTCAAGCCCGGCAAGGACCTGCGCGAGCGCGTCAATGCGGGGCAGTCCCACCCGATCCGCGACTAGGCCGCGGGACGCCGCAGCCAGCCGCGGCCGCTAGCGCATGAACCCGGAATCGATCTGGATCCTG
>DATEEF010000159.1:0-5057 GCA_035281265.1 Steroidobacteraceae bacterium
GGCACGAAGATCGTCTTCGAGTCGACGCGCGACGGCCCCGATGCGGACATCTTCGTCATGAATGCCGACGGCACGTCGGTCGTGCAGCTCACCGACAACGACGTCGGGGAGTCGACGCCGTCGTTCACGCCCGACGGCCAGTTCGTCATTTACACCTCGGAGCAGGACGGCAATCCCGACATCTTCCGCATGCGCGCGGACGGGTCCGGCAAGATCAACCTCACGAAGCACCCGGGCGCGGACGGGCATCCGCGGGTTGCTCCCGACGGGCGGCGGATCTTCTTCAACAGCAACCGGACGAGCGACCCGGCGAGCTTCGCGCGCGGCACGATGGAGCGCGACCAGAACCACGAGATCTTCTCGATGACGCTGGACGGCGGCGACGTCCGCCAAATCACGGACCTCCCGGACTGGGACACGTATCCGGCGGTCTCGCCCGACGGGCGCGAGCTGCTCTGGCGGCGCATCACGCCGACCGGCGGCAAGTCGGAGTCGGGGCGCAACTCGGAAGTCTTCTGGATGGACCTCGCGAGCGGCGAGATGCGCAACATCACGGACAACCAGGCCTACGACGGCTGGCCCGCCTGGTCCCCCGACGGAAGCCGCATCGCCTTTGCCTCGAACCGCGCGAACGCGACGTTCGAGGCCTTCGACATCTACGTCGCCGATCCCGACGGCTCGAATCCCACGCGGGTGACATTCGGGGACGGCGTCGAGGGCCGCGGGTCCTGGACCAAGCCCTGGTTCTCGGCGGACGGCAAGCGGATCCTCTGCACGCGATCGATCGGGACCAGCGTCGACATTTTCGTCATCGAGCTGAAGTAGCGTGCGCGCGGCTTCCATCGTACGATGCCTTTAGGCATCCACCGAAGGGAATCGCCATGAGCCAGAAGCCCGCCCGCAAGGAGTCCATCCCGCACCGCGGGCCGCTCGGACAGCGCGCAGCGTTCGCGCGCGACTCGAAATCGTTCCCGCGCATGAAGGGCGAGGCCGTGCCGCGCCAGGGCTGGGTGCGCGAGATCCGCACGGCCCTCGGCCTCTCGCAGTCGCAGCTCGCGGCGCGCGCGGGCGTTTCGCGCGCCACCGTGCAGCAGATGGAGCGGGCGGAGGCGCAGCGGCGGATCACCCTCGCGAGCCTCGACAAGCTTGCGGCTGCGATGGACTGTCACGTTGCGATCGCCATCCTGCCGCGCGGTGGTTCGCTCGAGGACGTGCGCCGCCGGCAGGCGGCCATGAAAGCCGACGCGATCCTTCACGAGCGGACCAAGGACAACAAGCGTCCGCCGCGCGCCGCGGATCTCGAGCGGCGCAAGCAGCAGATGATCACGCGGCTGCTGCGCGGAAGCCGACGCCGGCTCTGGAAACCGCTTTGACCGGTGACCGGTGCCGGTGGGAACTTATCGAACTTATTGGCGCCGGCGATAAGTTCGATAAGTTCCCACCGGCACCATAAAAAACGGCGGCCGGGTTTCCCCGGCCGCCGCGTATCGACTATCTAATCCAATCAGTCAGTCGATTAGGAGCGCGGCTGCTGCGTCGGAGCCGAAATCTGCGAAATCGCTTCCTTCAGCTTCGCGGCACCCTCGGCGCTCTTGCCCTCGGAGCAGAGCTTCTCGCCCTCATCACGGGCAGCCTTCGCAGCGCTCAGCTGCTCGGCCGAAGCCGCGGCAGCCGCCTGGTCGTACTGCGCCTGGAGCGACGCACAATCGCCGCCCGCCTGGACTTCTTCCTGGGCAAGCGCGGCAGAACCGAAAGCGAGCGCGGCGCTCGCGATCACAACGTGACGAATCTTCATGATCAGTATCTCCTATCTTCTTTGGCCGGTACCGGCGTGCATATGAGACACCACCAAAGGAGTAATTAACCGATCGTGCCGTCTGCAATAAGCGACAGAATTTCGGCATGCGAAAGCCCGAGTTCGGCCGACAGGAGCGCCCGCGTGTGCTCGCCGAGAAGCGGAGGCGGCGTCGAGTATTCGAGCGTATTGCGCGAGAAAAACACGGGATTTTTCACCTGCGGCAGCTTTCCGCCCAGCGCGTGCGCGAGATCGAAGCGCAGCTTCCGATGCTTCACCTGGGGCTCGGAAAAAACCTCCGCGATGCTGTTGATGGGTCCGCAGGGCACCTTCGCCCGCGTCAGCGACCCTACCCAAGCCCTCGTAGTCTTCTTCCGACACAGCCTTTCGATCGCGGAGACGAGGGCGACCCGGTTCTTCACGCGCGCCGCATTCGTCGCGTAGCGCCGGTCCTTCGCCATCGAGGGCTTTCCCGCCGCCTTGCAGAACGACGCGAACTGCCTGTCGTTGCCGACCGCGAGCATGAGCCACGCGTCCTTCGTCGGGAAAGCCTGGTAGGGCACGATGTTCGGATGCGCCGTGCCGCGGCGTGTCGGCGACTTGCCGGTCAGGAGATAGTTGAGCGCCTGGTTCGCGAGCGCGGCGACCTGCGTGTCGAGCAGCGCGAGGTCGATGTACTCGCCGCGTCCCGACTGCTCGCGCTCGATCAGCGCGGCGAGGATCGCGGTCGCGGCGTACATCCCCGTGATCAGGTCCGAGACCGCGACGCCGACCTTCACCGGTCCCGCGCCGGGCTCGCCGTCCGGCACGCCGGTCACGCTCATGAGCCCGGAGATCGCCTGGATCATCGCGTCGTAGCCCGGCTCCTTCGCGGCAGGACCGTCCTGCCCGAACGCGGAGATCGAGCAGTAGATGAGCCGGGGGTTCACGCCCTTCAGCGACTCGTAGCCGAGGCGGTACTTCGCGAGCGTGCCGACCTTGAAGTTCTCGATCAGCACGTCCGCGCGCATCGCGAGCGTGCGCACGAGCTGCTGGCCGGCGGGCTTCGTGAAGTCGATCGCGAGCGAATGCTTGCCGCGGTTCGTGCTCGCGAAGTACGCGGCCTCGCGCGTGTCCTTGCCCTTGCCGTCCCGGATCCAGGGCGGACCCCAGTGGCGCGTGTCGTCGCCGCTGCCCGGCTTCTCCACCTTCCACACGATCGCGCCGAAGTCGGCGAGCAGCTGCGTCGCCCAGGGGCCGGCGAGGATGCGGCTGAGATCGAGGACCTTGATGCCGGCGAGGGGGCCCATGCGGGCGCCATCATACCCACGTCGTGCGCGGTTACCCGTTCCCGCCAGCTGCTCGCGAGGCGCACCCGGAATGCGCGCCACGTCGCTTTTTTGAAACTCCGCCCGGGCCCGGCTTGTCCCACGGGGGCTGGGAGTCTTGGTTCGGGATGTCCAAGGGCTAAACTGGGAGTCTTAATGAACAAGTTAGCGGTCCTGGTCGCCGTGCTGGCGGCCCCTTTCCTGCTGGCGGCGACCGAGGCGGCAGGCCACCTCTACGGGCGCTACAACAACGGCACCTACCACGCGCCGCAGAAGCTCTTCACGATCAGTTCGCCATTCCCGGACGAGCCCATCGTCTCCGACGGGCGCCAGCCGGATAACAACAACGCGGGCGCAGTCTCCTTCATCGACATGACGGGACGCCTGAACGGCGTGCTCTACATGGAGGACAAGGACGGCACCATCGCCGGCGGATCGGCCGAGCCGACGCGTCACCTGGCCGACTGGTTCCGCGACACGGGCTTCCCGCGGTTTTTCCAGTCGGGCGTGCCGGACGCCAAGGTGCTGCGCGACGAGGCGGGTCAGATTGCCGGCCAGCCGGCCTGGATCGCGGTTGCGCACGTGCCGAAGGCCTCGCCGCTCGGGCTCTCGACCAAGGACAGCTACGACGTGCAGCGCAACGATTCCTGGCGCGGCATGGCTGTGGTCGCACGCGGCAAGCATTATTATCTGCTGCAGACGGAGCTGCGCGTCGAGAAGCTCGCGCCTCCGGACTGGAAGTACGACGAGGACGCGTCCGACTGGAACGCGTTCGTTCCGGAGCTGGAGGCGCTCTATGAGCGCATCCAGTTCCTGAAGCCGTAATCAGGGAGTGAACACGGAGAACATGACAATGCCTTCCACGACATACCGCACGTTGGTACCGATCGCGCTCGCCGCCCTCGCGCTTGCCGCCTGCGGCAAGAAGCCGGCGGAAGAGCCGCTCGCCGAGGACCCTGCCGCGCAGCAGGCCGCGCAGGAAGCGGCCGCCATCCAGGCGCGACAGGAAGAGCTGGCTCGCCGCGAAGCGGAGCTGGCACTGCGCGAAAAGGAAAAGGAGCTCGCCGACCGGGAAGCGGCGCTCAACAAGGCGGCTGCGCCGAAGCCGGCTCCGAAGAAGGTCGCAGCCGCGCCCGCGCCCGCCCCGAAGCCGGCGGCTGAGAAGCCGAAGCCGGTGGATACCGGTCCGAAGAACTACGTGGTCCCGGCCGGGACGTCGCTGTCAGTCCAGCTGCCGGCGGAGATCTCGACCAAGACCGCGAAGGTCGGCCAGCGCCTCACCGGCAACCTGACGAACGACATCGTCATCGACGGCAAGACGGTGGCGCGGGCGGGCACGCCGGTCCAGGGTTCGATCACGCAGGTGATCTCGGGCAGCAAGACCATTGGCGGCAAGCCGACGCTCGGCCTCACCTTCGACAGCATGACCTTCGAAGGCGGCGACATGCCGATCGCGGCGAAGATCACGCAGATCGCCGACAAGAGCGACAAGGCGGGCGATACCGCGAAGATCGCAGGCGGCGCGGTCGCGGGCGGCGTGATCGGTCACCAGATCGACAGCGACAAGGGCAAGGTCATCGGCGCGTTGATCGGCGCCGCGGCCGGCACCGCGGCGGCGAAGAAGACCGGCAAGGAGGTCGTCCTGCCGGCCGGCACCGTCGTCGGCATGACCCTCGAGTCCCCCGTCACCGTGACGATGTAAAACCGGTGCCGGGTCGCACATATCGAACTTACTGCGTCCAGCGCGATAAGTTCGATATGTGCGACCCGGCACCCGTTACGTTCGGGCGAGGGGGGCGACGTAGAGCACGGCGCCCGTCGGCGCGCCGGTCGGCGAGCCGCCGGCCGGCTCGTCGCTCACCGCGACGTTCGGCGCGAGCCCGAGCGCGGCACGCTGGCGCTCGTCGAGCGGCAGCCGCAGGCGGCCGCGAGGCGGCATCAGGCCCAGCGATACC
>DATEEF010000160.1:0-8932 GCA_035281265.1 Steroidobacteraceae bacterium
GCGGTGATGCCGTTGCTCGTCGCGCGCATCAGGTAGCGGCCGGCTTCCAGCGCGCGGAAGCGTGCCATCTGCAGCTGCTGGTGAGGCGCCGACGAATCGCCGAACCACGCGTTGTTGGTGACGTTGACGAGGAGCGTCGCGCCGGCGAGCGCGGCGAGCTGGTCGGCACCGTACGCGTCCTCGTAGCAGATCGTCGCCGCCAGGCGCTGGCCGCCCGCTTCGAGCAACGGCTGATGCTCGGCGCCGGGCGTCATGTCGTAGTACGGCAGGCTCTGGAGCCGCATCCATTCGCGCACCGCCTCCGGCACCGGGAAGTATTCGCCGAACGGCACGAGCCGGCGCTTGTAGTACCAGCCGTCGCCGTTGCGGCCCATCGCATAGAGTCCGTTGCGAATCTCGCCCGTCCCGGTGTCGAAATTCAGCAGTCCCAGCATCACGTCGGAACCGCGCGCCGCCGACTCGCGGCGGATCCCATCGAGGTATACGACCGCGTCGTGCGCGAGCACGGGAATCGCCGACTCGGGCCAGACGATGATCTTCGCGCCGAGCGCCTCGCGGTTGAGGGCGCGGTACTTTTCAAGCGTGGCCGCGCGATTCGCGGCGAGCCATTTCTCGTCCTGCGGGATCGCGCCCTGCAGGAGTGCGATTTCGACCGGCTTGCCGGCCGGCCGCGTCCACTCTCGTCCGTCGAGCCACCAGCCGGCGAGCCATAGGACCGCGGCCAGCGCGATGGCGGCAATGCGCCCCGCTCCGCCCTGGAAGAACGCGACGACGACCGCACCGGCCGTTACGGCGACGGCGAAGGTGACGAGGTGGATGCCGCCGACGGTCGCGAGCGCCGCCAGCGGCGCGTCGGACTGCGAATAGCCGAGCTGAAGCCACGGAAAGCCGGTGAACAGCCAGCCGCGCAGCCACTCCAGCAGCGTCCAGCCGGCCGGTATCAGGAGAAGCGACCGCGCCGCGGAGGGATCCGGCGCGATGCGCGTGACCACGTAGGCGAGCAGCGCGTAGTAAGCGCCCTTGATCGCGAGCAGCGCGCCGACCAGCGCGACTGCGAGCCAGGCTGGCGCCTGGCCGAATTCGTGCACGGCCGTGAAGATCCACCAGGTCCCCGCCCCGAACAGCGCCGCGCCGAACCAGAACGCTGTGCCGGCGGCCTCGCGCGGCTGTTCGTACTCCCACAGCAGGAACAGCACGGCCGGGCCGACGAAGGCCAGCAGGTACAGGTTGTATGGCGCAAAGGCGAACGACGTGGCCGCGCCCGCCAGCACGGCGATGAGCCGTCGGTAGCGCAGCAACCGGGAAACCGGGCCGGTCGGGGACGGCATCAGGAAGCCGCGCCGCCATTCCCGGCCGGAATCGGACCGGGGGTGGTGACGCGGAGCATGTCGATGCGGCGGCGGTCAGCGCGCAACACCTTGAACTCGTGCCCTTCCATGGTGACGGCCTCGCCCCGTTTCGGCAGGCGGCCAAACTGGTGCATCACGAGGCCGCCGATCGTGTCGTAGTCCTCGTCGTTGAAGCGCGTGCCGAAATAGGCGTTGAATTCCTGCACGCGCGTCAGCGCCTGCACGGCGAACTGCCCTTCGCCCTCCTTGCGGATGGTCAGGTCCTCTTCCGTGTCGTACTCGTCCGCGATCTCGCCGACGATCTCCTCGATGACGTCCTCGATCGTGACGAGGCCGGACACGCCGCCGTATTCGTCCACGACGATCGCCATGTGGTTGCGGCTCGCGCGGAACTCCTTCAGCAGGACGTTGAGGCGCTTGCTCTCCGGCACGAACGCCGCCGGCCGCAGCACCTCGCGGATGTCGAAGCTGCCCGCCGCGCCCTCGGCGAAGTAGCGCAGGAGGTCCTTGGCGAGGAGGATGCCGACAATCTGGTCGCGGTCGTCGCCGATCACGGGGAAGCGGGAATGTCCGGACTCGATCACGGCGGGCAGCAGCTTCTGCGGCCCGGAGTCGCGCTCGAGCACGACCATCTGCGAGCGCGGGACCATGATGTCGCGCACGTGCTGGTCGCCCACGCGCAGCACGCCCTGGATCATCTGCAGCGCGTCCGCGTCGACGAGTCCGCCGCGCGCGGCGGCGCGGATCAGCTCGACGAGCTCCGCGCGGTCGCGCGGCCCGTCCTTCGTCAGGCGCCGCAACCAGCTCCCTCCCTTGCCCTTCGCCGCCACCTCAGCCTCCGTAGGGATCCGCGATGCCGATGCGCGCGAGCAGCGCGCGCTCGTGCCCTTCCATGCGGCGCGCATCCGCGGCGCGCACGTGGTCGAAGCCGACGAGGTGCAGCGTCCCGTGCACGATCATGTGCGCCCAGTGCGCGACTAGCGGCTTGCCCTGCTCACGCGCCTCGCGCGCGACGACCGGCGCGCAGACGACAATGTCGCCGATCTGGCGGCCTCCCAGCTCCGGCGCGGCCGGGAAGGAAAGCACGTTCGTCGCGTACCTGCGTCCGCGCCAGCGCTCGTTGAGCTGCCGGCTCTCGCGGCTGCCCACCACGCGAATGCCGAGCTCGCCGCGCCGGCCGCCCGCGGCCAGCCGGGCCCAGCGGCGGAGCGACGCCGGCCCCGGCGCCCAGGGACGCCGGGTGCGGTAGCGCAGCACGACGTCGAGGCTCACGAGCCCTCGCCCGGGCCGGAGCCGCGCTCGTAGGCCTCGACGATGCGCTGCACCAGCGGATGGCGCACGACGTCCCGCGCCGTGAACTGCGTGACCGCGATGCCCTTCACCCCGTCCAGCACCTCGAGCGCATGGCGCAGGCCCGACTGGCGGTGCGCCGGAAGGTCGGTCTGGGTGACGTCGCCCGTGACCACCGCGCGCGACCCGAAGCCGATGCGCGTCAGGAACATCTTGATCTGCTCGACGGTCGTGTTCTGCGCCTCGTCGAGGATGATGAAGGCCTCGTTGAGCGTGCGCCCGCGCATGAACGCGAGCGGCGCGATCTCGATGACGTTCCGCTCGATCAGCCGCGCAACGCGGTCGAAGCCGAGCATCTCGTAGAGCGCGTCGTACATCGGCCGCAGGTAGGGATCCACCTTCTGCGACAGGTCGCCGGGCAGGAAGCCGAGCCGCTCGCCCGCCTCCACCGCGGGGCGCACGAGCACGAGGCGCCGCACCGCCTCGCGCTGCATCGCCTCCACCGCGCAGGCGACGGCGAGGTAGGTCTTGCCGGTGCCGGCGGGGCCGATGCCGAACGTGAGGTCATGAGTGCGGATCGCCTGCAGGTACTGCTGCTGGTGGGCGCCGCGTCCGCGGATCAGCCCGCGCAGCGTCTCCACCGCGTCGGCATCGTCCGCCGGTTGCGCGCCCATGCCGCTTTCCTGGATGGCGAGGTGCACGTCCTCCGGCGTCACGGGCAGGCTGGCCGCGCGCTCGTAGAGCTGGCGCAGCACGGCGGCGCCTGTCGCCGCGTTCGCGCCGCGCAGCGAGAAGCGGCCCGAGCGCCGGCGGATCTCGATGCCGAGGCGGTTCTCGATCTGCTGCAGGTTCTCGTCGAGCGGGCCGCAGACCGCGGCGAGCCGCGCATTGTCTTCGGCGCCGAAGTCGACGCTGGCTTCGGGAGCGACGTTCAAGCGACCAACCGGCCGCGCAGCGAGTTCGGCATGGCCTCCGTTATGCGGACCTCCGCGAACCTGTCGACGAGCGACGCCGGGCCGTCGAAGTTGACCCAGCGCATGTTCTCCGTGCGGCCCGCGAGCTGGCGCGGGTCGCGGCGGGACGGTTTCTCGACCAGCACGCGCTGGGTGCTTCCCACCATGCCCTCGCTGATCCGCCGCGCCTGGCGGTTCAGCTGGTCCTGCAGCGCCTCGAGCCGCTGCTGCTTCACCCCGAGCGGCACCTGGTCCGGCAGCGACGCCGCCGGCGTGCCGGGGCGCCGGCTGTAGATGAAGCTGAAGGACTGGTCGAAGCCGACTTCGGCGATGAGCTCGAGCGTCTGCTGGAAATCCGCCTCGCTCTCGCCGGGGAAGCCGACGATGAAGTCGGAAGAGAGGCTGATGTCCGGGCGCACGGCGCGCAGGCGCCGGATTTTCTGCTTGTATTCGAGTCGCGTGTAGCCGCGCTTCATGAGCGCGAGGATGCGGTCGGAGCCGCTTTGCACCGGCAGGTGCAGGTAGTTCGCGAGCTTCGGCACGTCCGCGTAGGCATCCACCAGCGACGGGGTGAATTCGAGCGGGTGCGAGGTCGTGAAGCGGATGCGCTCGAGGCCGGGAAGCTGCGCGACCCGTCGGATGAGTCCCGCGAGGTCCATGACCGAGCCGTCCGCCGCCGGCCCGCGGTAGGCATTGACGTTCTGGCCGAGGAGCGTCACCTCGCGCACGCCCTGGCCGACCAGTGCAGCGACCTCGTCGACGACCTGCTCGAACCCGCGGCTCATCTCCTCGCCGCGCGTATACGGCACGACGCAGAAGCTGCAGTAGCGGCTGCAGCCCTCCATGATCGAGACGAAGGCCGTCGCGCCTTCCGCCCGCGGCGCGGGCAAGTTGTCGAACTTCTCGATCTCCGGGAACGAGACGTCGACCTGCGGCTTCCGGGTTTCGCGCAGGGCCGCGATCATCGCGGGCAGGCGATGTATCGTCTGCGGCCCGAACACGAGGTCGACGAATGGCGCCCGCTCCAGGATGCCCTCGCCTTCCTGGCTCGCCACGCAGCCGCCGACGCCGATGACGAGACCGGGCTTTGCGCGCTTCAGGAGCCGCCACTGGCCGAGGTGCGAGAACACCTTCTCCTGCGCCTTCTCGCGCACGGAGCAGGTGTTCAGCAGGACGACGTCCGCCTCCTCGGGCCGGCCGGTGAGCTCGAGGCCTGCGGACTCGCGCAGCACGTCCGCCATGCGCGCCGAGTCGTATTCGTTCATCTGGCAGCCGAATGTCGAAATGTAGAGCCGGCCGCTCATGTGCGGGGCTTGCGCTCCTGGGTACCGAAGTGGGCCGTCAAGGGTACCGGTTTTGGGCGCTCCGATGAAGCGCCACGGGCTGCGGCGGGCCCGCGCAATGAGCGCGTAACTGGCTGTTACGGCTAGTTTTTTCGGGTCATCTCGCGGCCGAAGGTGCCGGTAGACGCGAAGTCGGCGGGCTTGAGGTCGCCCATGACGAATCTCCCGGTCGCCGTGATCTTGGCACCCTGCGGGAGGGTATCGGCCATGGTGCGGCGGCGGGCCATGTGCACCGAATACTCGATCTCGTGCAGCAGGCCCGGCTTCGCATAGAAATAGCCCTGTCCCGCGACGCAGCCGAGCTCGATGAGGCCGCGCTGCTGGTGCTCGAGCTCGATCCCCTCGGCGACGACCTCCAGGTTGAGCGTGCCGCCGAGCGTGATGATGGCCCGCGCGAAGTCCTCGCCGCCATCGACGCCGCCCAGGCGCTCCACGAACGAGCGGTCGATCTTCAGGATGTCGATCGGGAAGCGGTGCAGGTACGAGAGCGACGAGTAGCCGGTGCCGAAGTCGTCGATCGCAATGCGCACGCCCAGCGCCTTGAGCTGCGTCAGCGTCGCGAGCACCGTCTCGCTGTTCTGCATCAGCACCGTCTCGGTCAGCTCGATCACGAGGCAACCCGGGTCGATCCCCGAGATCTCCAGGGCGCGCGCGACGTCCGCGGTGATGTCGGACTTCGAAAGCTGGACGCTCGAGACGTTGACCCCGACGCGCACCTGGCGCCCTTCCGGCAGGCGCGCCTGCCAGACCCTGACCTCGCGGCAGGCCTGGGCGAGCACCCAGCGGCCGAGCGCCACGATCTGGCCGGTTTCCTCTGCGGCCGGGATGAACTCCCGCGGCGGCACCAGCCCGCGATCCGGGTGCTGCCAGCGGACGAGGGCCTCGACTCCGAGCAGGTACCCTGATCGCAAGTCAACGATCGGCTGGTAGTGCAGCAGGAACTGCGCTTCGCGCAACGCCTTGTCGAGCTCCGCCTCCATCTCCCGGCGTTCGCCGGCCGCGTGCTGCATCGACGGCTCATAGACGACGAAGCGGCCCTTGCCGGCGGACTTCGCGGCGTACATCGCGACGTCGGCGTTGCGCATCAGCTCTTCGACGCCATCCTCGGCCCGCGAGAAAGCGATGCCGACGCTCGCGGCTACCGGTATGTCCGCGACGGGCTGGTCGAGCGGCTCCTGCAGCGACTCGACGATGCGCGCGGCGATCTCGAGGACGGGATCGTTCGTCGCGAGATTCTCGAGCAGCACGGCGAACTCGTCGCCGCCGAGCCGTGCGACGGTGTCGCCGTTGCGGGTCGCCTTGACGAGGCGCTGCGCGCTCTTGTGCAGGACGCGGTCGCCCATGGCGTGCCCGTGCGTGTCGTTGATGCGCTTGAAGTTGTCGAGGTCCACGAAGATCACGGCGATGCCGCGGCCATTGCGCTTGCTGACCGCGACCGCATGCTCGACGCGGTCGCGGAACAGAGAGCGGTTGGCGAGGAGTGTCAGCGGGTCGTGCAGCGCCATGCGCTTCAGCTGCTCCTCCACGCCCTTGCGGTCGGTCATGTCGCGCAGGTTCAGGAGGCGCCCGCCGATCGCCGGTTCCGCTTCGAGGTTGGTGCCGTGGATCTCGACCACGCGCTGGCGCTCCTCGCCGCACGGCACGCGCGCCTCCACGACAGCCGACGCGCCGGCCTGCGCGAGGTCCCGGGCGAGGAATTCCCGCAGGCGCGCCCGGTCGTCGAAGTTGACCAGCTCGTCGAGCCGCTGCCCGATCAGGTCGTGCGCGGCGAAGCCGAAGATCCGTTCCGCCGTCGGCGTCACGTAGCTCAGCATACCGTCCGCATCGACGATCGCGATGACATCCGCGGTGTTGCGGATCAGCGCATTGAATCGCGCCTCGGCGGAGCGCGTCGCGAGCCCGGTCTGGACCGCGACGTTCAGCGCGGTTGCGATCGCCTGGCGCGCGAACAGGAGGCCCGCCGCGATGCAGACGACCCAGGCGATGACTCCGGCCGGATCGCCGAAACTGCCCTTGTGGAGCATCAGCAGTGCATAGCCCGCGAGCATCAGCGCCGCATACGGCATGAGCGACGCGAACGGCGAGCCGCGCTCCGCCGCGTCCATCGGCGGCGCGTGGCGCTCGGTGCGCAGGTAATCGAAATGCGCGGCGAGCGCGAATGCCGCGATGGCGGCGACGTAGAGCGGGCCCGCGTACCGGGAAGTGCCGCCGCCGGCGGCCGCGTGCGCCTCGAGCATGCGCGAGCCCACGAGGGCGCCGGCCGCGAGCGCGAACGTCGCGAGGCCCGGCCAGCCCTTCCAGTCGGATCGCCGCAGCAGCAGCACGGCGGCGAGCACGCCGATCACCGCATCGAATGCGAGGGTCCAGGAACCGCGCGCGGGCAGCGCGTCGCCGGGCAGGTCGTGCGGCAGCGCGAGCCAGAGCACGGCGCCCACGCAGAGCGAGACGAGAATCGCCTCCAGCCAGAACTGCGGGCCGAAGGCCTTGCCGCGGGTAGAGAGCAGGAGCTGAACCGCCGCGATCGCGGCGCAGGGGAAGAAGGCGAATTGCAGCAGGCCGGAAAGGACCTGCACCACGGGATTTGGGAACTGGCGCAGCGCCGGCACCGCGAGCGCCGCGACTAATTGCGCGACCAGCGCGAAGCCGAGCCAGCGCCAGGCACTGCGGCGTGCGGTCCTCAGCTGTGGCAACCCCGAGGCACGCCGTGCGAGGAACGCTGCGGCGAGAGAGACGGCCGCGCCCGTGAACAGCACGACGAGCGTTTCGTCGTGGCCGCCGAGCGCGATTCCGGTCACGGCCGCGAATGCCGTGAGCGCAAGACAGAGCAGCACGAGCCAGGCCGCCGGCTGGTCGAACCACGGCGCCAGGGACTCGCGCAGCCTGTTTCCGGAACGCTGGTCGGATTCCAGCTCCATCAAGCCGCTCTCCACTTTTGCGGGATCCCGGGACGTCTTCGCGGGAAAACCCGAAAAATCGGCTCGATGGTGACTTAATGTGCCCCGGCCGGACGCCGATCACATCACATAAAGCGGCGCGCGCTGGACGCCTTGGGGCCCCCCAGGGCAGCCCAAGCCGGGAATTACGTGACGCTGTTCGCGTTTAGAACGGTATGTCGTCGTCGAAGGACTCGGCGACACCCGCGGGCTCGGCGCGTGCCGGCGCGCCCTCGCCACGATCACGCGTGCGGTCGGGTGCCGGGGCCGAGCCGCGATCGCCCGCGCCGCGGCCGCCGAGCATGCTCATTTCATTGGCGATGATTTCGGTGGTGTAGCGGTCGTTGCCTTCCTTGTCCTGCCACTTGCGCGTGCGGATCTTGCCTTCGATATAGACCTGGGAGCCCTTGCGCAGGTATTCCGCCGCGATCTCGGCCAGGCGGTCGAACATCACGACGTTGTGCCATTCCGTCGCTTCCTTGTTCTCCCCGGTCTGCTTGTCGCGCCACTGCTCCGTCGTTGCGACGCTGAAGTTGACGACGGGCTTGCCCGAAGGCATGGCTCGCTGTTGCGGATCCTTTCCGAGGTTACCGATCAGGATGACTTTGTTGACGCCGCGTGCCATGGCTATTCCCCGCTGGATCTCGTGCCGCTCATTGTAGTCGCGGAGTCCCTGCCCGCGCACCGTCAAATAGCATGCTTTCGGCGAGATTCCGTCGACCCCGCCCAGGGCAGCCACCAGGCGACCGCGACGGCCGCGGCCGCGAAAATTCCCGTGCTCTGCCAGCGGCTTCCGAGCAGCGCGCCGCCCAGGATCCCGCCGGCGAAGGCGCCCGCGAACTGGCAGGTCGCGAATACCCCGAGCGCCGCCCCGCGCGAGGCCTCCCCCGCGGCCTCGGCCAGGGCGGCCGGCAGGCGCGCCTCGAGGAAGTTGAAGGCGCCGAAAAAAACAACGAGCGCCGCGAGCAGGGCCCCGAAGTGCGCCTGCGCGACGATGAGCGAGGCGAGCGCTGCCGTGAGTGCGACGCCACCCACGAACGCCGCGCGTCCCCCGCGTCGGTTGC
>DATEEF010000161.1:0-11574 GCA_035281265.1 Steroidobacteraceae bacterium
GCTGCCTGGGCGGCCCGGGCGGGCGGCGCGGCACCGACCACGGCGAGGATGAGGACTGCGGGCAGGATTCGCATGGCGGGACCTCTGGACCTACACTGTAGGTTCAGGTAACCTACAGTGTAGGTAACCGGTCGTCAAGGAGCCTGCGGTGATCGCCCCGCGCCTGTCCCGCGAGAACATCGTGGCCGTCGCCATCGAGGTGGCGGACGAGGAGGGCCTGCCCTCGGTGACGCTGCGCGGAATCGCGGCACGCCTGGCGGTGCACGTGACCTCGCTCTACAACCACGTGCCCACGAAGGATGCCGTGATCGATGGGATCGTCGAGGCGCTGCTCATCGAGGCGCGGCTGCCGACGGGCCCGATCAACTGGCAGGACTGGGTGCGCCAGTTCGCCGCCTCGATGCGCGCTCTGGGACGCAGGCACCCGGGCGCATTCGAGGCCTTCCACCATGGCCCGGCGAAGGGCGAACGCGCGGCCGCGCCGATCGAGGCGGGCTTCGCGGCGTTCCGCGCGGCAGGATTCGACGTGCGCACGACTTACAGCGCAGTCAAGGCGGTGACCGTCTCGGTACTCGGGCACGTGCTCGAGGACACCGTGCCGCAGCGCAACCGCAAGGCGGCCCGCACCAACATCCGCGAGCTGCCGATCGAGCGCTTTCCGAATGCCCACGCCCTGAACCGCGTGGCAGCCACGACCGATACCTTCGGCTACCTGGTCGAGACGCTCATCGCGGGCATCGGCGCCAGCCGGAAGTCGCGGGCGACGCGAAGGCGGGTATCAAGTTGATCGATTTGTCCCGTTCCGGGCGATGGGCATATAGTGCGGCGTCCAAAGGCTTAATGGGGAGCAGGCCATGGAATTCGTCTGGTTCATCATCGTCGGGCTCGTCGCGGGATGGCTGGCGGGCGTCATCATGAAAGGAGGCGGCTTCGGCGTGGTCGGCGACATCGTCGTCGGCGTCATCGGCGCGCTGCTCGGTGGGTGGCTCTTCAGCACGATGGGCGTTTCCACAGGCGGCGGGCTGCTGGGCGCCATCATCGTCGCGCTGATCGGCGCGATCATCCTGATTTTCCTGCTGCGCCTGATCAAGCGCGCATAAACGCGCTCCTTGACGAGATTGTCCGCCATTCCGCCGCCCCCGCATGGGGGCGGCTGTCTTTGCGGCGCCGTGCGTTACCGGGCGCACATCCGGGTGTCGCGGGCGGCCCCCTCGGCGTGCGTCCCGGAAGGGGCGGCGCGCTGGGACAAGGGTACGGCGGACCGCTCCGAACTCATCGCCGCGTTCGCCGCGGCTCAGGTGTCCCCGTCGCATGGGCGATGACGTCATCAACCTCGCGCGAAAGCTGGCGACGTTCAGCGAGCATTACCGGCCGCGAACTGTTGGGACGTTCAACGGCCACGACCTCATGGTCGTGAAACTGAAAGGGCCCTTCACCTGGCACAAGCACGACGACACCGACGACTTCTTCCTCGTGCTGAAAGGGCGCCTGCGCATCGAGCTGCGCGATCGCTCCGTCGAGCTGGGTCCCGGCGAGATTTTCGTCGTGCCGAAAGGCGTCGAGCACCGCCCGGTGGCCGACGAGGAAGTTCACCTGCTCCTGATCGAGCCGACCGGCACGCCGAACACGGGCGACCCGGAGACAGCCGCGCCACGCAACGTCATCTGAGCGGCACGCGGCGCGCCGGTTGCAAGGCCCGTGGTGGTCCACTACCGTGCAGGCTCATATGCTGCGCTCGTCCATCGCCCTGGCTGCGTCGCTGTTCCTGACGACGATCGCGGCGGCCCAGGAGGCCGCACCGGACGTCGCGGAACTTAAGCGCCTGCTGG
This sequence comes from Steroidobacteraceae bacterium, assembly GCA_035281265.1. GTDB lineage: Bacteria > Pseudomonadota > Gammaproteobacteria > Steroidobacterales > Steroidobacteraceae > SCUD01. Next base: position 1,830 of record DATEEF010000161.1, read on the forward strand.
CCTGGTTCCTCGACGGCGCGTCGCGCAACGACGCCGCGGTGCATGAGCGCTTCTGGGCCGAGGAGCTCGTCTATACGCGCTCGGCGGGCGTGCGCACGGACAAGGCCGGGATCCTCGCGGATGTCCGCAAGGGCGCCGACCCGGCCGAGCCGCCCACCGCGTATTCGGCGGAGGACGTCGACGTCAGGCAGTACGGCGATACTGCGATCGTCGCCTTCCGGCTCGTCGGCAAGGTCGGAGGCGACAATCCGGACACGCTGAACTTCCTCAATACGGGGACGTTCCTGAAGCGCAATGGTGAATGGCGCGCGATCGCCTGGCAGGCGACGCGCATGCCGCTGGCGCCCGCGCAGGACGCGCCGGTCAACCTCACCCCGGGCGCGATGGCGCGGCCGGGTCTCGCGGAAGAGATCCGCCGGGCCGACGCCGAGTTCTTCCGCGCCTTCTTCGACACCTGCGACGTGGACACCGTGCGTCGCTACATCGCGGATGATTTCGAGATGATCCACGACAAGGGCGGCATCGTCGCCACGTCCGGCGCCCAGTTCGTGCAGGAAACCGTGGACAAGTGCAAGCGCCAGGCCGAGGGCACGGACTTCCTGTCGACGCGCAAGTTGGTGGCCGACACCCTGAAGGTCTACCCCATCCAGCAGGACGGCGCGATCGCGACCGGCACCCACACCTTCTATGCGGTCAAGGCAGGGAAGCCGGACCGCCTCACGGAAACCGGCCAGTTCACGACCTTCTGGAAGCAGGTGGATGGGCAATGGAAGATGATGCGCGCCCTGAGTTACGACCACGTGCTGGCGCAGTAGGGCGCGTGCGCCCGCCCGTTTCGATCCCGCCGCACTAGACGCCGCCCGGCACCGTTCCCATGCCAGCGCGTTTCATCGTGTCCGCTGCCCTGTGCCTCGTGTCTGCCGCGGCGGGCGGTGAGGACGCGGCCCCCGGGCGGAAATCCGTCGCCGCGGTGCGGGTCACCACGCCGCCGGTCCTGGACGGCGTGCTGAACGACGCCGCCTGGCAGCAGGCCGCCTCGGTCGACGACTTTCACGTCGTGGTCTCGAACGAGTTCGGGGTCCCCGGCGAGCGCTCCCGCGTGTACGTCGCCTTCGACGACGACAACCTCTACTTCGCGGCGCGCTACTACGACTCGAGGCCGGAGACGATCGTCGCAAAGGTGCTGAGCCGCAAGGACGTGTCATTCGGCGAGGACGGGTTTTCGATCACGCTCGACCCTTTCGACCACGGTCGCTCCGGATACATGTTCGACGTCAACCCGAACGGGATGCGCAGCGAAGCGATCTACACCGACACCGACCGGCAGAACTGGGCCTGGGAAGGCATCTGGGACGCTGCGGCCCGGATCGACGCGGAAGGCTGGGCCGCGGAGGTCGCGATTCCCCTCAAGACGCTGTCGTTCGATCCGCGCCGGGACGCCTGGGGACTCAACTTCACGCGCTGGCACGGCGCGGACAATGAGCAGTATGGCTGGATGTCGTTCAACCGCACGCAGGACCTCGCGCGCACCGGCCTCATGACGGGACTGTCCGGCCTCGAGCAGGGCCATGGGCTCGACGTCGTCCCGGGCCTGCGCACCGGCATCCAGCGCGACCACGTGGCGGACGAGGACGACGACTTCCTCGAGCCGTCGCTCGACGTCTTCTGGAAGATCACGCCCTCGCTCACCGCGGCGGTGACCTTGAACCCGGATTTTTCGGGCACGACCGCGGACACCCGGCAGATCAACCTGACGCGCTTCGACCTGTTCTTCCCGGAACAGCGCGCCTTCTTCCTCCAGGATTCCGACATCTTCCAGTTTGCCGGGCTGGAGCAGGAGAGCGGCATACCGTTCTTCTCGCGCCGCATCGGCCTCGACGAGGCGGGAAACACCGTCACCCTCGACGGCGGCCTCAAGCTGACGGGGCGCGCAGGGCCGGTGAGCATCGGCGTGCTGGGCGTGAGCCAGGATGCGGCCGTCGGCGGCGGCACCGCGGACCTTTTCGTCGGGCGTCTCGCGGTCAACGTGCTGGAGGAATCCAGCATCGGCGCGATAGTGACGAGCGGCAATCCAGACCCGGCCATCGACAACAGCCTCGGGGGCATCGACTTTCGCTACCTCAATACGCGCCTCGGTGGCGGCCGCAGCATCGAGGCGACCGCCTGGTTCCAGCAGACCGACACCGAGGGCCTGCAAGACGACGATGCCGGCTACGGGTTCAGCTTCTCGATGCCGAACAGCGAGGGCTGGGAAGGCGAGATCGTCCACAAGGTGCTCGAGGAAAACTACTTCCCGGCACTCGGATTCGCGGCGCGGACGGATTTCGAGGCGACATTCGGGAACATCGGCTACACGTGGCGGCCGGAAAACTCATGGCTGCGCAGCGTGGAAACCGAGGTCGGCGCGGAGTACGTCGAGCCGATCAACGGCAGCGACCGCAACCACCAGATCGAATTCAAGCTGTTCGAGGCCGAGAACCAGTCGGCGGACCAGCTGACACTGTCGCATTACTTCGTGGAGGAGGAATTCATCGAACCGTTCGAGATCTCGGACGGCGTGGTCATCGCGGGAGGGACATACAGCTTCGACCACACCTGCCTGAACCTGTACACCGGCGAGCAGCGCGTGGTCGCGACCAATTCGACGCTGTGCGAGGGGGGCTTCTATGACGGGAGCATCTTCACCTTCGAGACGCAGACGATCTGGCGGCCGAGCAAGCACTTCAAGCTGATCGTCGGCGGCGAGTACAACGACGTCGACTTGCCCGAAGGCGACTTCATCACGCGGCTCCTGACGCTGAACGTCGACGTCGCCTTCGACACGGCCTGGTCCTGGGAGAACTTCATCCAGTACGACAACGTCTCGGACACCGTTGGACTCAACAGCATCCTGCGCTGGATCCCGCGCGCCGGGCAGGAGACGGTGCTCGCCGTGAACACGCAGCAGGAAGACTTCGACCGGGACGGGCGCTTCCGGTCGTACGCGTCGGACGCGACGCTGAAGCTGAGCTACACCTTCCGGTTCTGAAGGCGGCGCGCTCAGCCCGCGGCGCTGCCCCCGTCCATCAGCACGGTCGTGCCGTTGACCTGTGCCGCCTCGTCCGAGGCGAGCCAGGCGACGAGGGCGGCTACCTCTTCGGGCATCGTGGCGCGGCCGCTGCGGGTCGTCGCGGCAGACTCGCGCAGCACGGCCTCGCGGCCGATCCCGCGCGCCTCGGCATCGCGGAACAGCATCGGCGTCACGACGTCGCCCGGACAGACGGCGTTGATGCGGATGCCTTCCGCGGCGTGGTCTACGGCGAGCGACTTCGTCAGCAGCACGAGGCCGCCCTTGCTCGCGCAATAGGCGACGGCATCCGGTCCGGCATGCAGTCCCCAGTTCGAGGCCACGTTGACGATCGCGCCGCGGCTCGCGCGCAGCTGCGGCAGGGCCGCGCGCGCGAGGTAGAAGGGCGACGAGAGGTTCACGGCCAGCGTTTGCTGCCACTGCTCGTCCGTGGTGTCCTCGGCTCGCCCCGGCAGGTAGATGCCGGCGTTGTTGACGAGGACGTCGAGCCGACCGAATTCCTTGATGCAGTCCGCGACCAGCCGGTCGCAGGCGCTGGAATCCGCGAGGTCGCCGACCCAGGCTCGGATCGCGGGGGAGCCGGCGGCGACCGCCCCGGTCCGGGCGGGGTCGCGCCCCGCGGCGAACACGCGGAAGCCGTCCTTCGCGAGTCGCGCGGCAACCGCGGCACCGATGCCGGAGCTTGCGCCGGTGACCAGGGCTGCCTTCGATTGCGGCGCGCCCACCCGGCTACTTACCATAGTGGCTGGACAGATAGGCGACGATCGCTGCCGTTTCCTCGGCCGTGATCGGGGCGCCGTAGACGGTCGCCATCTTCTTGACCGTCTTCTCCCATCCCGCCTGGTCCTGGAAAGGCGAGTTCATGACGATGTAATCGAGGCTGTGGCACATCGAGCAAGCGGCCACCACGCGCTCTCGGCCGGCGCCGGCGGCGAGCGCAATCGCGGACTCGTCGGCGGCCTGGGACGTGACCGGCCAGGCTGTGCTGACCGCGAGAAGCGCGCCGGTGGCCAGCGCGTCAGGTCGCACGGTAATCGGCCTGCTGGATGACGTTGTGGTGATAACCAGCCGGATTCGGCACCAGCGCGTCAGGCTGCATGGAACCGTCGTTCGCCTCGGCGCGCACCGCCAGCCGGAGCGTTTCGCCGGTCGCCAACGCCGCGTCGAAATGCCACGGCCGCCAGGCATATCGGCCCAGGTCGCGTCCGAGCTCGGCGTCGCGCCAGGTCGTGCCGCCGTCCGCAGAAACGGCGACGCGGCGAATGCCAGAGCCGCCGTCCCACGCAATGCCGCGGATGGCGACCGGCCGTCCCGCCGGCAGGGCCGAGCCGGGCTCCGGGTTCACGATCAGCGAATTGACGCGTATGGCCGTGATCGGCGCGCTCGTCTCATTCTCCTGGGACTCGAACCGGCTTCGCCCGAACAGGCCTTTCGGCACGCGATAGGCCGTCTTCATCCAGAAGCCCTCGAACGGCTTCTCGACGAGGCTGATCGCAGTCAGGCACTTGACCCAATAAGTCGCGGTCCATCCGGGCACGACGAGGCGCGCCGGGAAGCCGTGCCAGCGCGGCAGCGGATCGCCGTTCATCTCGTACGCGATCAGCGTGTCATCGTCCAGGGCCTTCCACATCGGCAGGCACTTGGTGAAGTCTGGACCCGTCAGTGTCGGTGAATCCGCGGCGTCGGCGACGACTTCGATCGCGCCCGGCGCGATGCCGGCCGACTCGAGCACGTCCTTGAGACGCGCGCCGCGCCAGCGTGCATTGCCCATCGCGCCGTAGCCCCATTGCACGCCGGGCACGTGCGGCTCGAAGAAGCCGCGGCGGTTGCCCGAGCACTGATTGACCGCGACCACTTCGTGGGCCTGGAAGCGGCGCAGCTCGGCGAGGGTGAGCGAGCGCTGTGACCTGGCGGCGGGCCCGCCGACGGCGAGCTGCCAATCCGTCGCGGCGAGATCGGGCACGCCCATGTGCCAGCGGACATAGAAAGCATCGTTCGGTGTCACCGGCTCGCCCAGCATGGCGACCGGCGTCTCGTAGTTGGGCGGGCGGAAGCTGCGCTTGATGAGCGGGCGCTTGCCCGGCAGGGCGTCGAGGATTTCGCTGGCCCGCGTACCGGCTGGCAGGACCGGCGCACCCGCCAGCGCGAGACGGGCGGCCGGCAATGCGGCGCCAGCGAGCGCGAACGACGTGCCGCGGAGAAAGCTCCGTCGCTTCATGGCGGAGCACAGCATACGCCGATCGTGTCGGCCATGTGGCAGACTCCCCGGCGTACGGGGGAGGCTCGACGATGGGAACACTGACGCGCCGGACTTTCGTAGCAGGCAGCGCCGCGGCCGCCGTGGCGCTTGCGCTGCGGGAACCCGCCCTCGCAGCCGCGAACGACGTGTATGGGCGTGCGATCGTCATCGACGGCCTCGGCGGCTTCGGCAACTCGAAGGGCGCGCCCGGCGCGCCGCTGACCGACGCCTTCGTGCGGGACATCCGCGCCTCGGGCATCACCTGCGTGCACACGACGATCCTGCCGGTCGGCTCGACGCCACCGGACACGGCCTTCACGCAGGCGGTGATCGGCATCGGCGAATACGAGCGCGAGATCGACGCGCATCCGGACGTGCTCGCACGCGTCCGTCGCGTCGCCGACATCGCCGCGGCGAAACAGGCCGGGCGCACGGGCATCATCTACGGATTCCAGGATGGCGTCGCGTTCGAGACGGACCTGTCGCGGCTCGACGAGCTGTACCGGCTGGGCATCAGGGTCGTGCAGCCGACGTACAACCGTCGCAACCTCCTCGGCGACGGCTGCCTCGAGCCCGGGAACGCGGGGCTCAGCAAGACGGGCGTCGAGGCGATCGCCAGGATGAACGACCTCGGGATCCTCGTGGACCTCAGCCATTGCGGCCGCCGGACCGCGACAGATGCGATCCAGGCGTCCGTGAAGCCGGTCGCCTTCACGCATACCGGGTGCGCGGCGCTGAACGATCACCCGCGCAACCGCACGGACGCGGAGCTGCGCGCGGTGGCGGAGAAGGGCGGCGTGTCGGGCATTTATTTCATGCCCTTCCTGAGCGAGGGACGGCAGCCGACGGCGGCCGACATCGTCCGTCACCTCGAGCACATGATCGAGGTGGCGGGTGAGGAGCACGTGTCCATCGGCACCGACGGCGGTGTGTCGGCGGAGATCGTGGACGACGAGTTCCGCGAGATCTTCAAGGAGAACGTTCGCAGGCGCCGTGAAGCGGGCATCAGCGCGCCGGGCGAGACCGAGGATGGTTACCTGTTCGCGAACGAGCTCAACACGCCGCGCCGCCTCGAATCGCTCGCCGGCATCCTTTCGGGTCGCGGCCATTCCGACTCGCGCATCGAGAAGATCCTCGGCGCGAACCTCGTGCGCCTCTTCAGCGACACCTGGAAATCGTGAAGGGGTCAGACCCCTTCACGAATATGAAGGGGTCTGACCCCTCCGTGAGTCATTGATAGCCGCGGGCCTGCAGCTCGAAGAGGCGGGCGTAGTGGCCGTTGGCGGCGAGGAGCTCCTCGTGCGTGCCGTGCTCGGCGATGCGGCCCTCCTCGAGCACGACGATCTGGTCGGCCATGCGCACCGTCGAGAACCGGTGCGAGATGAGGATCGCGATGCGGCCGCGCGTCAGCGTGCGGAAGTGCTCGAAGACCGTCGCCTCGGCCGCGGCGTCCATCGCGGCAGTCGGCTCGTCGAGGACGAGGATGTCGGCCTCGGTGCGCATGAAGGCGCGTGACAGCGCCACCTTCTGCCATTCGCCGCCCGACAGGTCGCGGCCCTGGTTGAACCACTTGCCGAGCGGGGTGTGGTACTTCTGCGGCAGCTCCTCGACGATCGGCGCGGCCATGCCTTTCTCCGCAGCCTCGCGCCAGCGCACCTCGTCGGCCATGTGCCGGACGTCGCCTGCGCCGATGTTCTCGCCGACGGTGAGCTGGTACCGCACGAAGTCCTGGAAGATGACGCCGATGCGCTGGCGGAGCGCGGTCTCGTCCCACTCGGCGAGGTCGAGCCCGTCGAGCAGGATCCGCCCGCTCGTCGGGCGGTAGAGCCGGGTGAGGAGCTTGATCAGCGTCGTCTTGCCCGAGCCGTTCTCGCCGACGAGGGCGAGCGATTCACCGGCCCGGACGTGCAGGTTGACGCCGCGCAGGACCGGCCGCTCCGAGCCGGGATACGAGAAGCCGACGTCGATGAAGCGGATCCCGTCGCGCGGATTCGGCCCCTGCGCCACCGCGCCCGAAAGCGTCTCCACCGGCGTGTCGAGGTACTCGTACAGCGTCGCGAGATAGAGGTTGTCCTCGTACATGCCGCCGATGGCGGCGAGGCTCGCGGACACCGCGGACTGGCCCTGGCGGAAGAGCATCACGTACATCGTCATCTGGCCGAGCGTGATGCGGCCGGCGATGGTGGCGAGGGCGATCCAGGCGTAGGCGCCGTAGAGCGTGGCGGTCGCGACCAGCCCCAGCAGGAAGCCCCAGCCGTCGCGCCGCAACGTGAGGTTCCGGTCCTCGCGGTAGAGCTTGCGAAAGATGTCGCGGTAACGCTGCAGGAACGTGGGGCCGACGCCGAACAGCTTGACCTCCTTGGCGTGGTCCTCGCGCGCGAGCACGGTCTCGAGATAAAGCTGCATGCGCGTCTCGGGCGACCGCCACAGGAACAGGCGGAAGGCCGCACCCGAGAAGCGCGCCTCCGCGAGGAACGAGGGGAGCCCTGCGAGCACGAGCACGGCGACGGCCCAGGGCGAGAAGTGCGCGAGCAGCGTGCCGTAGCTCACGAGCGAAATGCCGTTCTGCGCGAGGCCGAAGGTGCGCATGACGAGCGACAGCGGCCGGCTCGACGCCTCGCGCCGGGCGCGCGTCAGCTTGTCGTAGAAGTCCGAGTCCTCGAAGTGCGCCAGCTCGAGCGTGAGCGCCTTTTCGAGGATCATCGCGTTGACCCGCTGGCCGAGCTGCGCGCGGAACAACGACTGGCACAGCGAGATGCCACGCTGGCAGCCGGCGATCGCCGCGACGAGGCCGCCTTCCGCCGCGACCAGCAGGAGCGCGTGGCCGGTCAGTTCCTCGCGCGCGGCGGGGGCCGCGATGGCCGCGACGACGGCGTCCACGATCAGCGCGCCGACCCAGGCGACCGCGGCCGGCAGGAGTCCCGCCCCGAGCGTCAGCAGGCCCAGTGCGACGCTGAGCGCCTTGTTGGTCGTCCAGACGAGCTCGATCGCATGGCGGCTGTAGCGGAAGACGCCGAAGAAACCACGCGCGAGATTGGGAGGCGCGGGTGCAGGCTGCCGGGGTCGGGGTTTCACGCGGTCGGGACTCTCGCCCGACAGGATACGGTCCGGCTGGCCAACCGGCTAGAAGTTCAGCTCGAAGTTGACGTGATAGACGTCTCCGTCGCCGCCGACCGGGTAGGGCACCGCGGTGTAGCCGACCGGGATGTCGTCGAGCCGCAGCCACTCGCCATTGACGCGGATGCCGCGCATCCGCTTCGGGAAGTAGTTGAAACCGCCGCGCAACTCGTTCGAGTCGCCGAATCGGCCCTGGATTTCGGAGTAGCCGGCGTACAGCTGGAAGAGCTGCGGCACGAGCATCGCCGACGCCTGGACCTGGTAGCCGGTGTCGTCGATCTCCTCGATCAGGCCCGGCGTGACGCCGGGACCGCGGAAGTCGCTGAGGTTGCGCCAGTAGTACTCGGCTTCGAGCGCATAGCCGCGATACTTGATGCCGGCATCGAGGCTCAGCATGTTGTAGCGCACGTCCTCGACCTGGATGCCGGGACCGAACAGGTCGGGCGTGAAGATCGTGTTGCCGTCCGTGAGGCGGATCTGGGTGTTCTCGATCGTCTCGCTCCCCGGCTGTTCCTGGCTGTTCTCGGTGCTGGCCGTGAAGTGGACACCCAGCCGCGTCGCGACCTCCTGGTGGTTCTCAAAGTCGCCGAAAGCGCCTATGGGGCCGAACTCCTTCGTGGTCGGCAGCCAGTTGAGCATCAATGAATAGGTGTCGATCGTGTTGTCGAGCTGCGAGGCGCTCACGCCGAGGATGCTCATGTTCGTCGCGAGCATCGCGTTGTAGTTGAGGCCGGGCACGATGGCGCCCTTGAGCCAGATGCCGGTCGAATAGGACGGGCGGAAGAACTCGTCCGCCGTCATGCGGTCGTCGACGCCGAGCCAGTACGGGAACTGGCCCTCGGTGCTGCGCACGCCCGGGAGCGAGGTGATGCCCATGCCGAGGGTCGCATGCTCGTTGAAGACCCAGCTCAGGTTGCCTGCGCCCACGACCTGGGCCGGATCGCCCTGCGCGGTGTTCGCGGACCAGACGTACAGGTAGAAACGGAACTTCGGGTCGAGGAACCAGCCGGAGAAGGGCAGGAAGAACTTCTGCAGCTGGAAGTCCTGGCGCTGCGGCACGGTCTTCACGGTGCCGAAGGAGTCCGTGTACGTGGGGTCGAGTCCTTCCTGGTTCAGGTAGCGCGCATAGCTGAAAAGGCGCATGTAGAACTGCGCGCGCTCGCCGTCGTAGAGCTTCACGCCGAGGTTGCCGATGTACTCGGGCGCGTTCGTGCCAGGCAGCCGCGCCGAGGCGGCGCCCGCGGGCGGCGTCGCGGAGCCGGCGGCTTCCGCTTCCGGCGGTGGCGCAGGCAGCGGAGCCGGCGCCGAGCCTGCGGACCCGG
>DATEEF010000162.1:0-3532 GCA_035281265.1 Steroidobacteraceae bacterium
GGAAAACATCGAGAAAATCATCCAGGAGCACCTGCTCGGGGGCCGACCGGTCGCCGAACTTTCTTTTGCAGCGCACCCGCTGCCCTGAAAATTTTTTGCGGGCGATTCAACTTAATGCGCTGAACATATGTTGTCAGCGGCAGGGATTCCTTGTAAACAGCATGCGGGGATCCAATACGCTCGGGAGAAGGGAAACATGCGTGCCGTGCTCGTCGTGCTCGCCGCGATGGTGGCGACTGTCATTTCTGGCGGCCCCGCTGCCGCTGAATCCGCAAAATTCCGCAAGTCACCGTCAGCCAGGCAGGCCGCAAAACTGCAGCTCGCGCCCGCTGCCGCCGTCGAAGGCCGCGCCAGCAAGGTCTACATCGTGCAGATGGCCGCCGATCCGGCCGTCCGCTACGAGGGCGGCATCTCGGGCTTCGCGAAGACCGCGCCGGAGAAGGGCGAACGCTATGACGCGCATTCCAGCCAGGCACAGCTGTACATAGAGAGACTCGGCGCGCAGCAGGATGCTGTGCTCGCACGGGCCGGCGTCTCCGGCGGCAAGATCTACAGCTACCGCCATGCGCTGAACGGCTTCGCCGCGCGCATGACGCCGGCGCAGGCCGCGAAGCTGCGCAAGGACAAGGCGGTCGCGCGCGTGTGGGAAGACAGCGCCGTGCCGCTCGACACGGACAACACCTCGCGTTTCCTCGGCCTCCTGAATCCGGAATCCGGCCTGCGCGCGGCTCACGGGCTGCGCGGCAAGAACGTCATCGTCGGCGTCATCGACTCCGGCATCGTGCAGGAGCATCCCTCGCTGGACGATGAAAATTACGCCCCGGTGCCGAGCCGCTGGAAGGGAACTTGTCAGGCGGGCGAGGGATTTGCGGCCACGGACTGCAACAGGAAGCTGATTGGCGCCCGCTACTACATCGCGGGCTTCGGCGAGGATAACGTCGTCGAGGGCGACTTCATCTCGCCGCGCGATTCCGACGGCCACGGCACGCACACGGCCACGACGGCTGTCGGCAACGAGCACGTCCAGGCGGTGCTCGCAGGCGTGCCGGTCGCAAAGGTATCCGGCGTCGCGCCCAAGGCACGGCTCGCCGTCTACAAGGCCTGCTGGCAGGCCCCGGGCGCCGCAACGGGCAGCTGCTTCTTCTCGGACACCGCCGCGGCCACCGACCAGGCCGTCGCGGACGGCGTCGACGTCCTGTCGTTCTCCGTCGGCACTGCGGCGACGATTGCCGACCCGCAGGACATCGCCTTCCTGTTCGCAGCGGATGCGGGCGTCGTGCCGGTGCGTTCCGCCGGCAACGAAGGCCCGGGCCCCGAGACGACCGCCGCCGGCGAGCCCTGGGTGACGACCGTCGCCGCCTCGACGCACCGCGGGACCCTCTTCTCGACCGCAACGCGCATCAATTCGCCGCCCGAGCTGGCGGGGGACCTCCCCTCGCTCGAGAGCGCCATCTCCAAGTCGCTTCAGGAGACGGGACCCATCACGGACGACCTGATCGCGGCCAACCCGATCGACGCCTGCACGGCGCTGCCGGCGGGCTCGCTGTCCGGTGGCATCGGACTCATCGCACGCGGCACCTGCGATTTCTCGGTCAAGCTGACGAATGCAGCGAACGCCGGCGCGATCGCGGTGCTCATGTACACCAATGCCAACCCGAAGACCGTCATGGGCGGCACGGCGACGCCGGAGTCGCTCAGCATCCCGGCGGTCATGATCGACAACGCCCCGGGCCTCGCGATCCTCGCTGCACTGCAGGGTGGCGCGCGGGTCAACGTGACCCTGTCGGCGGGCAACTTCATCGAGGAGCAGATGACCGGCGACATCATGGCCGCATTCTCCTCGCGCGGCCCCTTCCCGACGGTCACCGACTGGGTCAAGCCGGACGTGACCGCGCCGGGCACGAACATCCTCGCGGGCGGGACGCCTGAGCCGAACGACGGCTCCTTCGGCGGGTACTTCCAGTACCTGTCGGGCACGTCGATGTCGACCCCGCACGTCGCGGGCGTCGCCGCGCTCCTGGTCGAGGCCCACCGGAAGTGGACGCCGGCGATGATCAAGTCGGCGATGATGACGACCGCGCGCCGCAATCTCGTCAAGGAGGACGGCGTGACGCCGACCGATCCGTTCGACCGCGGCTCGGGCCACATCGTGCCGAACCGCGCGGTCGACCCGGGCCTCGTCTACGACGCGGACTTCCTCGATTACCTGGCCGGCATCTGCGGCACGGACGAGAAGGTCTTCCTGTTCGCGAATCCGGACGCCACCTGCGCCCAGCTCGCCGGCCTCGGCCTGTCGCTGGATGCATCCGACCTCAACCTGCCGTCCATCGGCATCGGTGAGCTGCCGGGCACGCAGACGGTGCGCCGCAGCGTCAAGAACGTGAGCGACGCGCTCAGCACGTATACGGTGAAGGTGAAGGCGCCCCCGGGCTACCGTGTCAGCGTGAGCCCGTCGACGCTGCGCCTGAACCCGAACCAGACGAAGAGCTACGAGGTCACGATCACCAACAACGGCGCGCCCCCGGGCGAGTGGCGCTTCGGCCACCTGCGCTGGGACGACGAGCACGGGCACCGCGTGTACAGCCCGATTGCCGTCCGCGGCACCGCGGTGATCGCGCCGGACGAAATCAGCGGGACGGGAGCGTCGGGTGCGGCCGCATTCGACGTGACCTTCGGCTACAACGGCGACTATGCCGCGGGCGCCCACGGCCTCGTCGAGCCGTTCCTGAGCCTCGTCGAAGTCACGGACGACCCGAACGACTCGTTCGGATTCGACTTCGGGGATGACGAGCCGCTCGTCTACCTGCTCGAGGCGCCGCCGGGCGCGGCCGCGCTGAAGTTCGGGGTGTACGACGCGTACAACGACAAGCCGGGCCACGACATGGATCTCTATGTCTTCTACTGCCCGGACTTCTCGTGCACCCAGGTCGGCGCGAGCGCCACCGCCTCGTCCACCGAGGAGGTGACGATCCGGTTCCCGGTGAACGATCCGGCCATCGATGACCCGTACGCGGTGTTCGTGCACGGCTACGATACGGCGGACGGCGAGCTCGCAACCGGCGTCTTCTTCGACTGGACGGTCGAGGGCCCGACCGGAAACATGACGGTGAGCGGTCCGTCGAGCGCCGAGATCGCGCAGACCGGTACGATCAACGTCAACTGGTCGGGCCTCCTGACCGGCGCGGCCGCGAAGTACCTCGGCGCGGTCTCGCACAGCGATGCGGCGGGCATCCAGGACCTGACGATCGTCCGGATCGACAACGACGACGGCGGCGGGTTCTGCGACCTCATCGACTGCAGCTGATCGCAGCCGGCTGAGGGAAGGAGTCAGTCCGCCGCGATAGGCGGGCAGGGAATCGCGCGCTCCTGGTCGGCGTGGTACGTGAACAGCCGCTCGCCGCGCCGGAACGTGAGGACCCAGCCCGCCACCTGTGCCTGCGCATACTGCAGGCCGGGCTCGGGGCAGCCGAGCGACGCGTCGGCGAAGGTCCTGCTCTCGGCCGCGACGAACTGGATGTCGCGCTCCGTGGCG
>DATEEF010000163.1:0-7731 GCA_035281265.1 Steroidobacteraceae bacterium
ACCATCAACACGATGGTCGACCAGCTCAACGCCTTCGCCGGCGAGGTCACGCGCGTGGCGCGCGAGGTCGGCACCGAGGGCAAGCTGGGAGGCCAGGCCGAAGTGCCGGGCGTCGGCGGCACGTGGAAGGACCTGACCGACAACGTCAACTTCATGGCCGGAAACCTCACCGCGCAGGTCCGCAATATCGCCGAAGTGACGACCGCCGTGGCGCGCGGCGACCTGTCGCGCAAGATCACGGTGGACGTGAAGGGCGAGATCCTCGCGCTCAAGAACACCGTCAACACGATGGTGGAGCAGCTGAATGCCTTCGCAGCGGAAGTCACCCGCGTCGCGCGCGAGGTGGGCACCGAGGGCAAGCTCGGCGGCCAGGCCATCGTGCCGGGCGTCGCCGGCACCTGGAAGGACCTCACCGACAACGTCAACGTCATGGCGGCAAACCTCACCAACCAGGTGCGCGGCATCGTGAAGGTGGTGACCGCGGTCGCGAACGGCGAGCTGCGCCAGCGACTCACCGTGGAGTCGAAAGGCGAGGTCGCCGCGCTCGCCGACACGATCAACAGCATGACCTCGACGCTCGCCACGTTCGCGGAGCAGGTGACGACGGTGGCGCGCGAGGTCGGCGTCGAGGGCCGCCTCGGCGGCCAGGCGAACGTGCCGGGCGCAGCCGGCACCTGGAAGGACCTGACGGCGAACGTGAACCTCCTCGCCGCCAACCTGACCACGCAGGTGCGCGCCATCACCGAAGTGGCGACCGCCGTCACCAAGGGCGACCTGACGCGCTCAATCCAGGTGGACGCCCGCGGCGAGGTCTCGGACCTGAAGGACAACATCAACGCGATGATCGGAAACCTGCGCGGGACGACCGAGCGCAACACCGAGCAGGACTGGCTGAAGACGAACGTCGCGAAGTTCAGCCGCATGATGCAGGGCCAGCGCGACCTCACGACGGTCGCTGACATGCTGCTGTCCGAGTTGTCCTCGCTCGTCAATGCGCACCAGGGCGTCATGTACCTGGTCGCGCGCGGGGACGACGGCGAGCGGCTTAAGCGCCTCGCCGGCTACGCGGACCTGCAGGACTCGGACGAGCCGCGCGACTACCGCTTCGGCGAGGGCCTCGTCGGCCAGTGCGCCAAGGAACGCCAGCGCATCCTGCTGACGGACGTCCCCCCGGGCGTGATCCGGGTGCGCTCCGCCCTGATGGTCGCGAGCCCGAGCAGCATCATCGTGCTGCCCGTGCTGTTCGAGGGCCAGGTCAAGGCCGTCATCGAGCTCGCCTCGCTCGGCGAGTTCACGCCATCTCACCTCGCGTTCCTCGAGCAGCTCACCGGCAGCATCGGCGTGGTGCTCAACACGATCGAGGCGACGATGCGCACCGAGGGCCTCCTGCTCCAGTCGCAGCAGCTCGCCACCGAGCTGCAGTCGCAGCAGAAGGAGCTGCAGCAGACCAACGAGGAGCTGGCGACCAAGGCGCGCCTCCTCGCCGAGCAGAACGTCGAGGTCGAGCGCAAGAACAAGGAGATCGAGTTCGCCCGGCGCGCGGTCGAGGAGAAGGCCGGCGAGCTCGCCCTCACCTCGCGCTACAAGTCCGAGTTCCTCGCGAACATGTCGCACGAGCTGCGCACGCCCTTGAACAGCATCCTGATCCTCGGCCAGCAGCTCGCCGAGAACGCCGAGGGCAACCTCACGGAGCGGCAGACGGAGTTCGCGCGCACGATCCACGGCGCAGGCACCGACCTCCTGAACCTGATCAGCGACATCCTGGACCTCTCCAAGATCGAATCGGGCACCGTGACCGTCGAGTCCGAGGAGATTCCGTTCGCGCAGCTGCGCGACACCCTCGAGCGCACCTTCCGCCACGAGGCCGAGGCGCGCGAGCTGCAGTTCACGACCGACTTCGCGCCGTCGACCGGCCGCGCTATCACGACGGACCCGAAGCGCCTGCTGCAGGTCGTCAAGAACCTGCTGTCGAACGCCCTCAAGTTCACCGCGAGCGGTGCGGTCAAGCTGCGCGTCAGCACCGCGACCGAGGGCTGGACGCCGGACCACCCGATCCTGAGCAAGGCCCAGACCGTAGTCGCATTCGCGGTCAACGACACGGGCATCGGCATCCCGCCCGAGAAGCAGAAGATCATCTTCGAGGCCTTCCAGCAGGCCGATGCGGGAACAGCGCGCAAGTACGGCGGCACCGGCCTCGGCCTCGCCATCAGCCGCGAGCTCGCGCAGCTCCTCGGCGGCGAGATCCGGCTGCACAGTGTGCCGGGGGTCGGCAGCACGTTCACGCTCTACCTGCCCCTCAATTACATGGGCCCCGCCTACCCGCGCGAGGGCGTGGAACCCGCGGCGCGCCGCGCGCCCCAGGCCGGCCAGCAGATCGTGCTGCCGGCGCAGCGCGTCGAGCAGGTGCCGGACGACCGCGACACCATCCAGCCGGGAGACCAGGTGCTCCTGGTCGTCGAGGACGATCCTCACTACGCGCGCGTCCTCCTGAGCCTCGGGCGCGACCGCGGCTTCAAGGTGCTCGTGGCGCGCACGGGCGCGGAGGCGCTGGCGCTCGCGCGCCGCAATACGCCGACTGCGATCTCGCTCGACGTATTCCTGCCGGACATGCTGGGCTGGACGGTGCTCAGCGAACTCAAGCGCGACCCGGCGACGCGCCACATCCCGGTGCAGATCGTCACGATCGAGGAGGAGCGCCAGTACGGCCTCGAGCGCGGCGCCTTCGCCTACCTCCCGAAGCCGCTCACGACCGACGGCCTGGAGAACGCGCTCGACCGCCTGAAGACCTTCGCCGTGCCGCGCGTGCGCGAGCTGCTCGTGGTGGAGGACGATCCGCGCGAGCGGATGGGCGTCGTCGAGCTCCTCTCGCACGACGACGTGCGCATCACCACGGCGGAGACCGGCGCGGAGGCGCTCAACTACCTGCGCACCCGCTCCTTCGACTGTGTCGTGCTCGACCTGAAGCTGCCGGACATGTCGGGCTTCGACCTCCTGTCGCATGTGCAGGGCGACGAGTCGCTGAGGGACACGCCGATCGTCGTCTTCACGGGCCGCGAGCTGACGCCGGAAGAGGAGGCGGAGCTGCGCCGCAAGGCGAAGAGCATCGTGCTGAAGGGCGCGCATTCGCCGGAGCGGCTGCTCGACGAGACCGCGCTGTTCCTGCACCGCGCGATCGCGAGCCTCCCGCCCGCCAAGCAGCGCATGCTCGAGAGCCTGCACGACACCGACGAGGCCCTGGCGGGCAAGAAGGCGCTGGTCGTCGACGACGACGTGCGCAACATCTTCGCGCTGTCGAGCCTGCTCGAGCGCCACGGCATGTCGGTCGTGAGCGCGACCACCGGGCAGGAGGCCATCGACCATCTCGAGGCGCGGCCGGACCTCGAGCTCGTGCTGATGGACATCATGATGCCGGAGATGGACGGCTACGAGACCATGCAGCGCATCCGCAAGGACGCGCGCTACCGGCGGCTGCCGATCATCGCGCTGACGGCGAAGGCCATGAAGGGCGACCGCGAGAAATGCCTGGAGGCCGGCGCCTCCGACTACATCGCGAAGCCGGTCAATACCAACCAGCTCCTGTCGCTGGTCCGGATGTGGCTGCATCCCTGAGGACCGGAGCCAGCCCATGGTCACCAAGGAAGCGGTCGACATCCTCCTGGTTGACGACCAGCCGTCGCGGCTCCTGACCTACGAGGCGATCCTCGCCCCGCTCGGGCACCGCCTCGTCGCGGCCACGAGCGGCGTCGAGGCGCTGCAGAGGCTCATGGATCGCGAGTTCGCCGTGATCCTGCTCGACGTCAGCATGCCGGACATGGACGGCTTCGAGACGGCGCGGCTGGTCCACGGCCATCCGCGGCACGAGAGCACGCCGATCATCTTCGTGACCGGCATCCACGTGAGCGAGCTCGACCGGCTGAAGGGCTACGAGGTCGGCGCCGTCGACTACGTATACGTGCCGGTCGTGCCGGAGATACTGCGCGGCAAGGTCACGGTGCTCGTCGAGCTCCACTGCCAGCGCCTCGAGCTCAGGCGCCTGAACGCCTCGCTGGAGGAGGCGAACCGCAAGCTCGACGCGGCGAACCGGCAGCTCCAGCGTGAGAAGGAGAGCGAGCTCGCGAAGCTCAACGAGCGGCTGAGAGAGTCCAATCGCGAGTTGCTGGAAGCCAACGCCGCGCTCAAGGCCGAGGTCGAGCAGCGCGGCCGTGCGGAGCAAGCGCTCCTCGACGCGGACCGCAGGAAGGACGACTTCCTCGCGATCCTCGCGCACGAGCTGAGAAACCCCCTCGCGCCGATGGCGAACGCGATCGAGATCCTGCAGCAGATCGGCCCGAAGGAACCCGAGCTCGTGCGGTTGCGCGAGCTGATCGCGCGGCAGGTGCGCCACATGTCGCGGCTCGTGGACGACCTGCTCGACGTGTCGCGCATCACGCAGGGCAAGATCCACCTGCGCCTCGAGCCGCTCCAGCTCACGGGACTCGTGAAGCTGGCGATCGAGGAGCATGCGTCCGCCGCCCGCGCGCGCGGGCACCGGCTCGACGTGAAGCTGCCGGACGGGCCGGTGGAGGTGACGGGCGACGCCGTGCGCGTCACGCAGGTCATCGGCAATCTCGTCAGCAACGCCATCAAGTACACGCCGGAAGGCGGCCGCATCGAAGTGGAGCTTGCCTCGGCGGACGGTCACGCCCTCGTATCGGTGCGCGATAACGGGATCGGCATCGACGGCGACCAGCTGGCGCATGTCTTCGACCTTTTCGGCCAGCTGAAGCACCTCGGCCCCCGCGAGCATGCGCACGACGGCCTCGGCATCGGGCTCGCGCTGGTGCAGCGCCTGATCGAGATGCACCAGGGCCAGGTCGAGGCGAGGAGCGACGGGGCGGGGCTCGGCAGCGAGTTCATCGTGCGCCTGCCGCTGCGCACGGGCGCGCCGATTGCCCTGCCCGCGACGGGAGGGCAGCTGCCGCGGGCGACCCTCACGGGCCGCCGGATCCTCGTCGTGGACGATGCCGCGGACTGCCGCGAGAGCCTCGGCGAGGTGCTGCGCATCGCGGGCGGCGACGTGCGCACGGCGGTGGACGGCGTGGCCGGCCTCGAGGTGGCCGCCGTCTTCGATCCCGAAATCGTGCTGCTCGACATCCGCATGCCGAAGATGGACGGCTACGAGACGGCACGCCAGCTGCGCGCGAGCCCCCGGGGCGAGAAGCTGATCCTGATCGCGCTGACCGGCTGGGGCCAGCCGGAGCATGTCGAGAAGTCGAGGCTCGCCGGGTTCGACGACCACCTGACGAAGCCGGTCGAGGTCGATGCGCTGCTCCAGAGGCTCGCGGGCCTCAAGACGCGCGCGCTGCCGCAGCCGGCCATCGCGGCGACGGTCTGACCGCGTACACTCTGCGGCCGTGGCCGCGGACGAAGACACACGCAAACCCCTCTATTCCCGCCCGGTGATGCGCCGGCGCGGGCTGCCGTTCCAGTCGCGGATCGTGCTCCTGACGCTCGCGGGCGGGTTGCCGGCGCTTCTGACCGCCTTCCTGCTGCTGCGCGACGCGCCGATCGCGGATTCCGTGCACCGCCTGGTGGTCGTGATCCTGGTCGGCGCCTGGGCCGGATTCGCGATCGCCGTGCACAAGGCGACCGTCGAGCCGCTGCGATCGATCGCGAACCTGCTGGAAGCGCTGCGCGGCGGCGACTACGCGATCCGCGGGCGGCACGGGCGCAAGGGCGACGCGCTCGGCGACATCGTGCTCGAGTCGAACCGCCTCGGCGCGACGCTGCGCTCGCAGCGCTTCGAGGCGCTCGAGGCCTCGTCGCTCCTCAACAAGGTGCTGGCCGAGGTCGACGTCGCGGTGTTCGCCTTCGACGGCGACGGGAAGATTCGCCTCGCGAACCGCGCGGCCGGCGCGCTGCTGCGGCGGCACCCCGATGCGCTCGCGGGCCTGTCCGCCGCGGATGTCGGCCTCGACACGCTGCTCGAGGGACCGCCGGTCTCGGCCGAGTCGCACACCTTCCCGGGTCGCGCCGGCCGCTGGCAGGTGATGCGCGAGCTGTTCCACGAGGGCGGCCTGCCATTCCGGCTGCTGGTCGTGACGGATTTGTCCCAGGCCCTGCGCGACGAGGAGCGCCGAGCCTGGCGGCGGCTCATCCGCGTGATCTGGCACGAGCTCAACAACTCGCTCGCGCCCATCAAGTCGGTCATTGAGACGAGCCGCGATGCGCTCGCCGCCGGCCCGCCCGACAAGTCCGAGCGCGAGGAGCTCGCCCACAACCTCGCGCTGGTGGCGGAGCGGGCGGAGTCGCTGCGGCGCTTTTTGTCGCGGTACAGCGAGCTCGCCCGCATGCCGGAGCCGACCATCGCGGGGAGCGATGCCGCGGCGATCCTGCGGCAGGTCGCCGCCGTGCAGCCTGCGGGTCGCGTGCAGTTCTCGTCGGCCGAGGGCCTCGCGCTCCAGGGCGACGCGGACCAGATCCAGCAGGCCCTCATCAACCTGGTGCGCAATGCCGTCGAGGCGACGCCGCCGGGCGGCGCGCCGGTCGAGCTGCGGGCGCTGCGCGGGAAGGACAGCGTCGTGTTCGAGGTGGAGGACTCCGGTCCCGGCGTCGCGAACCCCGACAACCTGTTCGTGCCGTTCTTCACCACCAAGCCGGGCGGTAGCGGCATCGGCCTCGTGCTCGCGCGGCAGGTCGCCGAGGCCCACGGCGGCACGCTCACCCTCAGGAACCGCGACGACGCGAGCGGCTGCCTTGCCCGCCTCGTCATTCCCACGTGAAGGGGTCTGACCCCTTCATATTCACGAAGGGGTCAGACCCCTTCACGAATATGAACGGGTCAGGCCCCTCCGTTACACTCCCGCCATGAGCGACAAGAAGCGCGGGCTGGGGCGGGGGCTGGAAGCGCTGCTCGGCGAAGCCAAGCCGCGGCCGGAGCCGGGCACCCCGCCGGCGCGCGAGCAGCTCATGCAAATCCCGGTGGACCTCCTGTCGCGCGGCAAGTACCAGCCGCGCGTGGACATGCGCGAGGAGACGCTCCAGGAGCTGGCCGATTCCATCAAGGCCCAGGGCGTGATCCAGCCGATCGTGGTCCGTCCCGTCGGCCTGCCGGCACCGGGCACGCCGCAGCGCTACGAGATCGTCGCCGGCGAGCGCCGCTGGCGCGCGGCGCAGATGGCGGGCCTGCACGAAATCCCGGCAGTGCTGCGCCGCATCGACGACGAGCACGCGGTCGCGCTCGCCCTCATCGAGAACATCCAGCGTGAGGACCTGAACCCGCTCGAGGAGGCGCTCGCGCTCTCGCGGCTCATCGGCGAGTTCCAGCTCACGCACCAGCAGGCGGCCGAGGCCGTCGGCCGCTCGCGCGCGGCCGTCTCGAACCTGCTGCGCCTGCTCGACCTGCCGCAGGCGATCCGCCCGCTGATCGAGAAGCGCGAGCTCGAAATGGGCCACGCTCGCGCGCTCCTATCGCTGCCGGCGGCGAAGCAGCAGGCCGAGGTTGGTGTGCTGGTCGCGAAGAAGGGATTGTCGGTGCGCGAGACGGAAGCGCTCGTTCGCCGCCTGATCGCGCACGCCGGCAACGGCAAGGCCAAGTCCGGCAAGCGCTCGAAGGACCCGGACATCGAGCGGCTCGAGAACGACCTTGCCGACAAGCTCGGCGCCACGGTCGAGCTGCAGCATTCCACCACGGGCAAGGGCAAGCTCGTGATCTCCTACCACAGCCTGGACGAACTGGACGGAATCCTGGCG
>DATEEF010000164.1:0-4600 GCA_035281265.1 Steroidobacteraceae bacterium
AGCTCGAGCTCGCGACCCGCGCGGGGATTCACGAGGCAGCTGGCGACTTCGTTCTCGAACACGAGGTCGAGGCAGGCCTGGTTGCAGGCGATGCAGGTGTTGATCTCGTCCGCGCGGTTCGCCGCCGCCTTGGCGACGAAGTCCGGATCCGCGAGCAGCGGTCGCGCCATCGAGACGAGGTCCGCATCGCCGCCCGCGAGCACGCGCTCGGCGACGGCGGGGTCGTTGATGCGGTTGCTCGTCACGAGCGGGATCGACACGTCGCCCCTGAGCCGGCGGGTCACCCAGGTGAACGCGGCGCGCGGCACCATCGTCGCGATCGTCGGGATGCGTGCCTCGTGCCAGCCGATGCCGGTGTTGATGATCGTGGCGCCCTCGCGCTCGACGGCGCGCGCGAGCGCCACGACCTCGCTCCAGCTGCTGCCACCTTCGACGAGGTCCAGCATCGACAGGCGGAAGATCACGATGAAGTCGCGGCCGACGGCGTGGCGCGTCCGCCCGAGGATCTCGAGCGGCAGGCGCATGCGGTTTTCCCAACTGCCGCCCCAGCGGTCGCTGCGCCGGTTCGTCCGCGCGGCGAGGAACTGGTTGATGAAGTAGCCCTCCGATCCCATGATCTCGATGCCGTCGTAGCCGGCCTCGCGCGCCAGCACCGCGCAGCGCACGAAGGCGGCCACCTGGCGCTCGACGCCGCCCGCCGAGAGCTCGCGCGGCGTGAACGGCGAGATCGGCGCCTTCAGGCGCGAGGGCGCGACCGCGAGCGGATGGTAGGCGTAACGACCGGTGTGCAGGATCTGCATGCAGATCCGCCCTCGCTCCGCGTGCACGGCGGCGGTGACCAGGCGGTGGCGCGCGAGATGGCGCCGGCCGCTCAGCGTGCCGGCGAACGGCTTCGTCCAGCCGGCCGCGTTCGGGGAGATGCCGCCCGTCACCATGAGGCCGACGCCGCCGCGCGCGCGTTCCGCGAAGTAAGCCGCGAGCTTCGGGAAGTCTTCCGCGCGGTCCTCGAGCCCGGTGTGCATCGAGCCCATCAGCACGCGGTTCGGAAGCGTCGTGAAGCCGAGGTCGAGCGGCGCCAGCAGGTGCGGGAACGGGTTCGGCGTCACGCGCGCAATCATATAGCATGCCCCTCGCGATGCCGCCCGTCCTCGAAGTCCGCGATCTCGTCAAGCAGTATCCCGGCGTGCGGGCCGTCGACGGGGTTTCGTTCGCGATCCCGGAAGGACAGTGCTTCGGCCTGCTCGGGCCGAACGGCGCCGGCAAGACCACGACCGTCGAGATGATGGAAGGCGTCACGACGCCGACCACAGGCGAGGTCCTCTATTGCGGCGAGCGCCTCGGCGCGCGCTTCCGCGCGGAAGCCGGCATCCAGTTCCAGAAGACGGCGCTGCAGGACTTCCTGACGGTCCGCGAGACACTCGCCCTCTTCACGCGGCTCTATCCGCGGCGCCGGAACGTCGACGAGCTGATCCGCACCTGCGCGCTCGAGCAGGTGGCCGAGCGCGACAACCGCAAGCTGTCCGGCGGCCAGATGCAGCGGCTCCTGCTCGCCATCGCGCTTGCCAACGACCCGCGCGTGCTGTTCCTCGACGAGCCGACGACCGGACTCGACCCGCAGGCACGGCACAACTTCTGGGACCTGATCCGCGCGATCAAGGCCGAGGGCCGCACGGTGCTGCTTACCACGCATTACATGGAGGAAGCGTATTTCCTCTGCGACGTGATCGCGATCATGGATCGCGGGCGCATCATCGCCCAGGGCCCGCCCTCGCGCCTGCTGCAGGAGCATTTCGACGACGTCGTGCTCGAGCTGCCGCGCGAGGATTTCCCCGGCGCGCAGGGGTCTTTTCCGATGCCCGTGCTCGTGGCGCAGGATCGCGTCGAGATCTCGACCGGCGACGTCGAGGGCGCGCTGCGCGCCCTGCTGGAAAGCGGGGTGCCGCTGCGTCACCTCAGGATCCGCCCGCGCAACCTCGAGGATCTCTTCCTCGAGCTGACCGGCCGCGAGCTGCGCACGTGAAACCCGGGCGCCTGCTCGCCGTCTGGCACGCGCGCAACCTCGAGTTCCTGCGCGACCGCTCGACGCTGATCTTCAATTTCCTGTTTCCCCTGGCGCTCGTCGTCGCCTTCGCCGTCATCTTCGGCGGCCAGCCGCGGGCCCTGTTCAAGGTCGACGTCGTCGCGCCGCCGGGCGCGGCGCTGGATGCCGCACTGCACCCGTTCCTGGGCACGCGCTACGTGGACTTCGTCCGCATCGCGCCGGACGCAATTCCCGCGACGGTCAGGAAAGTCGAGCGGCACCAGGTCGATCTCCTGCTCGATCTGCGGGCGGCGCCGCGCTACTGGATCAACGAGGATTCTCCCAAGGGCTACCTGGCCGAGAAGCTCCTGCTCGAGGCCGCAACCGCGGGCGCCACCCGCGAGCCGGTCAGTGGCGCCGCGGTGCGGTACGTCGACTGGCTGCTGCCCGGCATCCTCGGCATGAACATGATGTTCAGCTGCCTGTTCGGCGTCGGGTATGTGGTCGTGCGCTATCGCAAGAGCGGGTTCCTGCGCAGGCTCTCGGCGACACCCGTGACCGCCCTCGAGTTCGGAGCGGCGCAGGTCCTGTCGCGGCTGTTGCTGACGGTCAGCGTGACGGCGCTGCTGTACGGTGCGCTCTCGCTCTTCGTGCCCTTCCGGAACGAGGGCAGTGCCGTCCTGCTGCTCGTGATCGCGATCGCGGGCGCACTCGCCATGATCTCGTTCGGTTTCATGATGGCGGCACGGTTCGCGAGCGAGGAGCTCGCGAACGGCGCCATCAACCTCGCGTCGTGGCCGATGATGTTGCTGTCCGGCGTCTGGTTTTCGCTCGAGGGCGCGCCTTCCTGGCTGCAGGCCGCGGCCAGGGCGCTTCCCCTCACGCAGATGCTGGACGCAGCGCGCGCCGTGATGCTGGACGGCGCCGGGCTGGCGCAAGTCCTGCCGCACCTCGGCTGGCTGGCGGCGATGACCCTGCTCTTCCTCGGCGTGGCTGCCGCGGGATTCCGCTGGCGCGCCGACTGACGCGGGTCCCGGCGGCGGCCCGGCCCGGGACTGTGGCAAACTGCGCGGCCCGGAAAGTGAGACCCGCCGAGCCTTGAGCAAGTCCGAGCTTCTGAAGCAACTGCGCATCGACCGCGATGCGCCCGACGAGGAATCGTCCCGCCCGCGGCTTTGGCTCGCCCTGGGCGCGGGCGCCTTCCTGCTCGCGCTGCTGCTCGCCTGGCTCTTCACCCGTGAAAGGCCGGTCGAAGTGACCGTCATCGCCGCGCGGCCGATGCCCGAGACGAGCGCCGGGACCTCCGTGCTGGACGCCACGGGCTACGTGACCGCACGGCGCCAGGCGACGGTCTCGGCCAAGATCACCGGCAAGGTTCGCGAGGTCCGCATCGAGGAAGGACAGCACGTCGAGGCGGGCGACATCCTCGCCACGCTCGACGACGCGGAGGCCCGCGTGGATGCGGACCTGCGCCGCGCGCAGGTGGCCGCCGCGCGGGCGCAGCTCGACGAGACGAAGGCGGCGAGCGCCAATGCCACGCGGGAGCACCAGCGCCAGCAGGACCTCGCGGCGCGCAAGCTGACCAGCGTCTCGGCGCTCGATGCCGCCCGCACCCAGGACGAGGCCCTGCGCGCTCGCGTGTCGAGCCAGACGAGCGCCGTGCGCGTCGCGCAGGAGTCGCTGCAGGCCGCGCGGGTGCAGCTCGACAACACCATCGTCCGCGCGCCCTTCGCCGGCGTCGTGACCGTCAAGGCGGCACAGCCGGGCGAGATGATCTCGCCGATCTCCGCGGGCGGCGGCTCGATCCGAACCGGCATCGGCACCATCGTCGACATGGACTCGCTCGAGATCCAGGTGGACGTCAGCGAGTCGTACATCAACCGGGTGCAGCCGGGCCAGCAAGTCGAGGCGGTCCTCAATGCCTACCCGGACTGGCGCATCCCGGCGTCGGTCATCGCCATCGTGCCGACCGCGGACCGCTCCAAGGCCACGGTGAAGGTCCGCATCGCGCTCGGGCAGAAGGACCCGCGGATCGTGCCCGAGATGGGCGTTCGCGTCGCCTTCCTGGAATCGAAAACGGCCGGCGGCACGCAGCCCGCGGCACCGCGCGGCGTGCTGGTCCCCGCCAGCGCGATCCGCCAGGAGGACGGGAAAGACGTCGTCTTCCTCGCGCGTGACGGCCAGGCCGAGCGGCGTGCGGTGTCTCTCGGCGGCACGCTGGGCGACAGCCGGCAGGTGCACGCGGGAGTTTCTTCGGGAGATCCCGTGGTCGCCGAGCCGCCCGCGGGGCTCAAGGACGGCGACGCGGTCAGGGTACGGGAGTCGGACGATGGGTGATGCGATGGTCAGGGTCCGGGACGTCCACAAGTCCTATGTGCGCGGCAGGCAGAAGGTCGAGGTACTGCACGGGCTCACGCTCGACATCCCACAGGGCGACTTCGTGGCGCTGATGGGCCCGTCAGGCTCCGGCAAGACCACGCTGCTCAACCTGATCGGCGGGCTCGACACGCCGACCGCCGGCGTCATCGCCGTCGACGGGCAGCGCGTCGACCAGCTCTCCGGCGGCGAGCTCGCGCAGTG
>DATEEF010000165.1:0-12304 GCA_035281265.1 Steroidobacteraceae bacterium
ACGACCTGGCCGAATTTCACGAAGATCGGCCCGAGGTCCTCCAGCGCGCGCCGCAGCCGCTCGCCCCGCGTGCCGCGCCGTCGCCTGAACCAGGTCCACGGCGACAGCCAGAACACGAAGCGCAGCGGGCGGTAGAGGTGCGTCGCGCGCACGTAGTCGTCCAGCCCGTAGCGGACCAGGACGCGATGGATCGTGAGAAGCCGTCGCGCGACGCGCAGCGAGATCATGGTGCCGTCCGCGCGCGCTCGACCGCGGCGATGCGCGCATCGAGGCGGTCGACGGTTTCGCGCAGGCGGTCCACGCCGTCGAGGAATTCCTCGACCTCGAGCCGGACCGGCAGGTCGCGGCTCTCCTCGGTCAGGTACTCGGAGGTGCTGCGCGCCAGGGAGTCGCCGGCGCGGCGCGCGAAGTCCGCCGCATGGCGCGCCGTGCGGGCGATGTAATGCGCGGCCGCGTCGCCCGTGAAGCGCGACAGCTCTTCCTCGATGTCCGGCCGCGCGACCTCGAGCAGGCGCCGGAATCCTTCCGCGATCTCGGCGTCGCCGCGCACGTCCATGCCGCCGGCGCGGATGGACTTCGCGGCATCGCCGGTGGCGAGCCGCAGGAACGCGAGCGGCGTGCCTTCGATGACGGCGTCCGCGGGGTCTTCTGCGGCCGGCCGCACAGTCAGCGCGTCCGCGCCGGCAGCGAGGCGCAGCCTGAACGGCGTCGCCGTGAACCGCAGCTCCAGCGAGCGGCCGGCGAGGCCGGCGACCATCGCGCGGGCGCGGCTCGAGCCCGCGATCCGGCGGTTCAGCATGGCCTCGATGGGGCGCAGCAGCTCGGGGGTCATGTACGCCTAGTGCACGACGCCGACGTGCAACGCGACGATCCCGGCGGCCAGGTTGTGCCAGCGGCAATCGTCGAAGCCCGCGTCGCGGATCATGGCCGCGAGCGTCTCCTGGTCCGGGTGCATGCGGATGGACTCGGCGAGATAGCGATAGCTCGCCGCATCCCCGGCGACGATGCCGCCGAGCCGCGGCAGCACGTTGAAGGAGTAGGCGTCGTAGGCCGCGCGGATCTCCGGACGCGGCTTCGAGAACTCGAGCACCAGCAGCCGGCCGCCCGGCCCCAGGACGCGGCGCATGGAGGCAAGCGCGGCGGCCTTGTCCGTGACGTTGCGCAGCCCGAACCCGATGGTCACGCAGTCGAAGGCCGCATCCGGGAAGGGCAGGCACTCGGCGTTCGCGATCACGAACTCGACGTGGGCACCGACGCCCTTGTCGATCAGCCGGTCGCGGCCGCGCGCGAGCATCTCGCGGTTGATGTCGGTCAGCACCGCGAGCCCGTCGCGGCCGACCTGGCGTGCGACGCCGGCGCCGAGGTCGCCCGTGCCCGAGGCGACGTCGAGCGCACGCTGCCCGGGCCGGAGCCCGGTCTGCGACAGCGCGAAGCGCTTCCACAGCCGGTGCATGCCGCCGGACATCAGGTCGTTCATCAGGTCGTAGCTCTGCGCGACCGAGTCGAAGACACCGCGCACGCGCGCGGTCTTCTCCCCGGGGGCGACCTTCTCGTATCCGAAATCGACGCTCTTCACGGCCTGCCGATTCTACGGGTTTGCCGGAATAGCTTCACCGCCAGGACCACGATGCCGCCCGCGACGATGCCGGTGACGGCGTTCGCGAGCATCGGCGTGAGCGCGCCGAGAACTGCACCGACGCCGGGGATCGCCGCCGCGCCGACGGCCGCCTCGCCGACCCATTCGGCGATCGCGTGGATCCCGTGCACGAGGATGCCCCCGCCGACGAGGAACATGGCCGCCGTGCCGGCGACCGACAGGAATTTCATCAGCCAGGGCGCCGCGCGCAGGATGCCGCGCCCCGCCGCGGCGAGCGCCGCGCCCGCGCTGCGACTGAGGCGCAGGCCCAGGTCGTCGAGCTTCACGATGCCGGCGACGAGGCCATAGACGCCCACGGTCATGAGAGCGCCGATGCCGACCAGCACGCCGACCTGCACGGGCAGTTCGCGCTGCGCGACGGTGCCGAGCGAGATGACGATGATCTCGGCGGACAGGATGAAGTCGGTGCGGATCGCGCCGCGGATCTTGTCCTTCTCGACGGCCAGCAGCTCCTCGCGGGAGCGGGCGAGGGCCGCGCGGTGCGCGGCGTGATGAGCCTCGTCTTCCTGCGGCGCGTGCAGGAGCTTGTGCGCGACTTTCTCGAAGCCTTCGTAGCAGAGGAACAGGCCGCCGACCATCAGGAGCGGCGTCACCGCCCCCGGCAGGAAGGCGCTGATGGCGAGCGCGGCCGGCACCAGGACCAGCTTGTTGCGCACCGATCCTTTTGCGACCGCCCAGACGACGGCGAGCTCCCGGTCCGCGCGCACGCCACTGACCTGCTCGGCGTTCAGCGCGAGGTCGTCGCCGAGGACGCCCGCCGTCTTCTTGGCGGCAACCTTGGTCATCACCGACACGTCGTCGAGGATCGTGGCGATGTCGTCGAGGAGGGCGAGGAGGCTCGTGGCCATGGGCCGGCCGATTCTACGGCCCCGTCGCGTCAGGCGGGTGGCTTGCGCTCGTAGCCGAGCGCCTCGCAGCGCTCGAGGTAGCGGGCCCACCGGGCGTCGTACTGCTCGCCGAGCTCGCGCAGGTAGGCCCAGCTGTAGAGCCCGGTGTTGTGGCCGTCGTCGAAATGCAGCCGCACGGCGTACACGCCGACCATCTCGACCTGGGTGATCCTGACGCCTTCCTTGGCAAGCTCGAGCTTGCCTTCACCGCCGCCATGGCCGCGCACTTCCGCCGACGGGGAATAAACGCGCAGGTATTCGAAGGGCAGGGCATGCCGCGCGCCGTCGGGCCATTCGACCTCGACGGCGCGGGCCTTCGACTTGACCGTGATGCCCGTCGGCGCCTGCATCGGCGTGCCCCCGTCAGAGGATATAGCGGGAGAGGTCCTCGTCCTTCGCCAGCTCGCCCAGGTGGCGGTCGACGAAGGCGGCATCCACCTCGATGATGCTGCCGTTGCGGTCCGCGGCGTCATAGGACGCCTGCTCGAGGAGGCGTTCCATGACCGTGTGCAGGCGGCGCGCGCCGATGTTCTCGGTCTTTTCGTTGACCGACCAGGCGATCTCCGCGATGCGGCGCACGCCGTCCTTCGCGAACTTCACCGTCACGCCCTCGGTCGCGAGCAGTGCCGTGTACTGGGCGCAGAGCGACGCGTCGGGCTCCGACAGGATGCGCTCGAAGTCGTCCACCGAGAGCGCGTCGAGCTCGACGCGGATCGGCAGGCGTCCCTGCAGCTCCGGGATGAGGTCGGACGGCTTCGCCATGTGGAAGGCGCCCGAGGCGATGAACAGCACGTGGTCCGTCTTGACCATGCCGTGCTTGGTGCTGACCGTGCAGCCCTCGACGAGCGGCAGCAGGTCGCGCTGCACGCCTTCGCGCGAGACGTCCGCGCCCATCGTCTCGGTGCGGCGGCAGATCTTGTCGATCTCGTCGATGAAGACGATGCCGTTCTGCTCGGCATTCGCGACCGCGCGCGTCTTCAGCTCCTCCTCGTTGACCATGCGCGAGGCTTCCTCGTCCGTGAGCGCCTTCAGCGCGTCGCGGATCCGCAGCTTCCGGGTCTTCGTGCGCCCGCCGCCCATGCCCTGGAAGACCTGCTGCAGCTGCTGTGTCATCTCCTCCATGCCGGGCGGGCCCATGATCTCGAGCCCGATGGGCACGGCGCGCAGCTCGATCTCGATCTCGCGCTCGTCGAGCTGTCCCTCGCGCAGCATCTTGCGGAACTTCTGCCGCGTCTCGTCGCCATTCGAGAGCTTGGGCAGCATCACGTCGAGGATGCGCTCCTCGGCGGCGTCGGTCGCGCGTGGCCGCACCTTCGCCATCTCCTCCTCGCGCGTCTGCTTGACGGCGACGTCCACCAGCTCCTTGACGATCGAGTCCACCTCGCGGCCCACGTAGCCCACCTCGGTGAACTTCGTCGCCTCGACCTTGATGAACGGCGCGCGCGCGAGCCGCGCGAGCCGCCGCGCGATCTCGGTCTTGCCGACGCCGGTCGGGCCGATCATCAGGATGTTCTTGGGCGTGATCTCCTGCCGCAGCGGCTCGCCGACCTGCATGCGGCGCCAGCGGTTGCGCAGCGCGATCGCGACCGAGCGCTTCGCGGCGTTCTGGCCGACGATGTGCTTGTCCAGCTCCTGGACGATCTCGCGGGGCGTCATGGTGTCCATGATCAGCCCGCCGTGAGCTCGTCGATGACGAGATTCCGGTTCGTGTAGATGCAGATGTCCGCGGCGATGCCGAGGGAGCGCTCGACCACCTCGCGGGCGGACAGCTGGGTGTTGGCGGCGAGCGCGCGGGCAGCCGCGAGCGCATAGGGCCCGCCCGAGCCGACGGCCATCACCGAGTCTTCCGGCTCGATGACGTCGCCGTTGCCCGAGATGATGAAGGACGACTGCCGGTCGGCGACCAGCAGCAGGGCCTCGAGGCGCCTCAGCGCGCGATCCGTGCGCCAGTCCTTCGCGAGCTCGATGGCGGCGCGCGTGAGGTTGGCGTGCTTCTCGAGCTTGCCCTCGAAGCGCTCGAACAGCGTGAAGGCGTCGGCGGTGCCGCCGGCGAATCCCGCGAGCACTTTCTCGTTGTTCAGGCGCCGCACCTTGCGCGCGTTGCCCTTCATGACGGTGTTGCCGAGCGTGACCTGGCCGTCGCCGCCCATGGCGACACTGCCGCCGATGCGGACCGAAAGGATCGTCGTGCCGTGCGGATCAAATGCGGAATTGCCCATGGATCAGTTACTTGCGCCTTTTCGCCCGCGGATGAGATTCGTCGTAGATGCGGGCCAGGTGCTGGAAATCAAGGTGCGTGTACACCTGTGTCGTGCTGATGTCCGCGTGACCCAGGAGTTCCTGCACGCCGCGCAGGTCCCGGCTCGACTCGAGCAGGTGTGTTGCAAAGGAATGACGGAGCAGGTGCGGATGCACCGGCACGTTGAGGTCGCTGCCCGCCGCCCAGCGCCCGATGCGCCGCTGGATCGCGCGCGGGCCGAGCCGGCGCCCGTTCTGGCCGACGAACAGCGCGCCGGCGCCGTCCTTCGCCAGTCCGCGGCGCTCACCGAGCCAGGCCCGCAATGCCTGCACCGCCTTGGTCCCGACAGGCAGCACCCGCGTCTTCGAGCCCTTGCCGAGCACGCGCACCGTGCGGTCCGCGAGGTCGAGGTCCGTGACGTCGAGGCCCGCGAGCTCTGAGAGCCGGAGCCCCGACGAGTAGAGGAGCTCGAGCATCGCGAGGTCGCGCCGTGACAGCGCGTCGGTCGGCTTGCGCTCGAGCAGGCTCGCGACCTGGTCCACGTCCAGCGTCTTCGGCAGCCGCTTCGCGGCCTTGGGTGCGCGGATCTCGACGGCCGGGTTGGCGTCCCGCACCTTCTCCCGGATCAGGTAGTTGAAAAAGCCGCGCACGGCCGACAGGCGGCGCTGGACGCTGCGCGGGCCGAGCCCGTCCCGGTGCTCGCGCGCGGCGAAGGTGCGGACGTGGTGACTGTCAAGGCGCGCCCAGTCGGCGATCTTCTCGCCGTCGCAATAGGCGACGAGCGCCTCGAGGTCGCGGCGGTAGGCGGATTCGGTGTGGGGCGAGAGCCGGCGTTCGGTCCGCAGGTGGGCCAGGTAGCGCCCGATCCAGCCGGCCGCCTTCGGCTGCACAGGTTCCTTTAGTCCCGGGCGAGCGCCGCGGCGATCAGTTCACCGATGTGGGCGAGGAAGTCCGTGCTCATCGTCGGGTTGAAGCGCTGGCCGTCGTGCGAGCCGCAGGCGAGGAGGCCGAAGCCCGCCTTGCCGCCGAGCGGCACCAGCGCGACGGAGCCGATCTCCGCGGCGTCGGTGCCGAACAGGAACTCGCGCTGGGAGTCGCGCAGCTGCCCGCAGCGCGGCTTGCCGGCGCTGAAGAGCGAATCGAAGCTGCGCAGGGCCGGCAGGTCCGCCGGGACGATGCGCAGGAAACGGCTCTCGCTGACGCCCGCCGGCGCGCGCGGCGCCGTGATCACGAGCACCGACTGGCCCGCGCCGAAGTCCTCGCGAAGCGCCGATTCGATCGCCGCGACCGCGGCGGCGCTGTCATTCGCGGCGATCAACCGGCGCGCCATCGACAGGACCCGCGACCCGAGGGCGTCGTTCTCGCGCGCGACGTCCACGAAATCCTTGACCTTGCGCTCGAGCTCGCGGTTGCGCTCGCGCAGCACCTCGACCTGGCGCTCCAGCAGCGAGACGGTGGAAGCGCCGCTGCGCGTATCCGGCAGGCGGATCTTCGCCAGCAGCTGCGCGTGGCGGTCGAAGAACTCGGGCGTTGCGGCGAGGTAGGAGGCGACCGCCGCCTCGTCGACCTCGGCGATCTCCACGCCGCGAACCGGTCGTGTCGTCATAGCTTCACTTCCCCCTCGAAAGCGCGTTCAGCGGGCCCCGTCATCCAGATCGGCTCGCCCGGTCCCTTCCATTGTATGTCGAGTCGGCCGCCGGGAAGGTCGACTTGCACATTTTCGTCCAGCAGCCCGTGGCGCCGGCCCACCGCGACCGCCGCGCAGGCCCCGGTGCCGCAGGCGCGGGTCTCGCCGGTGCCCCGCTCGTGCACCCGCAGCCGGATGTGGCCGCGGTCGACCACCTCCATGAAGCCCACGTTGGTGCGCCGGGGAAATCGCGCGTGGTTCTCGATCGCGGGCCCCAGCCGGGCGACCGGCGCGTCGGCGACTGCCGGGACGCGGATCACGGCGTGCGGGTTGCCGACGGACACTGCGCCGATCTCGACCTCGCTCGCGCCGACCGACAGCGGATACACGTAGGCTTCGCCGCTCGCCTCGAAGGGAAGCGATGCCGGGTTGAAGTCCGGCACGCCCATCGTGACCGAGACGCGGTCGCCGTCCAGCTTCGCCTGGACGAGCCCGCCGGGGCTGTCCAGCACGAGCTCGGACCGAGGCGCCGCGCCGCGCTCGCCGATATGCCGGGCGATGCAGCGCGCGCCGTTACCGCATTGCTCGACCTCGCGGCCGTCGGCATTGAAGATGCGGTAGTAGACGGCCGTGCCCGGCTTGCGCGGCGGCTCCAGCATGAGGGCCTGGTCGAAGCCGATGCCGGTGAAGCGGTCGGCGAGGCGGCGGATCGCGTCCGCGTCGGGGGCGCCGCCGGGCGGGGCGTCGAAGATGATGAAGTCGTTGCCGAGCCCATGCATCTTGGTGAAGCGCATGCCGCTGATTCTACCGGTAAAATGACGCGTGGCCAGCAAGAATGCCCGCGTCGGTTTCGTGAGTCTCGGGTGCCCGAAGGCGCTCGTCGACTCCGAGCGCATCCTCACGCAGCTGCGCGCGGAGGGCTACGACGTCGCGCCGACCTACGACGCGGCGGACCTCGTCGTCGTGAACACCTGCGGCTTCATCGACGACGCGGTGCACGAGTCGCTCGACGCGATCGGCGAGGCTCTCGCGCAGAACGGGCGCGTCATCGTCACCGGCTGCCTCGGCGCTAGACCTGAGAAGATCACCGAGCGCCATCCGGCCGTCCTCAAGGTGACGGGGCCGCACGCTTACGAGGAAGTCGTCGGCGCCGTGCACGAGCACCTGCCGCCGAAGCACGACCCGTTCCTCGACCTCGTGCCGCCGCAGGGCGTGCGCCTGACGCCGCGGCACTACGCCTACCTCAAGGTTTCCGAGGGCTGCAACCACCACTGCCGGTTCTGCATCATTCCCTCGATGCGCGGACGTCTGGCGAGCCGCCCGATCGACCACGTCCTCAACGAGGCGATCCGCCTGCGCAACGCGGGCGTGCGCGAGCTCCTCGTGATCTCGCAGGACACGAGCGCCTACGGCGCCGACCTGAAGTACCGGCCGTCGGCCTGGGGCAGCCGCGAGATCCCGAGCCGGTTCATCGACCTGGCGCGCGAGCTGGGCGAGATCGGTCCCTGGGTGCGGCTGCACTACGTCTACCCGTACCCGCACGTGGACGAGGTCATACCGCTCATGGCCGATCGGAAGGTGCTGCCTTACCTCGACATCCCGTTCCAGCACGGCAGCCCGCGGATCCTCAAGCTGATGCGTCGGCCGGCGCACGCGGAGAACACGCTCGCGCGAATCCGGCGCTGGCGCCAGGCGCTGCCGGAGCTGACGCTGCGCAGCACGTTCATCGTCGGCTTTCCGGGCGAGACCGAGGAGGACTTCCGGATCCTCCTCGACTGGCTGGAAGAGGCCGAGCTCGACCGCGTCGGCTGTTTCCGCTATTCGCCGGTGGAGGGCGCTGCGGCGAATGCGCTGCCGGACCCGGTGCCCGACGAGGTCAAGGAGGAGCGCTGGCACCGGTTCATGCAGGCGCAGCAGAAGATCAGCACGCGCCGCCTCGCGGCCCGCGTCGGGCGGCGCATGCAGGTGCTGGTGGATGCCCTCCAGCAGGACGGGGCGATCGCGCGCAGCGAGGCCGACGCGCCGGAAATCGACGGCGTGGTGCGCATCCGCGGCGCGCGGGCTCGCAAGCTCCCCGTCGGCGAATTCGCGGAGGTCGTGATCACGGGCTCTTCCGAGTACGACCTCGAAGCGCGGGTGGCCTGAATGAAGTTCGAGCCCGTCCTGCGCGCGCTTCGTGCCGACATCACCACGCTCGAGGTGGACGCCATCGTGAACGCGGCGAACGAGACGCTGCTGGGCGGCGGTGGCGTCGACGGGGCGATCCACCGCGCCGCGGGCCCGGAGCTGCTCGCGGAATGCCGCCGGCTCGGCGGCTGCGCCACGGGCGAGGCGAAGATCACCTCGGCCTACCGGCTGCCGGCGCGCTACGTCATCCATGCCGTGGGCCCGGTCTGGCGCGGGGGCGACCGGGGCGAGGCGGGGCTGCTGGCTTCCGCCTACCGCCGGTCGCTCGAGATCGCGGAGGGCGCCGAGCTTTCGTCCATCGCGTTTCCGTCCATCAGCACCGGCGTCTACGGCTATCCGGTGCGTCCCGCGGCGCGCATCGCCATCGCGACGGCGCGCGAGTTCCTCGCCGGCGCGAAGAAGCTGCGCGAGGTCGTGTTCTGCTGCTTCTCGGCGGGCGACCTCGCCATCTACGAGGAACTGCTGCAGTCATGATCGACGGGGAGTCCCTGCCGACGCTGGAGGCGCCGCGCGTGCGACTGCGCTGGCTGGCGGAGAGCGACGTCGACGCGCTTTTCCGCATCTTCTCGGACGGACCGATGATGCGTTACTGGTCGACGACGCCGATGAAGGAGCGCGCGGAGGCCGTGGACCTGCTCCAGCGCATCCATCGCCAGTTCGCGGACCGGTCCGCCTTCCAGTGGGGCATCGAGCGCAAGGAGGACGGCGAGCTGCTCGGCACCTGCACGCTCTTCGCCTTCCATCGGGCGAATGCGCGCGCGGAGATCGGCTATTGCCTGCGCAGCCCGCACTGGAAGCGGGGTTACATGGGCGAGGGGCTGACCGTCCTCATCGACTATGCGTTCGGCAGCCTGAGGCTGCACAGGCTGGAAGCGGACGTCGATCCCGCCAACGCGAGCTCGCTGCGCATCCTCGAGCGCATGGGTTTCCAGCGCGAGGGACTCCTGCGCGAGCGCTGGAACGTCGGCGGCGTGATCGCCGATTCCGTCATGCTGGGCCTGCTCGCGCGCGAGTGGCGCGGAGCGCCGCGTCCATGAGCGGCATTTCGGTGGTGCCGTTCCGGCGCGAGCTGGCTGCCGCATTCCGCCGGCTGAACCTGGAGTGGATCGAGCGCCTGTTCACGGTCGAGGGGCCGGACCTCGAGGTGCTCGACGACCCGGAGCGCGCCATCATCGGACCGGGCGGCATGATCTTCTTCGCGCTGGACGGCGACGCGGTGGTCGGGACCATCGCCATGATCCGCGGGGACGACGGCCGCTGCGAGCTTGCCAAGATGGCGGTCGCGACGACGCATCAGCGCCGCGGCATCGGCGAGCTGCTCGGCAAGGCCGGCACGGCCTGGGCGCGGCAGCAGGGTTTCCGGCGCGCATTTCTCGAAACCAACAGCCGCCTCGACAACGCCATTCGCCTCTACGAGCGACTGGGTTTCCGGCACGCGCCGTGGCCGCACCCGTCCGATTATGCTCGCGGCGACGTGTACATGGAGCTGGAACTGGATTCGGCAAGGAGCTGAGCGATGCACAAGAGCCGACTGGCGGGATTCATCATCGATTGCAGGACCGGCGACGTGCACGGCGCCGCAAGGTTCTGGTCGCGGGCTCTCGGCATGGCGACGGAGCCTTTGCCCGGTGAGGAAGGGCAGTCCTACGTCAAGCTCGTCGTGCCCGACGAGCGCCTGCACATCGAGGTTCAGGCCGTCGACCACGAGAGCCGCGTGCACCTCGACATCGAGGCCGACGACATCGAGGCCGAAGTGAAGCGGCTCGAGGGGCTCGGGGCGAAGCGGCTGCAGAAGGTCCAGACCTGGGTCGTCATGGAGGCGCCGACCGGCCAGCGCTTCTGCGTCGTGCGGCCGCAGAACAAGGGGTTCGAGCAGGACGCCAACACCTGGAAGTAGCGCCATGTTCGTGAAAGTGTGCTGCATCGCGGACATCGACGAGGCACGTCTCGCGATCGGGGCCGGCGCATCCGCGATCGGCCTCGTCTCGGCGATGCCGAGCGGCCCGGGCCCGATCGACGAGGCCGACATCGCGCGGATCGCCGCAGCGGTGCCGGCGTCCACCGAAACCTTTCTCCTGACCTCGCTCACCGGGGCGGAAGCCATCGCGGAGCAGCATGCACGCTGCGGGACCACGGCCGTGCAGCTCGTCGACGCGCTCGACGACGCCGAGCTCCGTCGGCTGCGCCGCCTTCTGCCGGCGACCCGGCTCGTGCAGGTGATCCACGTGACGGGTCCCGAGTCCGTGGACGAGGCGCGGGCGGCGGCGCCGCTGGTCGACGCGATCCTGCTCGACTCCGGCAACCCGAAGCTCGCAGTCAAGGAGCTCGGCGGCACGGGCCGGGTGCACGACTGGACGACCAGCCGGCGCATACGCGACAGCGTCTCGGTGCCCGTCCTGCTGGCCGGCGGGCTCAATCCCGGCAACGCGCGTGAAGCGTACGAGCGCGTGATGCCTGCGGGACTCGACGTGTGCAGCGGCTTGAGGCCCAATGGGCGCCTGGATCCGGAGAAGCTCCGCGACTTCTTCGCGGCCCTTCACTGAAGACTGCACGGAAGGAGGCATCGATGATCGGGTATGCATGCGTCGGCACCAATGACTTCACGCGCGCCGCCGCGTTCTACGACGGACTGATGGCGGAGCTCGGCGCGAAGCGCGTCATGGACTACCCGACTTTCGTCGCCTGGAAGCAGGGCGACGGCAAGCCGGGCTTTGCGCTCGCCAGTCCCTTCGACAAGAAGCCGGCCACGGTCGGCAACGGCTGCATGATCGCCTTCGAGGTCGCGAAGCCGGCGCAGGTCGACGCGCTCTACAGGAAAGCCCTGTCGCTCGGGGCGACCGACGAGGGCCCTCCGGGCGATCGCGGCGACGGCTACTACGGCGCCTATTTCCGGGACCTCGACGGCAACAAGCTGAACTTCCACTGCTGGACGTGAGCACCGCCCCCTTCAGCATCGCGACGACGGCCGGCTGGGCCGACATGGACGCGAATGCCCACATGGCGAACTTCGCGTACCTCAACAAGTGCGTCGACGCGCGCATGAGTTTCTTCAAGCAGCACGGATTCGCCGTCACCGATTTCGCGAAGCGCCGCATCGGCCCGGTGCTGCGCCGCGACGAGCTCGAATACCACCGCGAGGTCGGCCTGCTCGAACCGATCACCGTGACGCTCGCGCTCGCCGGCATGGCTATGGACGGCTCGCGCTTCCGCCTCGTCAACGAGGTACTCAAGGAAGGCGGCGTGCTCGCCGCCCGCGTCCGCTGCGAAGGCGGCTGGATGGACCTCGCCGCCCGCAGGCTCATCGCGCCGCCGGACGACCTGCGCAAGGCGCTCGCCGCCATGCCGCACGCGACGGAGTTCGAGATGCTGCCGTCGAGCGTCCGCAAATGAGCGCCTGGCCCGGCCGATGCCACTGCGGCGCCGTCGGCTTCGTATTCGAGACGTCGAAACCTCCCGCGGAATGGGCGGTTCGCGACTGCCGGTGCAGCTTCTGCCAGAAGCACGGGGCCTGCTACACGTCGGATCCCGCCGGGGCGGTCCGCTGGAACCACCGGGACGCGAGCGCCCTGTCGCGCTACCGCTTCGGCCACCGGACGGCGGACTTCGTCTTCTGCGGTCGCTGCGGCGGCTACCTCGGCGCGGTGACCGAGGAGGGCGGGCGCGCGCTCATGGTCGTGAACCTGCGGGCTTTCGATCCGCCGGTCGAA